>NZ_JBFRHD010000016.1:0-161014 GCF_052115685.1 Cupriavidus sp. 2KB_3
ACCTGCAGGTGCGGCGCGGCTCGATCCACGCATTGATCGGCCCCAACGGCGCAGGCAAGACGACCTGCTTCAACCTGCTTACCAAGTTCCTGGAGCCGACCACCGGCACCATCCTTTTCAACGGCATCGACATCACCCGCGAGAGGCCGGCGCAGATTGCGCGGCGCGGCGTGATCCGTTCGTTCCAGATTTCCGCCGTGTTCCCGCACCTGACCGTGCGCGAGAACGTGCGCATTGGCCTGCAGCGCCAGCTTGGCACCTCGTTCCAGTTCTGGCGCAGCGAGCGTTCGCTCGATGTGCTCAACGACCGGGCGATGGACCTGCTCGAGCAAGTGGGTCTGACCGAGTTCGCCGAGACCGTCACCGTCAACCTGCCGTACGGCCGCAAGCGCGCGCTGGAGATCGCCACCACGCTGGCGATGGAGCCCGAGYTGATGCTGCTGGACGAGCCCACGCAGGGCATGGGCCACGAGGACGTGGACCGCGTGACGCAGCTGATCAAGAAGGTCTCCGCTGGCCGCACCATCCTGATGGTGGAGCACAACATGAACGTGGTGTCCTCCATCGCCGACAAGATCACCGTGCTCCAGCGCGGCGCGATCCTGGCCGAAGGGCCCTACGCGGAGGTGTCCAAGGACCCGCGCGTGATGGAAGCCTATATGGGCACGGTCGACGCGGAACTGCAGGGGGCGCACTGAGATGAACACCAACACTCCCGCCCTTGAAATCAAGGACCTGAACGCCTGGTACGGCGAGTCGCACATCCTGCACGGCGTGGACCTGACCGTGAACCACGGCGAAGTGGTCACGCTGCTCGGCCGCAACGGCGCGGGCCGCACTACCACCATGCGCGCCATCATGGGCCTGACCGGCGCCCGCAAGGGCTCGATCAAGGTCAACGGGCACGAGACCATTGGCCTGCCCACGCACAAGATCGCGCATTACGGCATCGGCTACTGCCCGGAAGAGCGGGCGATCTTCTCGAGCCTGTCTTGCGAAGAAAACCTGATGCTGCCCCCGGTGCTCAAGGGTGCCGACGCCAGCCGGGGCATGAGCGAGGCCGAGATCTACGAGATGTTCCCGAACCTGGCCGAACGGCGCCAGAGCCAGGGCACACGGCTGTCCGGCGGCGAACAGCAGATGCTGGCGGTGGGGCGCATCCTGCGTACCGGCGCGAGCCTGCTGCTGCTCGACGAGATCTCGGAGGGCCTGGCGCCGGTGATCGTGCAGGCCCTCGCGCGCATGATCCTGATGCTGAAGAAGAAGGGCTACACGGTGGTGATGGTGGAGCAGAACTTCCGCTTCGCCGCGCCGCTGGCCGACCGCTTCTACGTGATGGAGCACGGGCAGATCGTCGAGCGCTTCGCCGCCGCCGAGCTGCAGGCCAAGATGCCGGTGCTGAACGAACTGCTTGGGGCGACACCGTGAAGATTGGCTATATCACCGACCTGTCGGGCCTGTATGCCGACATCGACGGCCCGGGCGGCCTGGAAGCCATCAAGATGGCCATCGAGGACCATGGTGGCAAGGTGCTGGGCAAGCCGATCGAGCTGATGTCCGCCGACCACCAGAACAAGGCCGACATCGCTGCCTCGAAGGCACGCGAATGGATGGACCAGCAGGGCCTGGACCTGCTGGTGGGCGGCACCAACTCCGGCACCGCGTTGGCCATGAACAAGGTGGCGTCCGAGAAGAAGCGCGTCTACATCAACATCGGCGCCGGCACGGCCCGCCTGACCAACGAGGAGTGCTCGCCGTACACGGTGCACTACGCGTATGACACGGTGGCGCTGGCCAAGGGCACTGGCAGCGCGGTGGTGAAGCAGGGCGGCAAGTCGTGGTTCTTCCTGACCGCCGACTACGCCTTCGGCCACTCGCTCGAGACCGACACCGCGGCTGTGGTCAAGGCCAATGGCGGCACGGTGGTTGGCGCGGTGCGCCATCCGCTGTCGGCATCGGACTTCTCTTCGTTCCTGCTCCAGGCGCAGTCGTCCAAGGCGCAGATCCTGGGTCTGGCCAACGCCGGCGGCGACACGATCAACGCGATCAAGGCGGCCAAGGAATTCGGTATCACGAAGAATATGAAGATCGCTGGTCTGCTCATGTTCATCAATGACGTGCATAGTCTGGGCCTGAAGAACACCGAAGGCCTGCTGATGACCGACAGCTGGTACTGGGACATGAACGACGACACCCGCAAGTGGGCCAATCGCTTCTTCGGCAAGATGAAGAAGATGCCGAGCAGCTTGCAGGCGGCCGACTACTCGGCGGTCAGCACGTACCTGAAGGCGGTGGAGACGGCCAAGACCGACGATCCGGACAAGGTGATGGCCGAGCTGAAGAAGATGAAGATCAACGACTTCTACAACAAGGGTCAGATCCGCGCCGACGGCCGCAACATCCACGACATGTACCTGATGCAGGTGAAGGCGCCGGCGGATTCGAAGAAGCCTTGGGACTACCTGAAGGTCGTGGCAACGATCCCGGGCGACCAGGCCTTCACGACGGTTGCCGAGTCGAAGTGCGCAATGTTGAAGAAGTAAGCATTGGTTTTGCGCCCCTCTCCCGCTGGCGGGGGAGGGGATAGACACTCAGGCACTCGACGCCAATGGACATATTCGGAATTCCTCTACCCGCCATGCTGTCCCAGTTGCTGCTGGGGCTGGTCAATGGCGCTTTCTACGCGATGCTGAGCCTCGGGCTGGCCGTGATCTTCGGCCTGCTCAACGTCATCAACTTCGCACACGGCGCGCTGTTCATGCTCGGCGCGCTGCTGGCCTGGGCGGGCATGGAGTACGCCGGGCTCAACTACTGGGTCATGCTGGCGCTCTCGCCGCTCATCGTCGGCGCGCTCGGCGTGATCATCGAGAAGTCGATGCTGCGCTGGATCTACAAGCTCGACCATATCTACGGGCTGCTGCTGACGCTGGGCATCACGCTGGTGATCGAAGGCGTGTTCCGCTCGATCTACGGCGTCTCGGGCCTGCCGTACTCGCCGCCTGACGCGCTCCAGGGCGCCACCGACCTCGGCTTCATGATCCTGCCGAACTATCGCGCCTGGGTCGTGGTGGCATCGCTGGTGGTCTGCTTCGCCACGTGGTTCGTGATCGAGAAGACCAAGCTTGGCGCCTACCTGCGCGCCGGCACCGAGAACCCCAAGATGGTGGAGGCCTTCGGCGTCAACGTGCCGCTGATGGTGACGCTGACCTACGGCTTCGGTGTGGCGCTGGCGGCCTTCGCGGGCGTGCTGGCGGCGCCGGTGATCCAGGTGTCGCCGCTGATGGGCCAGAACCTGATCATCGTCGTGTTCGCCGTGGTGGTGATCGGCGGCATGGGTTCGATCATGGGTTCCATCCTTACCGGCCTGGGCCTCGGCGTGGTCGAGGGCCTGACCAAGGTGTTCTATCCTGAGGCATCGGCCACGGTGGTGTTCTTCATCATGGTGATCGTGCTGCTGCTGCGCCCGGCTGGCCTGTTCGGGAGGGAGAAGTGATGAGCGGACAAACCGGACAAACTGCGGTGCCTGTGAGCACCAGAACCATCAGGAACGGAGCGGGTGTGCAGAAGAAGGTGCTTTACGGCTTGCTGCTGCTGGGGCTGATCGTGGCCCCGATGGCGGGTGCCTACCCGGTGTTCGTACTGAAGGTGATGTGCTTCGCGCTGTTCGCGTGCGCATTCAACCTGCTGATCGGCTTTACCGGGCTGCTCTCGTTCGGCCACGCGGCCTTCTTCGGTGGCGCCGGCTACGCAGCCGGTCACGCGATGAAGGTCTGGGGTGTGACGCCGGAAGTGGGCCTGATCCTCGGCACGCTGACCGGGGCCGGCATCGGCTACGTGGTCGGCTCGCTGGCCATCCGGCGCCAGGGCATCTATTTCTCGATGATTACGCTGGCGCTGGCGCAGATGCTGTTCTTCATCTGCCTGCAGGCGCCGTTCACGGGCGGCGAGGACGGCCTGCAGGGCATTCCGCGCGGCAAGCTGTTCGGCGTGCTCTCGCTCTCCGAGGACATCACGCTGTACTACGTGGCGCTGGCCATCATCGTGGCTGCATTCGCGCTGATCGTGCGTACCGTGCACTCGCCGTTCGGCCAGATCCTCAAGGCCATCAAGGAGAACGAGCCGCGTGCGATTTCGCTTGGTTACGATGTCGACCGCTTCAAGCTGCTCGCCTTCGTGATCTCGGCTGCGCTGTCGGGGCTGGCCGGTTCGATCAAGGCGCTGGTGCTGGGCTTCGGCACGCTGACCGACGTGCACTGGTCGATGTCCGGCTCGGTGATCCTGATGACGCTGGTGGGCGGCCTGGGCACGCTGTCTGGCCCGATCGTCGGCGCCTTCGTGGTGGTGGCGCTCGAGAACAAGCTTGGCGACATTGGTTCGTTCCTGGCGAATCTGACCGGCATCTCCTGGTTCAACGCGCTGGGCGAGTCGGTGACGATGGTCACCGGCATCATCTTCGTGATCTGCGTGCTGACGTTCCGCCGGGGCATCATGGGCGAACTGATCGCGCTGACGAGTCGCAAGAAGTAGCTAAAGTGCGAGTGATGACAGGTCGACATGCCCGCTTTTGGGGCTAGGGTTTCTGCTAGCTTGTTTCATACGCACCGCTTCGTTACATTGCATATACGGTTTTCGCAGGTTAAATGGAGGCGGAAGCGAGGAGACGACAGGCGCGCACCCGGTGTCGGGTAGCAGCAGCCAATACAATAAAAAGGCGTTGCCGGGTGATCCCTGGCAGCGCCTTTTTCATTTGCTGCGCCGGCTGGCGCACGAGGCTTATCGTTCTGCCGTCCTTCCTGTCCATGGATCACCCATCCCCGCTTTCCTCGTGCCCACAAGGGCTCGTGCGGGTCGGCACCCCTGCCGACGCCGCCCTGGTCGACGCCTGGCTGATGGCCCGCGCACCGCTTGCCGTACCCGAGGCCCGCGCCCGCCGGCTGTCGCTGGAAGCACTCCTGGCGCAGGGCGGGCAGGGGCTTTGTCTTATCGATGGCGCTGGCGCCGAGGCCGGAAACTGGCCCGAGGCAGCGAGCCCCAACTCGGTGCACGGACTGCTGCCGGTGACATTTATCCACAGCTTGTCCACAGGCGGCCGGGTTGCGCTGGCAGCGGAATGGTGGGGGCCGGCCGATCTGGCGGCTTCGGCGACGTCGCTCGCCGCCTGCTGTGACGTGCTGGCCGACTGGTGCCGTGCGCACGGTATCCGGCAGGTGTGGCTGGTGCCCGGACTGCTGGCCGATCCCACAGTCGCGCCGCGTGGCTTTGCCCCCGGGGCCGATGGGCTCCTGCACCGCAGCCTCGTGCCGACGCCCAAGCAGCTCGGCTGACCTCGGCATCGACCCCAATCCCGCCACTGGCCGGCTTTCCCAGCCGACCCTGACTGTTGCGCCCGCGCCGCTGCGGGTTAATCCCGCCTTTTCGTACGAAATCGCTGTGTTAGACTCGATTCGCATTCCCGACCGCACGGTCGGGGAATGCAACTGCGCAATCCGGGGGTAAGCCGCGCAGGACGGGAAAAGCAAACGGGACGGTCTTCGAAGTTCCCGACATTGACGCCGGCGCCAGCGCTGCGCCGGCCATAGAGCCCGAAAAACGGGCCAAACCAAGAACTGAGGGCATCCGCCGGCCGGAAGCCGGCGGATGCCTTTTTCCTTTTTGGAACTGAAGGAGACGAGATGACATTCAAGCGCGCCAGCGTGATGGCCCTTGCCGCCGCCAGCCTGTTTGCCGGGACGGCGAGTGCCCAGGTCAAGGTGGGGGTTACCGTATCGGCCACCGGGCCTGCCGCTTCGCTCGGCATTCCCGAGAAGAACACGTTCACGCTGCTGCCCAAGGAGATCGCGGGCAAGAAGATCGAGTACTTCGTGCTCGACGACGCCACCGACACCACCACCGCCGTCAAGAACACCCGCAAGCTCATCAGCGAGGACAAGGTCGACGTGGTGGTGGGCTCCACGGTCACGCCGAACTCGCTCGCGATGGTCGACATCGCCGCCGAGAGCGAGACGCCAATGATCTCGATGGCCGCCTCGGCCCGCATCATCGAGCCGATGGACGCCAAGCGCGCCTGGGTGTTCAAGACGCCGCAAAATGACTCGCACATGGCCACCGCCATTGCCGAGCACATGACGAACAACAACGTGAAGACGGTGGCATTCATCGGCTTCGCGGATGCCTACGGCGAGAGCTGGGCGCAGGAATTCGCCAAGGTGGCGGAGATGCGCAAGATCAAGGTAGTGGCCAACGAGCGCTTTGCGCGCACCGACAACTCGGTGACCGGCCAGGTCCTCAAGATGATGGGCGCCAACGCCGACGCGGTGCTGATCGCTGGTTCGGGTACGCCGGCGGCGCTGCCGGCCAAGACGCTCAAGGAGCGCGGCTACAAGGGCAAGATCTACCAGACCCACGGCGTGGCCAACCCCGACTTCCTGCGCGTCTGCGGCAAGGACTGCGAGGGCACGTACCTGCCGGCTGGTCCGCTGCTGGTGGCCGAGCAGCTGCCCGACAGCAATCCGGTGAAGAAGCCGGCGGTGACCTACAAGACTGCCTACGAGAAGGCCTTCGGCGGGCAGGTGTCGACCTTCGGCGGCCACGCCTGGGACGCCGGCCTGCTGCTGCAGAACGCGATCCCGGAGGCGCTCAAGAAGGGCCAGCCCGGCACCAAGGAATTCCGCAAGGCACTGCGCGACGCCCTCGAGCAGACGAAGAACCTGCCCGTCTCGCACGGCATCATCACCATGAGCCCCACCGACCACCTCGGCATGGACCAGCGCGCGCGCGTGATGGTGCAGATCGTGGATGGCAAGTGGAAGCTGCAAACGAAGTAAGCCGGCAATCGACCGGCGGTACGGAGCAAGTTGCGGAGTCACGAGGCAAAAAAGGGCGCATGGCGATCCATGCGCCCTTTTTT
The DNA here is from genome assembly GCF_052115685.1 of Cupriavidus sp. 2KB_3. Classification (NCBI taxonomy): domain Bacteria; kingdom Pseudomonadati; phylum Pseudomonadota; class Betaproteobacteria; order Burkholderiales; family Burkholderiaceae; genus Cupriavidus; species Cupriavidus sp. 2KB_3. Next base: position 6,908 of record NZ_JBFRHD010000016.1, read on the forward strand.
TGTCCGCCGGATCCTGTGATGATGCCCGGATGACCCTGTTCAGGAGGGCGGCGGCGCCGAGCCGGTGACGCCATGCCTTCTTCCACGACACGTTTCCAGACACGGGGAGACAATGGACCTCTCGATTGCGGCCATCCTGGCGCAGGACGGCATCACCTCCGGCGCGATCTACGCGCTGCTGGCACTGGCACTGGTGCTGGTATTCTCGGTGACGCGCGTCATCTTCATTCCCCAGGGCGAGTTCGTGGCGTATGGCGCCCTGACGCTCGCTGCGATGCAGGCCGGCCACGCGCCACAGATCACGTGGCTGCTGCTGGCCATGGGCCTGCTGACGTTCCTTTACGAGTGCGTGACCGTGCTGCGCAGTGCCGAGCTGCGCCGTACCGCCCCGCGCCGGCTGGCCGTGCTGGCCGGCAAGTACGTGGTGTTTCCGCTGGCCGTCCACCTGGTCGTGCAGCAGTACGGCGGGCAGCCCCTGCCGATGCTCGCGCAGATCGCCCTGACGCTGCTGATCGTGATTCCGCTCGGGCCAATGCTGTACCGGCTGGCGTACCAGCCGCTGGCCGAGGCCAGCACGCTGGTGCTGCTGATCGTCTCGGTGGGCGTCCACTTCGCGCTGGTAGGGCTGGGTCTGGTGATGTTCGGCGCCGAGGGCTCGCGCACCAGCGCGTTCTCCGATGCGCGCTTCGACATCGGCACCCTGAGCGTCTCCGGCCAGAGCCTGTGGGTGGTGGGCGTGTCGGCGCTGCTGATCGGCGCGCTGTACTTCTATTTCGAGCGCACGCTCCAGGGCAAGGCGCTGCGCGCCACGGCCGTGAACCGGCTCGGCGCGCGGCTGGTCGGCATCGGCACCACGCAGGCGGGGCGCTTGTCGTTCACGTTGGCGGCGGCGATGGGCGCGCTGTGCGGCATCCTGATCGCCCCGCTGACCACGGTGTACTACGAGTCCGGCTTCCTCGTGGGCCTGAAGGGCTTCGTGGGGGCCATCGTCGGCGGGCTGGTCAGCTATCCGGTGGCGGCGCTGGGCGCGATCCTGGTCGGCTTGCTCGAATCCTATTCGTCCTTCTGGGCCAGCGCGTTCAAGGAGGTCATCGTATTCACCTTGATTATCCCGGTGCTGTTGTGGCGCTCGCTGACCAGCAAGCATGTCGAGGAAGAGGAGTAAGCCATGACATTGCTGACCGACAAGACTGTGGCCGACAAGCCGGCAGACATCGCCCGCCCTCGCACGCAGGCGCGCACCCCAGCCGCTACGCGCAATCGTATTCTCACGATGTTGTTCGTCGTCGTGCTGGCCTTGCTGCCCGTGCTGCCGACGCCCGAGTTCTGGATCACCCTCGGCAACTACATCGGCCTCTATAGCATTGTGGCGATCGGGCTCGTGCTGCTGACTGGCGTGGGCGGCATGACCTCGTTCGGCCAGGCGGCGTTCGTCGGCCTGGGCGCGTACAGCACGGCCTACCTGACCACGCAGTTCGGCCTGTCGCCGTGGTTTGGGCTGGTGGTGGGATTGGGCATCACGATGGCGTGCGCCTACGTGATCGGGCTGATCACGATGAGGATGTCGGGCCACTACCTGCCGCTGGCGACGATCGCCTGGGGGCTTTCGCTGTTCTTCCTGTTCGGCAACCTTGAGTTCCTGGGCAAGTACGATGGCCTGAACGGCGTGCCGGTGCTGTCGCTCTTCGGCGTGTCGCTGCAGTCCGGGCGCTCGATGTTCTATCTGATCTGGGTGGTGGTGCTGCTGGCGGTGCTGGCCATGCAGAACCTGCTGAACTCGCGGCCGGGCCGTGCCATCCGCGCGCTCAAGGGCGGCGGCACGATGGCCGAGGCGATGGGCGTGAACACCGCCTGGATGAAGGTGGTGATCTTCGTGGTGGCGGCGGTGCTGGCCTGCGTGTCGGGCTTCCTCTACGCGCACCTCCAGCGCGCCGTGAACCCGACGCCGTTCGGGCTCAACTACGGCATCGAGTACCTGTTCATGGCGGTGGTGGGCGGCGTGGGCCACGTCTGGGGCGCGGTGCTCGGCGCGGGCATCCTCACCATCCTCAAGGACGTGCTGCAGGGGCTGCTGCCGAAGCTGCTCGGCTCCACGGGCAACTTCGAGATCATTGTCTTCGGCGTGCTGATGGTGCTGCTGCTGCAGTATGCGAGCGACGGCATCTGGCCGTTCCTGCGCCGGCTGTTCCCGTCTGGGCCGCCGGTGACGGCGCCGGACGACGCGCAGCCGCTGCCGGTGCGCCATAAGCCCGAGGCCGGCGAGCTGATCCTCGACGTGCGCGCGGCGCGCAAGCAGTTCGGCGGGCTGGTGGCGGTGAACGACGTGAGCTTCCAGGTGCACGCGGGCGAGATCATCGGGCTGATCGGGCCGAACGGTGCCGGCAAGTCCACCACCTTCAACCTTGTCACGGGTGTGCTGCCGCTGACGCGCGGCGAGGTGCGCTATCGCGGCGAGGTGATCTCGGGCTTGCCGTCGCGCGAGATCGTCAAGCGCGGCGTGGGCCGGACCTTCCAGCACGTGCACCTGCTGCCGACGATGACGGTCCTCGAGAACGTGGCCATCGGCGCGCATCTGCGCGGCGACTTCCGCCCCCAGGGCGGTGTGGCTGCGGCGATTCTCCGCATGAATCAGGCCGAGGAGCAGAAGCTGCTGTTCGAGGCGCGCCGGCAGCTCGAGCGCGTGGGCCTGGCCGACTGCATGTACATGGAAGCAGGCAGTCTGGCGCTGGGCCAGCAACGCATTCTCGAAATTGCGCGCGCGCTGTGCTGCGACCCGGCGCTGCTGCTGCTGGACGAACCAGCGGCCGGCCTGCGCTACAAGGAGAAGCAGGCGCTGGCCGAGCTGCTGAAGAAGCTGAAGGGCGAGGGCATGAGCGTGCTGTTGGTGGAGCATGACATGGATTTCGTGATGAACCTGACCGATCGCCTCGTGGTGATGGAGTTCGGGACGCGCATCGCCGAGGGCGTGCCGGAGGAGGTCCAGAAGAATCCGGCTGTGTTGGAAGCCTATCTGGGCGGCGTCGAGTGAGGATATGAGATGAATCTGATTCTGGAAGTCGATGACCTGCATGTCCGCTACGGCAAGGTCGAGGCGGTGCATGGCGCCAGCCTGAAGGTGGCCGCCGGCAAGATCGTCACCGTGATCGGCCCGAATGGCGCGGGCAAGTCCACGATGCTCAACGCGATCATGGGCGCGCTGCCGGTCAGTGGATCGTCGAACGGCGCGGTGCGCTACCTCGGCCATGACATGGCGGGCATTCCGGTGGAGGGGCGCGTCGCGCGCGGCATGTGCCTGGTGCCGGAGAAGCGCGAGTTGTTCGCGTCGATGACGGTGGAGGACAACCTCCAGCTTGGCGCGTTTCGGCGCAAGAGGGCCGGCGAGCGCAATTACCTCGATCAGATGGAGGTGGTCTACGCACTGTTTCCCCGGCTGAAGGAGCGCGCGAAGCAGGACGCCGGCACGCTGTCAGGTGGCGAGCGCCAGATGCTGGCGGTGGGTCGTGCGCTGATGGCCAAGCCGCAGTTGCTGATGCTCGACGAGCCTAGCCTCGGGCTGGCGCCGCTGATCGTCAAGGAGATCTTCCACATCATCCACAACCTGCGCGAGACCGGCGTGGCAACGCTGCTGATCGAGCAGAACGCGCGCGCCGCGTTGCAGGTGGCCGACTACGCCTATGTGATCGAGACCGGCGACATGGCGATGGAAGGGCCGGCGGCGGAGTTGGCGAGCAATCCGAAGGTGATCGAAACGTACCTCGGGCTGGCGAAGAAGGCGGCTTAGTGTACGAAGTCGGTACGGTTGCTTAAGTTAGAGGAATGAACGCCGGCCATAAGCCGGCTTTATTATTTGTGGAAAGAATAAAGTATTGAGATAGATGTTCAGGATGGATGCTTTCCAGCATCAATGCAGAGGTATCAGCTATGCAGCTCATCCTCCCGCGCCACCTCCAACAGCCATGCGCGGAAGCAATTCAGCGCTACGTGGTCGCGTCGCTCCTTGGGTGCGCAAAGGAAGTACCCACGCTGTAGCCGGATCGGCAGATCGAACGGAGCGACCACCGCGCCGGCGGCGATTTCGTCGCGCACCAGGCAGCGCTGGAGCACTGCCAGTCCCATGTCCGCCTTCACTGCCTGGACGAGGATCGACACCTGGTCGAAGCCGGTGGCCAGCCGGGGCGCAGCACTGGGTACGCCCGCCGCTTCGAGCCAGTGCTGCCAGTTGGCGGGCGCCGTGGTGTGGAACAGCAGTGGTTCCTGGAGCAGGTCGGCGGGGTGCTGCCATCTTCCCGCCGCACGCCGGGCGTGGGCCCGTGCGGGGTGGCAGACCGGCACCATCTCGCGGCCAATCACATAGTCGGCCTGCAGTCCCGGCCACTTGTCCGCCACGCCGGCGAGCAGCGCCGCATCGGGCGTCGGCCCGGAAAGATCCTCGTTGCGACGATAGGGCACGAAGTCGAGCCGGATCTCGGGGTGGCGGCGATGGAAGTCGGGCAGGCGCGGTACGAGCCAGACGCTCGCCAGCGTGGGCACGGCCGACAGTGTGAGGCGGTGCTGCCGGTCCTGATCCCGTTGCAGCATTGCCGCGCTGGCGGCTTCGATGGCGGTCAGCGGGCCGGCCACCGCTTCCAGATAGGTTCGTCCCGCCTCGGTCAGCGTCAGCCGGTGCGCGTTGCGATGGACCAGCGGCTGGCCGAAGTGCTCTTCCAGGCGTGCGATGGCACGGCTGATGGCGCCCTGCGTCACGCAGAGCGTCTCTGCCGCGCGCGTGAAGCTGCCGAGGCGCGCCGCCGTGGCGAACGCGTGCAACTCGGACATCGACGGGGAACGGAGCCGCATGGGGCAGGGCGCGGGGGCGCGGTTAGGATGATCTTTGGTAATGCAACCGTGCAATATAGTCGTTTGTGCGCGACCGGTAAACTCCCGACACTCGACGCTCGGTATCCCCCATCGAGAACGATAAAGAGGAGTTTGATCAGATGACCCGAGCCCGTTCCCCGCGACGCCAGTTCCTGCTGAGCGGCATCGCCCTGGCCGCCACGCTGGGCGCCACCGCCAGCGGCCACGCCATTGCGCAAGGCAGCTATCCGAACAAGCCGATCCGGCTCGTGGTGCCGTTCGCGGCGGGCGGATCCACCGATCTGTCGGCCCGCCTGGTGGCCGAATTCGCCGGCCGCGAACTGGGCCAGACCATCGTCGTGGACAACAAGGGTGGGGCGGGCGGCTCCATCGGCATGGAGCAGGTGGCGCGTTCGGCGCCGGACGGCTACACCATCGGCATGGCCACCGTGAGCACGCACGGCTCGAACCCGGCCGTCTACCCGAAGCTCGGCTATGACCCGATCAAGGACTTCGCGCCGGTGACCAATGTGGTTGCCATCCCGAGCGTGTTCGCCGTGCACCCGAGCGTGCCGGCCAAGACGATGCAGGAGTTTATCGCGCTGGCCAAGGCGAACCCGGGCAAGTACACGTTCGCGTCGCCGGGCGCGGGCTCGCTGGGGCACGTCAACATCGAGAACTTCATGATGCTGGCCAAGATCGACCTGCTGCACGTGCCCTACAAGGGTGCCGGGCTGGCACTCAACGATGCCGTGGCAGGGCAGGTCAATGCGATTACCGACAACCTGTCGTCCACGCTGCCCCACGTGAAATCGGGCCGCCTGCGCGCGCTGGCGGTGCTGGGTGCCACGCGCTCTTCGCAGCTGCCTAACGTACCGACCTATAGCGAACTCGGCTTCAAGGATATGGGCGACGGGGGCTGGTTCAGCATCGTCGCACCGGCCGGCACGCCGCCCGCCATCGTCGACAAGCTCAACGCCGCTATCCACAAGGCCATGCAGAACCCCGAGTTCAAGCGCAAGGTTGAGGAGTCCGGCGGCACGCTGGTGCCGACTACGCCAGACCAGTTCAAGGCGCAGATCCAGCAGGCCATGGCCCGCTATGCGCGCGTGGCCAAGGCCGCCAACATCAAGCTGGACTGAGCGATGACGACTTTCGAAGCTGTACAGGGCGACGCCCCGATTGGCCCGTTCTCACTGGCGGGCCCCCATGGCGACCCACTGCCGCTGATTTGCGATTCGCCGCATAGCGGCGTCTTCTATCCGGAGGACTTCCTCGCGACGGTGCCGCTGGCGCGGCTGCGAGGCGGGGAGGACACCCACATCGATACGCTGTGGGAGGCCGTACCCAAGGTCGGCGGGACGCTGGTCGCGGCCACCTTCCCGCGCGTCTATATCGACCCGAACCGGATGCTCGAGGACCTCGACCCGGACCTGCTCGACGGCCCCTGGCCGACCGCGCTGGCCCCGGGCGAGAAGACCCGCCTTGGCTACGGGCTGGTCTGGCGCAAGCTGGATGCGAACACCCCGATCTATGACCGCAAGCTGTCCGTGGCGGAGGTGCAGGGGCGGATCGACCGCTATTACCGGCCGTACCACGCGGTGCTGTCGTCGGCGGTGGAGGCGGCCTACGGGCGCTTCGGCGCGGTATGGCACCTGAACCTGCACTCGATGCCGAACAACGCCTACGAGCGGCTCAAGATCCAGAGCCCGCGCCCGCTGGCGGACTTCGTACTGGGCGACCGGGACGGCACCACGTGCGAGCCGGGCCTGGTCGACCTTGTGGAGCGGGAACTGCGTGAGATGGGCTACACCGTCGCCCGCAACGACCCGTACAAGGGCGTGCAACTGATCGCCCAGATCGGCCGCCCCGCCGAGCGCCGTAACAGCCTACAGATCGAGATCCGCCGCCCGCTTTATATGGACGAGGCGACCAAGGTACCCAACGCGGGTTTCGTGACCCTCCAGCGGGACTTGGGATTGCTGTCGGCTAGCATCGCTACGTATATCCGCGGGAAGGTTTGAAGGCTGGCGGTGCGATGTTTCACGTGAAACATCGGAGAGGGAGGGGCCCCGCGGAAGCGGGGTTTTTCTTTTGGGGGCTCAGCAGATGACGCCGCCGATGCTCTTGCCTGTTTTTAGGTCGAAGCCAACGTAGCACGCGTATTCCTTGGCAGAGTATCGCAGACAAGAAATTTCTCTTTTTTCCCTCACGCGAGTCGAGGCGTCAGCGCCGCATGCGGCAGGCCGGTCCGGTCCAAGGGCGTTAAACATTTCTCGGGCGGCGCTACCCGAGATCAAAAGGGAAATTTTGCTGTCGCTTTTGCTGGGCGGAATCGTGTCGCCAAGAAAGCCGCCGTATACAACGTACTCCACTTTTGCTGGACGAAACTCGTATTCCCAGGCCGAAGCTGCAGCGCTCACTGCCACCACGCCCAGCAAAGTGGCGAACAGGACCATAGCCATTTGAGATCTCATTGTCCTTATCCTCGGATACGAACGTGCAGATGGTTATCGTGGAATGGCTTCCGGACGACCCGTGCGATTGTGAGGTCGTTAAAGTACACATAGTCAACGTGTCCGCATTGCCAAATGAGCTCGACGAGTCGGCGTGTAGCGGCGCGATCATAGGCCGCCTGCTGATATTCGACTGGAATGTGTTTCCCGTCCTTGCGGACGGGCCGAATGTCTATATCCAGCCCATCCTTATGCGATTTGTGGCCTTTGAAATGGGTGCTGTCGGCGAGACTGATGTTCCCAAATCCCAGCTTCCGAGCATCGTGCCGGCCCCATTTGAACTCTAGGTTGAACAAGAACGACAGCATATTCGGATGCGCATATTGCCCCAGGCCCGCGCTAGGCGTTCCATAGGTGTAGTACGACGCTTCCTCTGGCGCCTGAGGCAGCATGTGGAGGCCCCGTGAATCCTGGAAACTCATGACTGATCCCCCTTCTGGATGAGTCCACGATCATGCTCCGAGTCATGTTGCGATGCAAAAAATGCATCAAATGCGTCACAAATACCGTATGCACCCAAGATCGCAGGGTGTGTTCCACGTGAAACACTCCCCCGTCCCATGTACCGCCCTCGCCATGTTTCACGTGAAACATGGTGTCCGACCAAAGTCCCTCATCCGATTGCCGCTATAATTCGGGATCCTGAATTTTTCCCGCCCAGCCTCCCGGAGGAGGTGTCCCATGCTTTACCCGAAAGAGTTCGATGTCATTGTCGTCGGCGGTGGTCACGCCGGCACCGAAGCCGCGCTTGCCGCCGCCCGCATGGGCTGCCAGACGCTGCTGTTGAGCCATAACATCGAGACGTTGGGTCAGATGAGCTGCAATCCGTCGATTGGCGGCATTGGCAAGGGGCATCTGGTCAAGGAAGTGGACGCCATGGGCGGTGCGATGGCGGCCGCCACGGACGAGGCCGGTATCCAGTTCCGTATCCTGAACTCCAGCAAGGGGCCGGCCGTCCGCGCCACGCGCGCCCAAGCGGACCGTGTGCTGTATCGCAAGGCGATTCGGACCCGGCTGGAGAACCAGCCGAACCTGATGCTGTTCCAGCAGGCGGTCGATGACCTGATGGTAGAGGGCGATCGCGTGGTGGGCGCCATGACCCAGGTGGGCATCGCTTTTCGAGCCCGAGCCGTGGTGCTGACGGCGGGAACGTTCCTCGACGGCAAGATTCACGTCGGGCTGGACAACTACACCGGTGGCCGCGCTGGCGATCCGGCGGCAGTGTCCTTGTCGGCGCGCCTGAAGGAACTGAAGCTGCCGCAGGGCCGGCTCAAGACCGGCACGCCGCCCCGTATCGACGGACGCACCATCGACTTTTCGGTGATGGAAGAGCAGCCGGGCGACCTGGATCCGGTACCGGTGTTCTCCTTCCTGGGCCGTCCGGACCAGCATCCGCAGCAGTTGCCTTGCTGGATCACCCATACGAATAGCCGTACCCACGACATCATTCGCGGCGGCCTGGACCGCTCGCCGATGTACACCGGCGTAATCGAAGGGGTAGGGCCGCGTTACTGCCCGAGTATCGAGGACAAGATCCATCGCTTTTCGAGCAAGGAAAGCCATCAGATCTTCCTCGAGCCGGAGGGGCTGACGACCAACGAGTTCTATCCGAATGGCATCTCCACCAGCCTGCCGTTCGACGTGCAACTCGATCTGGTTCATTCGATCCGCGGCATGGAGAACGCGCACATCCTGCGTCCCGGCTACGCGATCGAATATGACTACTTCGATCCGCGTGCGCTGAAGGCGTCGCTGGAGAGCAAGGCCATCCAGGGGCTGTTCTTCGCCGGCCAGATCAACGGTACGACTGGGTACGAGGAAGCTGCCGCGCAGGGCTTACTGGCCGGTATTAACGCAGGCTGCTTTGTGCGCGAGCGGGATGCCTGGACGCCGCGTCGCGACCAGGCCTATCTCGGCGTGCTGGTCGACGACCTGATCACGCGTGGCGTGACCGAACCGTACCGGATGTTCACGAGCCGCGCCGAATTCCGTCTGAGCCTGCGTGAAGACAACGCGGACATGCGTCTGACCGAGATGGGGCGCGAACTGGGCGTGGTCGATGACGCTCGCTGGGACGCTTTCAATCGCAAGCGCGACGCTGTTTCACGTGAAACAGAGCGCTTGAAGAGCACGTGGGTCAACCCGACGCTGCTGCCGGAAGCCGACGCCGTGCCGCTGCTTGGCAAGGCCATCGAGCGCGAGTATTCGCTGGCCGACCTGCTGCGCCGCCCCGAGGTCACCTATGAGGCACTGATGACGCTGCAGGACGGCCGTCATGCGCCCGAGTGCGTGCTCGACGCCGATCCAATGCTGGCCGAGCAGATTCGCGAGCAGATCGAGATCGGCGTGAAGTACCACGGGTACATCGCCCGCCAGGCCGCCGAGGTGGACAAGCTGGAGGCCAACGAGGCGACGAAGCTGCCGCCTAATTTCGACTACACCGAGGTGCGCGGGCTGGGCTTCGAGGTGAGCCAGAAGCTGAACCAGCATCGCCCGGAAACGCTCGGGCAGGCATCGCGGATCTCGGGCGTCACGCCGGCTGCGATCTCGCTGCTGCTGGTACACCTCAAGAAGAAGGGCATGGGACGCGGCGCGCCCGCTGCCACGCCGGCCGGCAACGGCCAGGAGGCTGCCTGAGTGGGCGGCCCCCGACACCCCGCGATCGACGACGCCGCGCAACGCCGCCGCCTGGAAGCCGGCCTCGCGGTCATCGGCCTGACGCTGGCGCCGGCCCAGATCGACACGCTGCTCGCCTACCTGGCGCTGCTGCGCAAGTGGAACGGCGTCTACAACCTGACCGCGATCCGTCATCCTGACGAGATGCTCACGCATCACCTGCTCGATTCGCTGACTGCGGTGCCGGCGCTGGCGGAAGCCGCGCGCGCCCTGGACGTGGCCGAGCCAGCGCGGGGCAGGGTGCTCGACGTCGGCTCCGGCGGCGGCATGCCCGGGCTGCCCTTGGCGATTGCCTGCCCGGACGTGTCCGTGCTGATGGTCGACATCGTCCAGAAGAAGACCGCGTTCCTCACGCAGTGCCGCGCGCAGCTTGGGCTGTCCAATGCTGCTGCGCATTGGGGCCCGGTGGAGAAGCTCGAGGACGCCAGCGGCTATGCCGTGATCACGTCGCGGGCGTTCGCCGAGTTGACCGATTTCGTGAATCTGTCTGGCCAGTTGCTGGCGCCGGGCGGGAAGCTGATCGCGATGAAGGGGATTTATCCACAGGCGGAGATCGATCGCATGGAAGCTGCCGGACTGATGGCGACGTGGCAGGTGGAGGCGGTACCGAAGCTGACGGTGCCGGAACTGGACGCGGAACGGCACCTCGTGGTGCTGTCGCGCCGGTCATGAACGACAATGTGAACAATTCAGCACAAGCCGGCCTCCCGCCGGCGGCAAGCACTGAGGAGCAGCTAGCGCCTATGGCCAAGGTATTCGTGATCGCCAATCAGAAGGGCGGTGTGGGCAAGACCACCACCACGGTGAATCTGGCCGCCGGGTTGGCCGCGCAGGGGCAGCGCGTGTTGCTGGTGGACCTCGACCCGCAGGGCAATGCCTCGATGGGCTCCGGCATCGACAAGCAGTCGCTCGAACACAGCGTGTATCAGGTACTGGTGGGGCTGTCGACGGTGCAGCAGGCGCGGCAGCGTTCGGAGTCGGGGCGCTACGACGTGGTACCCGCCAACCGCGAACTGGCCGGTGCCGAGGTGGAACTGGTCGAGCTGGACCAGCGCGAGCGCCGCCTCAAGCAGGCGCTGGCCGAGGTGGATGCCGAGTACGACTTCGTGCTGATCGACTGCCCGCCATCACTGTCGCTGCTGACGCTGAACGGCCTCTGCGCCGCGCATGGCGTGATCGTGCCGATGCAGTGCGAGTACTTCGCGCTGGAGGGGCTCTCGGACCTCGTCAATACGATCAAGCAGGTTCACGCGAACCTGAACCGCGATCTGAAGGTGATCGGCCTGTTGCGCGTGATGTTCGACCCGCGCGTGACGCTGCAGCAGCAGGTGTCGGCGCAGCTGGAGGCCCACTTCGGCGACAAGGTGTTCAAGACCGTGATTCCGCGCAACGTGCGGCTCGCCGAGGCACCGTCCTATGGCATGCCGGGGGTGGCGTTCGACGCAGCGTCGAAGGGCGCCAAGGCGTATCTCGATTTCGGCGCGGAGATGATCGCGCGCGTGCGGCAGCTCGGTTGAGCGTCGCGGATTTGCATAGAAGGATGGCGACCATGAGTACCGCGAAGAAGAAGGGCCTCGGCCGTGGACTGGAGGCACTGCTGGGCGGCCCCGCCGAGATCGTCGAGACCGCGAAGCAGGAGGGCGCGCCCACCGTGCTCCGCCTGGAGCAGCTGCAGCCGGGCAAGTACCAGCCGCGCACGCGCATGGACGAGGGCGCGCTGCAGGAGCTGGCCGCCAGCATCCGCGCACAGGGGCTGATGCAGCCGATCCTCGTGCGCCGCGTGGCTGAGCCGGACCGCTACGAGATCATCGCCGGCGAACGCCGCTTCCGCGCATCGAAGATCGCGGGCCTGGACAAGGTACCGGTGCTCGTGAAGGACGTGGCCGACGAGGCTGCCGCTGCGATGGCGCTGATCGAGAACATCCAGCGTGAGGACCTGAACCCGCTCGAGGAAGCGCAGGGCATCATGCGGCTGATCCGCGAGTTCCAGTTCACGCACGAGCAGGCCGCCGAGTCGGTCGGCCGTTCGCGCAGCGCGGTGTCGAACCTGCTGCGCCTGCTGAACCTGGCCAATCCCGTGCAGACGATGCTGATGGCGGGCGACCTCGACATGGGCCACGCGCGCGCGTTGCTGGCCGTGGATGGCGCCAACCAGATCACGCTGGCCAACCAGATCGTCAACAAGCGGCTGTCGGTGCGCGAGACCGAGAAGCTGGTCACCTCGACGCTCAAGCCGTTCGACCTCAAGTCGCTCAAGCAGAAGACCGGCAACGGCACGCGTGACGTAGCGCGCCTGGAAGAAGAATTGTCCGATACGCTGGGTCTGGCCGTGCAGATCAAGCTCGGCGCGCGTGGCAAGGGGCAGCTGACGATCCACTTCACCAGCAATGACGCCCTGGACGGCGTACTCACCCGCCTGCGCGAACCGGCAGACGGCCAGCGCGTGGCCTAACGCCAACCACGCATTACGGCAACCGCTTTGTGTCCCGGCGGCACGCGGTTGTCGGCCTGTTGCGACAATGCCGCGATGCCGTTGCGGCGCGTCCCACAATCTGCGCGATAACCGAACAGCCTGCACCGTCGAAGGGCAGGGTGCACCGCTCGGGCACAGGTCAAATCGCCATCATGCGCCCCCTTGCGCGCGCAATCCAATTACGTCTTGCGTCATTGCCGCGCAATATCCCGCCAGCCATCATGGAGGCGTGATAGCAACCGTTGTGCGCAACATGCTGCAAGCTAACTGAAAGCAGATTGACTCGACTCGTGGATTCCCCGTAGAATCGTGCGGTTTGAATTCTGGCCGGACCCGAAAAGTTCCGGCCTGGAACGAGGCTAGGCAGGTGGTGGTGCGAGACCGTCAGCAAGACCCTTCGCTGGACCGTGCAGCGTCTCCGGAGCATCCGAAAACCGCTCGTCGTTACGACGACTGGAGCGATCGTGATGATGACTGGGACGATGATGGCGCGAATGAAGAACCGGCTGTCGATCCGATCTCGCGTGCCGAGGCGGTGACACTGCTGGGCGAGCGAGCGCTGCGCCCGTCGCGGATGACGCCGGCCAGGGTGGTAATGGCGCAGGTCGTTGTGACGCTGCTGTCGGCCTTGGCCTGGGCGGTGTTCGCGCAGGAGCAGGCGGCGTCTGGCTGGTCGGCGTTCTTTGGCGGCACGGTGTGTTTCGTGCCGAGCGGTTTCTTCGCGCTGCGCCTGTGGATGTCGCGCGGGCAGCCGTCGGTCGGCGGCCTGGTGGCCGGCGAGGCGATCAAGGTCTTCGGCACCGTCGCACTGTTCGTGCTGGTGGTGGTGCTGTACCGCGATCTGCGCTGGGTACCGATGCTGGTCACGTTCCTGTTGGCGCTGAAGACATATTGGGTGGCACTCGCGATTCGCTGAGCGGATTCATGAAGCGGTGGCCGGATGCAAGGGTCGGCTGCCGATTGAAATGAGGCACCCCTCCGGAATATCAAGAGGTTTCAGTTTCACGCGCGGCGCGCCTCGAAAGGGCCCGTGCCGCGTGAGCAAGGTTTGCCCAGAACAACAAGGCGGCTTGCCTGGCGGTGACCGGTCACGTGACCGAAGGCCATGCAAGACGCGTACCGGGCTTCCGCCAGAGCGGGGGCCAGTACCTATCCATTTCGCAATATACGGTTCGCAACGACATGTCAGCAGAAGCTACGCAAGGCGCAGGGCATACGCTCACACCCTCAGGCTATATCGCCGAACATTTGCAGAACTTGAATTCGATCGGCGGCAAGCAGCATTCCGTGGTCGATTTCAGTGTCATCAACTATGACACGGTGTTCTGGTCCGTCCTGTGCGGCGTGCTCGCACTGCTGTTCCTGTACGCAGCCGCGCGCCGCGTGACAGCCGGCGTGCCGGGCCGCTTCCAGGCTTTCGTGGAAATGATCGTCGAGATGGTGGACGACCAGGCCAAGGGCATCATCCACGGCGACCGCTCGTGGATCGCCCCGCTGGCGCTGATGGTGTTCTGCTGGATCACCATGATGAACGCGATCGACTTGATCCCCGTGGACTGGGTCACCGGCCTGAACCACCTGCTGGGCATCTTCCATCTCCACCTGCCGCATCACCGCGCCGTGGCCACCGCCGATCTGAACGGCACGCTGGGCATGTCGTGCGCCGTGCTGGTGCTGATGATCTACTACAGCTTCAAGATCAAGGGCGTGGGCGGCTTCATGCACGAGCTGTTCTCGGCCCCGTTCGGCGCCAAGTGGTACCTGGCCCCGTTCAACCTGATCCTGAACGTCATCGAATACCTGGCCAAGGCCGTTTCGCTCGGCATGCGGTTGTTCGGCAACATGTACGCCGGCGAACTCGTGTTCCTGCTGATCGCGCTGCTGGGTTCGATCTGGACGTTCAGCGGCGATCTGTCCGCACTGGGCTTTGTCGGTCACGTGATTGCTGGCGCCGTCTGGGCCATCTTCCACATCCTGATCGTGCTGCTGCAGGCATTCATTTTCATGATGCTGACGCTGGTGTACATCGGCCAGGCTCACGATCACCACTGATTTCACGGTTTTTGGTTTTTTGGTTTTTTGGTTCTAAGTCTCTCTCAATTTAAAGGAGTCATCATGCAAGCATATCTCGCCAACATCCAGGGTCTGACCGCTATCGGCATCGGCATCATCATCGGTCTGGGCGCCATCGGTGCCTGCCTGGGTATCGCCCTGATGGGCGGTAAGTACATCGAGGCATGCGCACGTCAGCCTGAGCTGATGAACCCGCTGCAAACCAAGATGTTCCTGCTGGCTGGCCTGATCGACGCGGCATTCCTGATCGGCGTGGGTGTTGCAATGCTGTTCGCCTTCGCCAACCCGCTGCTGGCTGTCATTCAGTAAGTCTTTTCGGTCTGCATGATGCTGACGGGCGGCGCAGGCCTCAGTCCGATGGCCTGGCCGCCCTTGTGCATTTATCTGTAGTTTGATTACCGAAAGGAACACACCATGAATCTGAACGCAACGTTTTTTGCGCAGATGGTCGTGTTCTTCATCCTGTGGTGGGTTGTTGCCAAATTCATTTGGCCGCCGCTGGTGAAGGCGCTCGACGAACGCGCAAAGAAGATCGCCGATGGCCTCGCCGCTGCCGAAAAAGGCAAGGCCGAGCTCGAACTCGCCAACAAGCGTGTGGACCAGGCCCTGGCCGAAGCCCGCACCGAGGGTGCCCAACGCGTCGCTGACGCCGAGAAGCGCGCCCAACTGACGGCCGACGAGATCAAGCAGAACGCCCAGGCAGAAGCCGCACGCATCATCGCCCAGGCCAAGGCCGAGGCGGACCAGCAAGTGACCCGCGCCCGCGAACAGCTGCGCGACCAGGTTGCTACGCTGGCCGTGAAGGGCGCCGAGCAGATCCTCAAGCGTGAAGTGAACGCGCAGGTGCACGCCGACCTGCTCAATCAACTCAAGGCTGAGCTCTAATCATGGCTGAAACCGCAACCATTGCCCGTCCCTACGCCGAGGCGCTGTTCCGCGTCGCGAGCGAAGCCGGTGCAGGCAACCTGGGTGCATGGTCCGAACTGGTGTCGGAGATGGGGCAGGTTGCCGCCAATCCCGACATGAAGGCGCTTGCCGACGATCCGAACGTTTCCGCCCAGAAGCTGGCGGAAGTGTTCCTGTCGGTGCTGAAGAGCCCGGTCAACGACGAGGCACGCCGCTTCGTGAACCTGCTGGCGGAGAACAACCGCCTGACGGTGCTGCCGGAAATCGCCGAACAGTTCCATGCGCTCAAGAACGCCCGCGAGGGGTCGTCCGACGTCGAGATCACCAGCGCTTTCCCGCTGGAGGCCTCGCAAGTCAACGAACTGGTCGCCGCACTCGAACGCAAGTTCGGCCGCAAGCTGTACGCACAGGTGGCGGTGGACCCGTCCCTGATCGGCGGCGTGAGCGTCAAGGTCGGCGACGAAGTGCTCGACACCTCCGTGCGCGCGCGCCTGGCTGCCATGCAAGCCGCGCTGACCGCCTGACCGCAACGGCCGACGGATTGAAGAATTAGGAGCATTGTGATGCAACTGAACCCCTCAGAAATCAGCGAGCTGATCAAGTCCCGCATCTCGGGTCTTGGCGCCGACGCTGAAGTGCGCAACACCGGCACGGTGATCTCCGTGACCGATGGTATCTGCCGCGTGCACGGCCTGTCCGGCGTGATGCAGGGCGAGATGCTGGAATTCCCCGGCAACACCTTTGGCCTGGCGCTGAACCTGGAGCGTGACTCCGTGGGCGCCGTGGTGCTGGGTGACTACGAACACATTTCCGAAGGCGACACGGTGAAGTGCACCGGCCGCATTCTGGAAGTGCCGGTGGGTCGCGAACTGCTGGGCCGCGTGGTGAACACGCTGGGCCAGCCGATCGACGGCAAGGGCCCGATCAACGCCAAGGAATCGGACGTGATCGAGAAGGTGGCCCCGGGCGTGATCGCGCGTCAGTCGGTGAGCCAGCCGGTGCAGACCGGCCTGAAGTCGATCGACGCGATGGTGCCGATCGGCCGTGGCCAGCGTGAGCTGATCATTGGCGACCGCCAGACCGGCAAGACCGCCGTGGCTGTCGACGCCATCATCAACCAGAAGGGCAAGGGCGTCTTCTGCGTGTACGTGGCAATCGGCCAGAAGGCTTCGACGATCGCCAACGTGGTGCGCAAGCTGGAAGAGCACGGCGCGATGGAATACACCGTCGTCGTGGCCGCTGCCGCTTCGGACTCGGCCGCCATGCAGTACCTGGCCGCCTACGCCGGCTGCACGATGGGCGAGTACTTCCGCGACCGCGGCGAAGACGCGCTGATCGTCTATGACGACCTGACCAAGCAAGCCTGGGCCTACCGCCAGGTGTCGCTGCTGCTGCGCCGCCCGCCGGGCCGCGAAGCCTACCCCGGCGACGTGTTCTACCTGCACTCGCGTCTGCTCGAGCGTGCTGCCCGCGTGAACGAAGACTACGTGTCGAAGTTCACCAAGGGCGCCGTGACCGGCAAGACCGGTTCGCTGACCGCGCTGCCCGTGATCGAAACGCAGGCGGGTGACGTGTCCGCATTCGTGCCGACCAACGTGATCTCGATCACCGACGGCCAGATCTTCCTGGAAACCGACCTGTTCAACGCCGGTATCCGCCCCGCTATCAACGCCGGTATCTCGGTGTCGCGCGTGGGTGGTGCTGCCCAGACCAAGGTCATCAAGAAGCTGTCCGGCGGTATCCGTACCGACCTGGCCCAGTACCGTGAACTGGCTGCGTTCGCGCAGTTCGCCTCGGACCTGGACGATGCCACCCGCAAGCAGCTGGAGCGCGGTCGCCGCGTGACGGAACTGCTGAAGCAGCCGCAGTACCAGCCGCTGCAGGTGTGGCAACTGGCCGCGTCGCTGTACGCCGCGAACAACGGCTTCCTGGACAACGTGGACGTGAAGGACATCCTGCCGTTCGAGAAGGGCCTCCACGACCACCTGAAGACCAAGTTCGCCGATCTCGTCAACCGCATCGAAGATACCAAGGATCTGTCGAAGGACGACGAGGCCGCTCTGCGTGCCGCGATCGAGGATTTCAGGAAGTCCGCCGCGTTCTAACCGCGTAATTCCACGGATCGCGCCGCGCGCCGGGAGCAACGGCAGCGCGGCGCGAATCGAATGGAGAGGAAGATATGGCCGGAACGAAAGAGATTCGAACCAAGATCAAGAGCGTGCAGAACACGCGCAAGATCACCAAGGCGATGGAGATGGTCGCCGCGTCCAAGATGCGCAAGGCGCAGGAACGGATGCGGAATGCCCGCCCCTACGCCGAGAAAGTGCGGAATATCGCGGCGCACCTGGCTACGGCCAACCCCGAGTTCAAGCATCCGTTCATGCAGGCCCGCGATGTGAAGCGCGCCGGCTTGATCGTGGTGACGACGGACAAGGGCCTGTGCGGCGGCATGAACACGAACGTGCTGCGCGCGGTGACCAACGAACTGAAGACCCTGCAGGGCCGCAACGTGGACGTGCAAGCGACCGCGATCGGTACCAAGGGCATGCAGTTCCTGGGCCGCATTGGCGCCAAGGTGGTCTCGCATGTGGTGCACCTCGGTGACACCCCGCATCTGGAAAAGCTCATCGGCGCGATCAAGGTCCAGCTCGACGCATTCGCCAATGGCGAGGTCGACGTGGTGTACCTGGCGTACACCAAGTTCATCAATACGATGAAGCAGGAGCCGATGGTCGAGCAACTGCTGCCGCTGGCAGCCGACAAGCTCAGCCAGACCGAAGACGAAAAGCGTGCCTACTCGTGGGATTACATCTACGAGCCTGACGCCCAGACCGTAGTGGAAGAGCTGCTCGTCCGCTATGTCGAAGCGCTGGTGTACCAGGCCGTGGCCGAGAACATGGCGTCCGAGCAATCGGCGCGCATGGTGGCCATGAAGGCTGCTTCCGACAACGCCAAGAACGTGATCGGCGAACTGCAACTGGTCTACAACAAGACCCGTCAGGCAGCGATCACCAAGGAACTGTCGGAAATCGTCAGCGGTGCCGCTGCGGTCTAAGGCGTCAAGTATTCAAGCTATCGGAGATACGAAATGAGTATCGGAAATATTGTGCAGTGCATTGGCGCCGTGGTGGACATCGAGTTCCCGCGCGACGCAATGCCGAAGGTGTACGACGCGCTCGTGCTGGAAGAATCCGGCGACTCGTCGTTTGCCGAGAAGGGCCTGACCTTCGAAGTGCAGCAGCAGCTGGGCGACGGCGTGGTGCGTACCATTGCCCTGGGTTCGTCCGACGGCCTGCGCCGCGGCATGCCGGTCAAGAGCACCGGCGCCCCCATCTCCGTGCCGGTTGGCCACGGTACGCTGGGCCGCATCATGGACGTGCTGGGTCGTCCCATCGACGAAGCCGGCCCGATCCAGGCTGACGAGCTGCGCGGCATCCACCAGAAGGCCCCGAGGTTCGACGAACTGTCGCCGTCGGTGGACCTGCTGGAAACCGGCATCAAGGTGATCGACCTGGTCTGCCCGTTCGCAAAGGGCGGCAAGGTGGGCCTGTTCGGTGGCGCCGGCGTGGGCAAGACCGTGAACATGATGGAGCTCATCAACAACATCGCCAAGCAGCACAGCGGTTTGTCGGTGTTCGCCGGCGTGGGCGAGCGTACCCGTGAAGGGAACGACTTCTACCACGAAATGAAGGACTCGAACGTGCTCGACAAGGTGGCCATGGTGTTCGGCCAGATGAACGAGCCGCCGGGCAACCGTCTGCGCGTGGCGCTGACCGGCCTGACCATGGCCGAGCGCTTCCGTGACGAAGGCCGCGACATCCTGTTCTTCGTGGACAACATCTACCGCTACACGCTGGCCGGTACCGAAGTGTCCGCACTGCTGGGCCGTATGCCTTCCGCCGTGGGCTACCAGCCGACGCTGGCCGAGGAAATGGGCAAGCTGCAGGAGCGCATCACGTCGACCAAGACTGGCTCGATCACGTCGATCCAGGCCGTGTACGTGCCTGCGGATGACTTGACCGACCCGTCGCCCGCCACGACCTTCCTGCACTTGGACTCGACCGTGGTGCTGTCGCGTGACATCGCCGCGCTGGGTATCTACCCGGCCGTTGACCCGCTCGACTCCACGTCGCGCCAGCTGGATCCGCAAGTCGTCGGTACGGAACACTACGAAGTGGCCCGCCGCGTGCAGCAGACCCTGCAGCGCTACAAGGAACTGCGCGACATCATCGCGATTCTGGGCATGGACGAACTGTCGCCGGAAGACAAGCTGGCCGTGTCCCGCGCCCGTAAGATCCAGCGTTTCCTGTCGCAGCCGTTCCACGTGGCCGAAGTGTTCACGGGTTCGCCGGGCAAGTACGTGCCGCTGAAGGAAACCATCCGTGGTTTCAAGATGCTGGTGGATGGCGAGTGCGATCACCTGCCCGAGCAGGCGTTCTACATGGTCGGTTCGATCGACGAAGCCTTCGAGAAGGCCAAGAAGCTCCAGTAAGCGGTGTGTTTCGCCTTCATGCACCGTGGCGACTGCCGCGGCCCGCGTGGAGGCGAAAACTTGCTTCCTGGTATCGGGAAGCTAACGCTTTCAGGAGAAAGGATCTGATATGGCAACCATTCTTGTAGACGTCGTCAGCGCGGAAGCGTCGATCTTCTCCGGTCAGGCGAAGTTCGTGGCGTTGCCGGGCGAGACGGGTGAACTGGGTATCCTGCCGGGCCACACGCCGCTGATCACCCGCATCCAGCCGGGTGCGGTGCGCATCGAGAAGGAAGACGGTAGCGAAGAGTTCGTGTTCGTTGCCGGCGGCATTCTCGAAGTCCAGCCGAAGCACGTGACCGTGCTGGCCGATACCGCCATCCGCGGTAGCGACCTGGACGAGGCCAAGGCGCGGGACGCCAAGCGTGCGGCCGAGGAACTGATGCAGAACCAGGGCAGCGACCTGGATCTGGCGCGCGCGCAGAGCGAGCTGGCCGTGGCCGCTGCGCAGCTGGCAGCCATCGCCCGTCTGCGTCGTAAGAAGTAAGCAGTTAAGTAGGACTGGCGCACCTGTTGTTTTTTCGGTGCGCCATGGAAAAAGGCAGCCATGTGGCTGCCTTTTTTGTTCGGCGGGCGCTATATTTTCTTGCCTGGACCACAAAAAAAAGCGCGCGGGCCGGGGAGGCTCCGCGCGGACGGGAAAATCCCTTCGAGGGGTCAATTCGAAGGAACGGGTTCGGTCCAGGATTTACTCACGAGCGCATCGGAGTCTTCTCTCCGCATCTCTTGGCGAGCCCCCGACATCACATCCGGGGAAACTCAAGCCACGCGCCGATCGGTCTTTCCTGGTGCTCCGGATCGGCAAGTTCTGACTTGCTGGTCCGGAAAATCGGGATACTGCCAAGCAAACTCTTTCAGGCTTTCTTCCGCATCCCCTTATTTTTCAATGCTTTACGGGTGGGGACACTTCACACCAGCGTTCGGTGTGTCAATGCATTGTGGGGGAAACTTCTGGGGATGGCAGTAACAAAATGTATCGTTTTGCAAGTAGTTGAAAGCCCGGCGAGTAAAAATCCGGCGTTTTAGCCGCTTTTATGCGCCGTTCGAGGCGCAATCTGCACACAGATCGATGTGGCTCCGGCAAGCCAATGTTAAGACATTTAAGTGCTAGGCTACTGAATGCATTAGGTTTTCTGCGAATACATAATCCGTATGCCCCACTTTTTGGGGATAAAGAAAACTCCCGCTTTAAAACTGTGTTCGCTAGCGCCTCTAGCGTTACGATTCGATACGGTTCAAGCGCACCCTTCGCCGCTTTGTTTCCTTCGCCGCCCGCCCGACGGGCGATTACACTGGCGCCAGTTTAGATTTTCCACGACGCGCCATGGCCATCGATCCCCAGATTCTCGCCTATTACCAACGCATGGCCGAGCAGTACGCCGGCCAGCCCGTACCCGTTGATGCGTCCGCACGCCGCGCCCGCTTCGACGAGGTGGCCGCGCAGTCATTGATCGATGACCCAGCGGGGATGGGCGTCACCGACATCGCGCTCGAGACAGGTGCGGCACCGCTGCCCGTGCGCCTGTTCCGTCCTGTCGATGTGCCCCGCCCGCGCCTGATCGTCTATTTTCACGGCGGTGGCTGGGTGGTCGGCTCGCCGCGCACTCACAACACAGTGGCCGCCTTGCTGGCCGAAGACACGGGCTGCGCGGTGGCCAGTGTCGACTATCGGCTCGCGCCAGAACACGCTTTTCCCGCACCGTGCGATGACGCCATCAACGCCGTCCGCGCGCTGGCGACGATGCGCGAAGCGCTCGACGTCGACCCCGACTTCCTCGCCGTGGCCGGCGACAGCGCGGGTGGACACCTCGCCGCCTTGGCCGCCCGCGAGGTCAATGCCACCGCTGGCGCGCCAGTCGTCAACGCGCAGCTGCTGATCTATCCGGTTACCGCGCCGCTGCTGACCACGGAGAGCTACCGCGCCTTCGCCGATGGCCCTGGCCTGACGCGTGACGAGATGGCCTGGTTCTGGACCCAGTTCATCGGCGCCGACGCCCTGACCCGTGGCCCCGAGACCACTGACCCACGCATCCATTTGATGGCCACCGCGCCGTCGCGGCTGCCGCCGGCCAGCGTGGTGCTGGTGGCCGCCAACGACGTATTGCGCGATGACGGCCTTGCCTACGCGGATTTCCTCGTGCGCCACGACGCCATGGTCGTCACGATCGAGGCCAGCGGCATGACCCACGGCTTCGCCCGCCTGCAACCGGACGCGCCGCGCGCCCGCGAGTGGATGCGCCGTGCCGCGCAGGCCTTCGTCGGCATCTTCGACGATGCGTGACATCTTTCCCGAACAGCGTGCGGCGGCGGCCATCCCTTAGAATGGCGGTCTTGAGAGGATGACCATGACCGCATTGCAGAACGATACCTTCCTGCGCGCGCTGCGCCGGCAACCCACTGAGTACACGCCGCTGTGGCTGATGCGCCAGGCGGGCCGCTACCTGCCCGAATACAATGCCACGCGCGCTCGCGCGGGCAGCTTCCTCGGGCTGGCGAAGAATCCGGCCTACGCAACGGAAGTGACGCTTCAGCCGCTCGACCGCTATCCGCTCGACGCCGCAATCCTGTTCTCGGACATCCTCACCGTGCCCGACGCGATGGGCCTCGGCCTGTCGTTCGCCCAAGGCGAAGGCCCGCGCTTCGCACACCCGCTGCGCACCGAAGGCGATGTGGCCAGGCTCGCCGTGCCGGACATGGCGTCCCTGCAATACGTTTTCGACGCCGTAAGCGAGATCCGCCGCGCGCTGATCCAGGACGGCCGCCAGCGCGTGCCGCTGATCGGCTTCTCGGGCAGCCCGTGGACGCTGGCCTGCTACATGGTCGAAGGCGGCGGTTCGGACGACTTCCGCACGGTCAAGGCGATGATGTACGGCCGCCCGGACCTGATGCATCGCATCCTCGACATCAACGCGCAGGCCGTGTCCGCCTACCTGAACGCCCAGATCGAGGCGGGCGCGCAGGCCGTCATGGTGTTCGATACCTGGGGCGGCGCGCTGGCCGATGGCATGTACCAGCGTTTCTCGCTCGAGTACATGCGGCGCGTGCTGGCCGGCCTCAAGCGCGAGCACGAGGGCCAGCAGATTCCGGCGATTGTCTTTACGAAGGGCGGCGGCCACTGGCTCGAGCAGATCGCCGAGATCGGTCCCGATGCCATCGGCCTCGACTGGACCGTGAACCTCGCCCAGGCCCGTCGCCGCGCGGGCGGGCAGGTGGCCTTGCAGGGGAATATCGATCCGACCGTGCTGTTCGCGCCCGAAGCGGCTATCCGTGAACAGGTGCGTGGCGTTCTCGACGCCTACGCCGCCGGTGGCGGCAGTGACGGGCACGTGTTCAACCTCGGCCATGGCATCTCGCAGTTCACGCCGCCCGAGAGCGTTTCCGTGCTGGTGGACGAAGTGCATCGTTACAGTCGCGCCCTGCGCGGCGCGCGGTAACACAGTCTGTCGGCCGTTTGAAATACCCCGCGTCGCAGCGACGCGGGTCCGTGCGCCGGCCTTGTGCACGGGGAGGCTCACGCCAAGGGCTGTCAAGTAAACTATTTTTTGATTTGTCTCCAAAAAGGTGCCGATGGGTCGTTGTCAAGGCTTGACTTATGCACACTGATAGGTTTGCGGCAGTGCACGAGCGGGTTACCCCTTAACTCAGTTGGGGGATCTTCGCAAGTCCTTGATTCATAAGGCTTTGAATCTTCTTCAAGCGAGCCGCCGGCAGCGATGGAACCGTGGATTTAAGCGCCTTCCGGGGAAGTTGGCGCGACTTTTCAACAAAGTTATCCACAGGCACTCCGGGGGAGGTGGAAAACCATCCATGGATCATCGACTTAGGGTCACATTTGAAGTTTTACTTTAAGTTGATGTTGCGCCGCACACAGACTTTTCTCATGGTGTCGACCATGCGTCGCATGCACAACGGTTGCGCATTTGGACTGCACCAGTCGGGGGTTCGTCGATGACCCCCTCGGCACTGGACGTCGTGCAAACATCACAGACATTGAAAGCCGCCCCGGAGCCCACCCCGACGCCGGCGCCAATCGTGCGCGTGGCGCTCGATACCCCGGCTGACGATTGCTTCGACTACGTGGCCGCACACGGCGTGGCCCCCGGTGACCTCGTAGTCGTGCCATTTGGCCGACGCAGCATGGTCGGCGTGGCCGTGGAGATGGCCGACGGCAGCGATGTCCCCGCTGACCGCCTGCGCCCGGTGGAGCGCCATATCGGCTGGATGCCCCCACTGAACGCCGAATGGATGGCGCTGGCCCGTTTTGCGGCGCGCTACTACCACCGCCGGCTGGGCGAGGTCATGCTGCCCGCGCTGCCGCCCTCGCTGCGCGAGGCCGAGACGTGGGACCGCCTCGGCCAACGCGCTCAAAGCACGCAGTACCGGGTACGCGACGGGCAGGGCGACGCCTTGTTAGCCGCTGTACCCTCGCGCGCCCGCACCGCCCACGCGCTGGCCGCCGCACTGGCTGGAACGCCGGAATGGATCGGGCTGGCCGACGCCCGCGCGCTCTGCACCGCCGCTCCCGCCCGGCTGGCCGAATGGGAGGCGGCCGGCTGGATCGAATCGTCGATTGCTGCCCGCAGGCTGCTCGATATTGCGCCGGACCAGTCACCCTCTGTCGCGCCGCCCCTCCACGACGAACAGCGGCAGGCCGTGGACGCCATCGCCGGCGCCGAAGGCTTCGCGCCGTTCCTGCTGCATGGCGTCACCGGCAGCGGCAAGACCGAGGTCTACCTGCACGCCATGGCGAGCCTGCTGGCCGCCGACCCCGCCGCGCAGATCCTGATGCTCGTGCCTGAGATCAATCTCACGCCGCAGCTCCAGGCCCGCATTGCCGCCCGCTTCCCGCATGAGCCGCTGGCCGTGCTCCACAGCGGGCTGGCCGATCAGGAGCGCAGTCTGCAATGGCTCGCCGCCCATCGCGGTGAGGCGCGCATCGTGCTGGGTACGCGGATGGCCGTGCTGGCGTCGATGCCGCACTTGCGGCTGATCGTCGTCGATGAAGAGCACGATACGTCATACAAGCAGCAGGAAGGGCTGCGCTACTCGGCGCGCGACCTGGCCGTCTGGCGCGCCAACCAGTTGAAGATCGGCATCGTGCTGGGCTCCGCCACGCCCTCCATGGAGACCTGGCACCGCGCGGAGCAGGGCGCCTACCGCAAGATCGTGCTGCGCGAGCGCGCCCAGGCGGACGCCGCGCTGCCCACTGTGCGGCTGATCGACCTGAATCACGAGCGGCAGCGCCAGCGCCATCTGTTCGAAGGGCTCTCCGTGCCGTTGCTGGACGCCATCCAGCAACGGCTGGAGCGCGGCCAGCAAAGCCTGCTGTTCCTGAACCGGCGTGGCTATGCGCCGGTGCTGGCCTGCGACAGCTGCGGCTGGCTCTCCGGATGCCCGCGCTGCTCGGCGTACCTGGTGCTGCATCGGCCGGAGCGCCGGCTGCGTTGCCATCACTGCGGCCTGGAATCGCCGGTGCCGCATCACTGCCCCGACTGCGGAAATGTCGATATCGCGCCACTTGGGCGCGGGACGCAGCGCATCGAGGAGGCCCTCGCCACGCGTTTTCCGGACGCCCGCATCGCCCGGATCGACGCCGACTCCACGCGCCGCAAGGGCACCGCGCAGGCCATGTTCGATGAAGTCCACGCGGGCGAGGTCGACATCCTGGTGGGCACGCAGATGGTAGCCAAGGGCCATGACTTCCAGCGCGTGACGCTGGTCGGCATCGTCCACCCGGACGCCGCGATGTTCAGCCACGACTTCCGCGCCGCCGAGCACCTGTTCGCGTCGCTGATGCAGGTGTCCGGCCGCGCGGGGCGCGCCGGGTTGCCGGGCGAAGTTCTCATCCAGACCCGCTACCCGGACGCCCCGGCGTTGCAGGCGCTGGTCCGGCATGACTATGATGGATTTGCCGCCAGCCAGTTGCGCGAGCGCCGTCAGGCCAGCCTGCCGCCGTTCGCCTATCAAGTGCTGGTCACGGCCGAGCATGGCCAGCTCGAACGAGCGCTGGCCTTCCTCCAGGCCGCGCGTGAGCGGGCCGATGCCTGCGCCCTGGCGCCGGAGGTGCAACTCCACGACCCGGTGCCGATGTCGATGGTGCGTATCTTCAACAAGGAGCGTGCGCAGATGCTGGTAGAAGCGAGCGCACGCCCGGTGCTGCAACGGTTTGTGAGCGAGTGGGTACAAACATTTGGCGAGGTCGGCAGCGCCGTGAAGGGGGTGCGCTGGCAGTTGGAGATCGACCCGCTGCGGATCTGAACAGGATGCGAAGCGTTGTAGTGGTGCAACCGGCGCATCGCTTGGCAGGCTAAGGGGTTGCACTAGGTTGCACCTACAGTTTTTCCGAGAGTAATATCGCGGCAGCCCTGAAGCGGCCGGGGCTCGCGTGCGCACCGCGCGCGGACCGCGTGGCCGCTTCCCCCCGCTTTTCGGAGAACTGCTCGCATGGCCACCACCACCCTCGGCGTCAAGCTGGACGACGCCTCGCGCGACCGCCTCAAACGCGTTGCCCAATCGATCGACCGCACCCCGCACTGGCTGATCAAGCAGGCGATCTTCACGTATCTGGAGCAGGTCGAGTGCGGCCATCTGCCGCACGAAGGCGGGTTCAGCGCCGGCGCGGACGCCGACGGCGGTGATACCGAGGTGCAACCGGGCGATGCCGCCCCACAGCCCTTCCTCGAATTCGCCCAGAGCATCCAGCCGCAGTCCGTGCTGCGCGCTGCGATTACTTCGGCCTATCGTCGCCCGGAAACCGATTGCGTACCCGTGCTGCTGGAGCAGGCCCGCCTGCCGCAGCAACAGGCCGATGCCGCGATCAAGATGGCCAAGACGCTGGCCCAGCGCCTGCGCGAGCAGAAGGTCGGCACCGGCCGCGAAGGGCTGGTGCAGGGCCTGATCCAGGAGTTTTCGCTGTCGTCGCAGGAAGGCGTGGCGCTGATGTGTCTGGCCGAAGCGCTGCTGCGCATTCCCGACAAGGCCACGCGCGACGCACTGATCCGCGACAAGATCAGCGGCGCCAACTGGCAGTCGCACCTGGGCCAGAGCCCGTCGCTGTTCGTCAACGCCGCCACCTGGGGCCTGCTGCTGACCGGCAAGCTGGTGGCCACGCATACCGAGTCCGGGCTGTCGAAGGCGCTGACGCGCATCATCGGCAAGGGCGGCGAGCCGCTGATCCGCAAGGGCGTGGACATGGCCATGCGCCTGATGGGCGAGCAGTTCGTCACCGGCGAGACCATCTCCGAGGCGCTCGCCAACGCCCGGAAATACGAGGCCGAAGGCTTCCGCTACTCGTACGACATGCTCGGCGAAGCCGCCATGACCGAGGCCGACGCCCAGCGCTACCTGGCCTCCTACGAGCAGGCAATCCACGCCATCGGCCAGGCTTCGCGCGGCCGGGGCATCTACGAGGGCCCGGGCATCTCGATCAAGCTGTCCGCGCTGCATCCGCGCTACAGCCGCGCCCAGCACGAGCGCGTGATCTCGGAGCTCTACGGCCGCCTGAAGTCCCTGACGATGCTGGCGCGCCAGTACGACATCGGCATCAATATCGATGCGGAAGAGGCCGACCGCCTCGAAATCTCGCTCGACCTCCTCGAACGCCTCTGCTTCGAACCCGACCTCGCCGGCTGGAACGGCATCGGCTTCGTGGTGCAGGGTTACCAGAAGCGCTGCCCGTTCGTGATCGACTATGTGATCGACCTCGCGCGCCGCAGCCGGCACCGCCTGATGATCCGCCTGGTCAAGGGCGCCTATTGGGATAGCGAGATCAAGCGCGGGCAGGTGGATGGCCTGGAGGGCTATCCGGTCTACACGCGCAAGGTGTACACCGATGTGTCGTACATCGCCTGCGCGCGCAAGCTGCTGTCCGTGCCCGATGCGATTTATCCCCAGTTCGCCACGCACAACGCGCACACGCTTTCGGCGATCTACCAGATCGCCGGCCAGAACTACTACCCCGGCCAGTACGAGTTCCAGTGCCTGCACGGCATGGGCGAGCCGCTGTACGACCAGGTGGTGGGCCCCCTTGCCGAGGGCAAGTTCAACCGGCCTTGCCGGATCTACGCGCCGGTGGGCACGCATGAAACGCTGCTGGCCTATCTGGTCCGCCGTCTGCTCGAAAATGGCGCAAATACGTCGTTCGTGAACCGGATTGCCGACGACACCATCGCCCTCGACGAGCTGGTGGGCGACCCGGTGGCCGTGGTCGAGCAGATGCACAAGACCGAAGGCACGCTCGGCCTGCCGCACCCGCGCATCCCGCATCCGCGTGCGCTGTATGGCAAGTCGCGCGCCAATTCGATCGGTATCGATCTGTCGAACGAGCACCGGCTGGCGTCGCTGTCGTCGGCACTGCTGGCCGGCACCAGCGAGACCGTGCGCGCCGAGCCGCTGCTGGGCGGCGATGTACCCCGCGCCGACGCCGTGTTCGCCCCGGTGCTGAACCCGGCCGACCACCGCGACGTGGTGGGCCACGTCAGCGAAGCCACGCCGGACGAGATCGAGGCCGCGCTGGCCGCCGCCGTCAACGTGGCGCCGATCTGGCAGGCCACGCCGCCCGAGGTGCGCGCCGCCGCCCTGGAGCGCGCCGCAGACCTGATGGAAGCCCAGATGCAGTCGCTGATGGGCACCATCATGCGCGAGGCCGGCAAGACCTTCTCGAACGCGATTGCCGAAGTGCGCGAGGCCGTGGACTTCCTGCGCTACTACGCGGTGCAGGTGCGGGAGGGCTTCTCGAACGATACCCATCGCCCGCTGGGCCCGGTGGTCTGCATCAGCCCGTGGAACTTCCCGCTGGCGATCTTCGCCGGCCAGGTGGCTGCCGCGCTGGCCGCTGGCAACCCGGTGCTGGCCAAGCCGGCCGAGCAGACCCCGCTGATCGCCGCCCAGGCCGTGCGCCTGCTGCGCGAGGCCGGCGTGCCGGCTGGTGCCGTGCAACTGCTGCCGGGCCGCGGCGAGACCGTCGGCGCCATGCTGGTGGGCGATGCCCGCGTCAAGGGCGTGATGTTCACCGGCTCCACCGAGGTGGCGCGCCTGCTGCAACGCAACGTGGCTGGCCGTCTGGACGCCGCCGGCCGTCCGATCCCGCTGATCGCCGAAACCGGCGGCCAGAACGCGATGATCGTGGATTCGTCCGCGCTGGCCGAGCAGGTGGTGGCGGACGTGGTGTCCTCCGCCTTCGACTCGGCCGGCCAGCGCTGCTCCGCGCTGCGCGTGCTGTGCCTGCAGGAAGACGTGGCCGACCGCATCCTGGAAATGCTCAAGGGCGCCATGGGCGAGCTGACGCTGGCCAACCCGGACCGCCTCTCGACCGACGTCGGCCCCGTGATCGACGACGAAGCGCGTACCGGCATCGTCCGCCATATCGAGGCGATGCGCGCCAAGGGCCGCCGCGTGCATCAGGCCGATCCGGGTGCCGCGCAGTCTGCCGCCTGCCGCCACGGCACCTTCGTGCCGCCCACGCTGATCGAGCTGGAGAGCCTTGATGAGTTGCAACGCGAGGTCTTCGGCCCGGTGCTGCACGTGGTGCGCTACCCGCGTGCCGCGCTCGACACGATGATCGACCAGATCAACGGCACCGGCTATGGCCTGACGCTGGGCATCCATACGCGGATCGACGAAACCATCGCCCGCATCGTGGATCGTGCCCATGTGGGTAACCTGTATGTGAATCGCAACATTGTTGGTGCAGTGGTCGGCGTGCAGCCGTTTGGTGGCGAGGGCCTGTCCGGCACCGGCCCCAAGGCGGGCGGCCCGCTCTACCTGCACCGCCTGCTGTCGGTGTGCCCGCAGGACGCCGTGGCCCGCACCGTGCGTAGCGCCGATACCAACGGCGGGGCGCAGGTTGCGCCGGTTTCGTCCGGCCTGGCCGCGCTGAAGGCGTGGGCGCAGGGCCAGCAGCCCGAACTGGCCGCCGCCTGCGACCGCTTTGCCGAGGCGAGCCCGTCCGGGCTGGCCGTGACGCTGCCCGGCCCCACCGGCGAGCGCAACACCTACTCGCTGCTGCCGCGCGAGCGGGTGCTGTGCCTGGCCCAGCACGAGGCGGACCTGCTCACCCAACTGGCCGCCGTACTGGCCGTGGGCGCCCAGGCGTTGTGGCCAGACACCACTGCAAACAAGGGCTTGCTGTCGCGCCTGCCCCAGGCAGTACAATCGCGCGTCCGCCTGGCCGCCAACTGGCAAGATGCGCAGGCCGCGGACGCCGCTTTCGACGCGGTGCTGCACCACGGCGATTCCGACCAGCTGCGTACCGTCTGCGAACAGGTGGCCCAGCGGCCCGGTCCCATCGTCGGCGTGCAGGGGTTGGCTCACGGTGAACCGAATGTCGCGCTGGAGCGTTTGTTGATCGAGCGTTCGCTGTCCGTCAACACGGCGGCAGCGGGCGGCAATGCAAGTCTGATGACGATCGGCTAAGTATTAAGCAAGTCCTTAGTTGATCGGTTGTCGATGCGTGCGGTGGGGGCCGGTGATCCCGACCCCGCCGCGCAACCGAGGAACGGAGCGGTGCTGCCAACGCCGGTCCGCGATGCGCGCCGGAGGCCGGCCGCGCAGCCACAACACGGCACCCTAAGCACCCTATGGGACCCAAGGAGAACTGATGAGCTCGACATTCCAAAAAACGGCCATGACCGTTGCCATGGCCGTTGCAGGCCTGACCGCCGCGCAGGCTGCCTTCGCGCAGGCGCAGGAAATCAAGCTGGGCTTCGCCGCCCCGATGACCGGCGGCCAGGCGCAGTACGGCAAGGACATGCAGAACGGCGTGGTCCTCGCCATCGAGGACATGAACGCCACCAAGCCGAAGATCGGCGGCAAGGATGTCAAGTTCGTGCTGGTCTCGGAAGATGACCAGGCAGATCCGAAGACGGGTTCCGTGGTGGCCCAGAAGCTGGTGGACTCGGGCATCCAGGGCATGCTCGGCCACTTCAATTCGGGCACCAGCATCCCGGCGTCGATGGTCTACAACCGCGCCGGCATTCCCCAGATCGCCATGGCCACGGCCCCCGAGTACACGCGCCAGGGCTTCAAGACCACGTTCCGCATG
This sequence comes from Cupriavidus sp. 2KB_3, assembly GCF_052115685.1. Classification (NCBI taxonomy): domain Bacteria; kingdom Pseudomonadati; phylum Pseudomonadota; class Betaproteobacteria; order Burkholderiales; family Burkholderiaceae; genus Cupriavidus; species Cupriavidus sp. 2KB_3. Next base: position 37,960 of record NZ_JBFRHD010000016.1, read on the forward strand.
ATGACGTCCGATACCCAGCAGGGTTCGGTGATCGGCGCCTTCGTGGTGAAGAAGCTGGGTGCCAAGAACATCGCCATCGTCGATGACCGCACCGCCTACGGCCAGGGTCTGGCTGACGAGTTCGAGAAGGCCGCCAAGGCCGCCGGCGGCAAGATCGTGCGCCGCGAGTTCACCAACGACAAGGCGGTGGACTTCAAGGCCGTGCTGACCAACCTGAAGCGCAGCAACCCGGACGTGATCTTCTACGGCGGCGCCGAGACCCAATCGGCCCCGATGGCCAAGCAGGTCAAGGAACTGGGCCTGAAGGCGCCGCTGGTGTCGGGCGAAATGTCGAAGACCGACAACTTCCTGAAGCTGGCCGGCTCGGCGGCCGATGGCACGGTGGTGTCGCTGGCCGGCCTGCCGCTGGACCAGATGCCGGGCGGCGCCGCGTACGAGAAGAAGTACGAAAAGCGCTTCGGCGGCAAGGTGCAGACCTACTCGCCGTACGCCTATGACGGCGCCACCGCCATGATGACGGCGATGATCAAGGCCGGCTCGGCTGACCCGGCGCGTTACCTGCCGGTACTGGCCGCGACCAACATGCAGGGCGTGACCACCAAGACGCTGGCCTATGACGCCCGCGGTGACCTGAAGGACGGCGGCATTACCGTTTACAAGGTCGTGGACGGCAAGTGGACCGTGCTGGAAACGGTGGGCGGCAAGTAAGCCCTGACTGCGCAAGACACAGGGCCGCCGGCTGGCTTTCCTCCGGCCGGCGCGCCCGCGGGACTCACGCCACCCCCCGGGGTGGCGTTTTTTATGCCAATGCGGATGGGTTTCCCCCGCTGTTCTTCCCATGGTCTTTCCCGGCGTTGGCGCATAATCGCGCTTTTGCATACTTTTTCCATAGGAGCCGTCCGTGCAGGAAGTCAGTTATGAGCACGCGATTGCGCTAGCCAATGCCGGGCGCCACGCCGAGGCGCTACAGATCGCCGACCAGCTTTGCGAGGCCCACCCCGAAGTGGTCGACTACGCCGCGCTGCAGGCGCAACTGCATGCGGATCAGGGCGATGTGCCTGGCGCGCTGGCCGCGCTGGAGGCCGCCATGGCCCGTCTGCCCGAGCTGCCGCTGGCGCCGGTGCACCGCTGGGCGTCGCGCGGTGCGCTCGCCCATCTTTACGGCACGCTGCTGATGCGCCAGGGGCAGGACGCCGAGGCGTTGCCGTGGCTCCACGAGGCCGCGCGCCGCAACGGGCTGGCGTCGGGCGAGTGGGCCGCCCATTTCTACGCCGGCTTCGTCGCCTTCCGGCTCAACGATTTCGCCCGCGCGGGCCGCTATTGGCATGACCTGCTGTATCGCGCGCCGGATCTCGGCGCCGCCGATATCCTGCCGCTGGTGCAGGACTACGTGGACCGTGCCGACGCCGCCAGCCAGCTTGGCGAGCCGCTGATGCGCATCTGCCTGGCCCGCATCGCCCTCGATTCCCCCGAATTGCTCGACCTGACGCCGGAAGCCGGCGATGCCATGGCGGGCATGGAGGCCGAGCGCGTCCTGGCCGAGCACCCCGATCACCCCGAGGCGCGCCGGCTGCGCGCGCCGCTGCGACTGGGCAGCGACCGCGCCGGCGCGCTGGACGACCTGGCCACCTACCTGCGTCAGCGGCCCGACCCGCAGGCGCAGGTGCGCGACCTGACCTGGCGCCATCAGTCTGCCGACGCAGCGCCGGGTACGCCGCCGGCCTGGCAAGGTTTCGCCATGACTGCCGATGCCGACGACGGCGCCGCCTACTTTCACGCCGCCACGGCGCTGGGCGCGTTCATCGACGAGGTGCCGGCGTCCGAGTCGGCCCTGAAGCCGATGCTGGAGGCTACCTGCCGCAAGGGGCTGGAGCGCTTCGAAGCCTACTTTTCCACAGGCGAGGGCGATGCCGACGGCCACGGCGGCAACGCCGACCCGCACCTGTACTCGCTGCTGTGCCGGCTCACGGCGCGCCTGCTGCCGGCCGATGCCGCCCATGTCGAGGAAAAAGTGGCGCTGCATCACAAGGGCATGGCCGCGAGCGATTTCATCGACCATTGGATCGACCTGCTCGATGCCCATGCGTCGGCGGGCCAGCACAAGCAGGTGGTGGAACTGGCCGGCGAGGTGCTGAACCGCTATCCGGTGGAGCGCAATCCGGCCGATGTGACGTGGGCGTTCAGCCGGCTGGTAGCCGCCTGGCGCGCGCTGGGCGGGCGCGATGCCACCGAGTCCGCACGCGCCGCCATCACCCATATGGATGCGCGGCTGGACGCGCTGCCGGTGGAGGCCCGCACCGCCGGCGCACACGCCATGGCGCACGCCCGTGCCCACTATGCGGCGTTGCTGCAGGCGGGCATGGCGGCGATGGACGAGCACGACAAGATCGACGCCCTGGGTGAGCTCGAAGCCCTGCAACGCCGCTCGCTGCTGGTGGAGGACGCGTGGCTGTTCAACCGCTTCGGCCAGATCTGGCACGAACTGGCCGAGCCGGCCCGCGCGCTGCCGCTGTTCGAGCGGGCGGTGTCGCTGACCGAGGGCGATCCGGCCGACCAGGCCGCGCCGCGCGCCCAGCGGGCCCGGCTGCTGACGGAGATGGAGCAGTTTCCGGAAGCGCTGACCGACTTCCAGCTGGCCTTCGCCGCCCGCGCCGACTGGGACGCCGAAACCTGGCTGCACGCGGTGCTGGCGGCGCTGGGCATGGGCCAGCGCGAGACGGCGCTGGGCTGGTTCGAACGCGCCCGTAACCTCGGCGCGGACAAGGGCCGCACCCGCCCGCTGTACGCCAAGGCGGAGGCCAGTCTGAAGGCCACCCGCCCGAAGTGGAAGGTGTGGGGTGTGTAACTTCGGGGCGGTGCGAGGGAGCTCCGGGCGCTGAAAACGTCCCGGAAAACCGTCCCCGATTCTGATTCTTGAAAGTCCTACAAAACGCCATCGCCGACGATGGCGTTTTTTCTTGGAAGTTGCCGTGAGTTAACGGCATCTTCCATGGGGGGTCGGACAAAGCCCGACACTGCAACCCAAGTGCTTCCGTTACCATGTCGGCCATGAACGGATTGAGCCAACTTTTCCCGACCCTGCCGCTGGCGCCGGGCGGCCTGTTCTGGGTGGGCCTCGCGCTGGTTGGCGCGGGCCTGGCCGGAGAGGTCTGCCGCCGCTGGCTGGGCCTGCCGCGCATCGTCGGCTACGCGGTGGTGGGGCTGTTCGCCGGCATGCTCGGCCGCAGCATCGTCGACGACAACATGATCCTGCAGACGCGGGTGCTGATCGACATGGCGCTGGCCCTGGCCCTGTTCGAACTCGGCCACCGGCTGTCGCTGTCATGGCTGCGCGCCAACCGCTGGCTATTGTTTACCAGCGCGGCCGAGAGCCTGCTGACCTGGGGGCTGGTCGCCACGGTGCTCCAGTGGCTCGGGGCGTCGCCGGGCGTGGCGATCCTGGCTGGCGGCATCGCGGTCAGTACCTCGCCCACCATCGTGCTCCAGCTCAAGAACGAACTGCGCGCCGAGGGGCAGGTCACGGAACGGCTGATGGCCATGGCGGCGCTGAACAGCATCTACGCGGCGGCCATCGTCCAGGTAGCCACGGGCTGGCTCCATTCCGAATACGGCAATATCGGCGCGGCGCTGCTGCATCCGCTCTACCTGCTGGTGGGCTCGTGCCTGCTGGCGTGGGTGGTCGGCAAGCTCGGGCACGCGCTGTACGCGCGCATGTCTGCGGACGATCACTACAGCTTCCTGGTGCTGGTGGGGCTGGTGTTGTTCACGCTGGCGCTGACGCGCGTCCTAAAATTGTCCATGCCGCTGACGTTGATGCTGGCCGGCGTGGTCTTCAAGCACCAGGACCGCCAGCCGCACGTGTGGCCGGCGCACTTCGGCAGCGCCGGGAGCCTGCTCATCATCGTGATGGTGGTGTCGCTGGGCCTGCCGCTGACGGCGCATGACTGGGTGGTCGGTGGCACGCTGGCGGTGGCCCTGGTCGTGATGCGCCATGTGGCGAAGCTGGCCGGCGTGGTGTCGCTCGGATCGTTCTCGGGCTTGAGCCTGCGCCAGTGCATGGCGCTGGGGCTGGCGCTGGCGCCGATGTCGGGGCTGGCCTACCTGCTGATGAACGACGTGGCGCGCCTGTACCCGAGCACCGGCGGGCCGCTGGCATCGATCATCCTGTGCGCGCTGGCCATCGAACAGTTGCTGGGGCCGGTCATCGCGTCCTGGGCGCTGCGCTATGCCGGCGAGGCGCGTGACAATGGAGGAGGGCGCTGATGTCGCTCGAACCGTTCAAGCATTCCGAGGCGCTGACGTTTGGCGTGGAGCTGGAACTCCAGCTCGTGAACCGTCATGACTATGACCTGGCGCCGTTTGCGCCGGACCTGCTGCGTGCGCTCAAGGGCGCCCAGCACGCGGGCGACATCAAGCCCGAGATCAGTCCGTCGATGATCGAGATCAGTACCGGCATCTGCCGCGACTATGCGCAGGCGCTGGAGGAACTGACGGTCATGCGCGACCTGATGACGCGTGCCTCCCGCTCGCTGAACCTGGGCATCTGCGGCGGCGGCACCCATCCGTTCCAGCAATGGTCGGACCGGACCATCTCCGATTCGCCGCGCTACCAGTACATTTCCGAGCTGTACGGCTACCTCGCCAAGCAGTTCACGGTGTTCGGCCAGCACGTCCACATCGGCTGCCCGAGCGCGGACGAGTCGCTGTTCCTGCTCCACGCCATCGGCCGCTACGTGCCGCACTTCATTGCGCTGGCCGCGTCGTCGCCGTACGTGCAGGGGGTGGATACCGGCTTTGCCTCGGCGCGGCTGAACTCGGTGGCGGCGTTCCCGATGAGCGGCCGCGCGCCGCACGTGCTGACGTGGGACGCCTTCACGGCGTACTTCAACAAGATGCGCAACACGGGCGTGATCGAGAGCATGAAGGACTTCTATTGGGATATCCGTCCCAAGCCGGAGTTCGGCACGATCGAGGTGCGCGTGATGGACACCCCGCTGACCGTGGAGCGTGCCTGCGACATCGCGGCGTACATCCAGGCGCTGGCGCGCTACCTGCTGCTGTCACGGCCGTTCATGCCGCAGGAAGACGATTACCTGGTGTACACCTTCAACCGCTTCCAGGCGTGCCGCTTCGGGCTGGAGGGCGAGTACGTGCATCCGAACGAACTGACGCGGATGCCGATCTCGGATCATATTTTGTCGATTTGCGACGCGCTGGTGCCGCACGCGGAGGCGCTCGGCTCGCTGCAGGCGCTCGAGAATATCCGCGCGCTGGCCTCGAGCCGCGACAACGATGCGCACTGGGTGCGCACCGTCGATGCCGATGCGCACAGCCTGCGCGAAACCGTGCGGCGTACCTGCGAGCGTTGGGAAGCCTAAGCCTGAAGCCGATGGCAGGGCGGCGGGGTTACTGCACCGCTTACTGAACTGCTTACTGAACCGCTTATTGCACCGTGTACCCCTTGCCACCCATGCAAGCCTTCCACGCCTGCCAGTAGCTGCCCATCGCCTGTTGCTGGCTCGCAGCGTTCTGTTCGTTCGCCGCCTGCACGTTGCGGCGTTCCTGGCGATTCCGCGAGCCGCCCGCCATGGTCCCGACCGCGGCACCGGCCGCCGCACCCTTGCCGGCATCGCCCGCAATCGCGCCCACCACGGCGCCACCGGCTGCCCCGCGCGCCGCGCCTTGCACGCGCTGGCCGCCCTGGGCCTGCTGTTGCGGCGGTGCCTGGGCTACCACCGCGGGATCTATCCCGGTCTGTTGTTTGGCCCAGCTATAGCACTCCCCGTCGTCCTTGGACTGCTGCTGCGCGGACTGGCCCTTGGCCGGATAGGCCACCGGTTTCGACTGCGCCTGCACGCCGGCCGCAACCACTGCGATTGCGGCGCCGAGCACCATCCCCCATCGCTTGCTGTGATGCATGATGTACCTCCTCCGGCGGGGCCAAGTGCCCGCTTGTGCGGTCTCAGTATTGCAGCGCAGGGTGCGAAGTCAAATGAATTCCTTCGTGCCGCGTATTAGGCGTTTGCAAGATCAAGGGGCGGACTTCATTGCGGATACACCGGCTCACATCGAATCTCGGATTTCACCGAATTTGCGATGAAGCAGGCGTCGTGCGCGGCGTGGTGCAGGTGATCGATGTCCGCGCGGGTCGGCAGGCGCTCGCCCGAGAATGTGACATCGGGACGCAGCGTCACCACGGTCACCGCCATGCGGCCTTCGGCGGTCTTGGCCATCTCGCCCACCGCCTTGTCCACATAGCGATCGACCACAAAGCGCTGCTTGGCGGCCAGCGCCAGGAACCACAGCATGTGGCAGGCCGAAATCGACGCGATCAGCATTTCCTCGGGGTCTACCGCACTGGCATCGGACATCGGCAGCGGCACCACGTGCGGCGACGACGAGCCCGGCACCTCGGCGCCGCCGTCGAAGCGCAGCACATGCTTGCGGCTGTAGCGGTTGCCCACGAAATCCTGGTCGCCGCGCTCCCACGTGATCTCGGCACTGTGTTCGGCCATGCTTGTTACTCCGGGTAGTAGAAGAACGAAAAATCAGATGCCGTGGGGCACGCTTTCCCCATCGCGGCCGGTCACGAGCCCCAGGCGCTGGTTCGCCGGCACGGCGATATCGATCAACTTGGGGCGGGGCAGGTTGAGGTTGCGCATCATGACGATGAACTCGTCGCGCGTGCGTCCCGCCACGCGGCTGTTGTGCGCGCGCTCATGGCCGATGGTCGACTGGGTGCGGCCCTTGTAGTCGTGGGCGGGGTAGACCAGCGTGTCGTCGGGCAGGCGGAAGAGCTTCTCGGTGAGGCTGTCGAACAGCGTGCCGGCGTCGCCGGACTGGAAATCGGTGCGGCCGCAGCCGTCGATCAGCAGCGCGTCGCCGGTGAAGATGCGGCGCACCATGCCGGATGGCGTGGCTTCCTCCCAGAGGTAGCTCATGCTGCCGGCGGTGTGCCCGGGGGTATGGATCGCACGCAGCACCTGCTTGCCGAAGGTGACGGTGTCACCGTCGATCAGCTGTTTCAGCGCGGGCTTGATGTCGCAGCCGGACGGCGCGGCGGTGTTGGCACCCGTCTGCTGGGCCAGTGGCCCGGCGGAGGTGATGTGGTCGGCGTGCGCGTGGGTCTCGACAATCCACACCAGCCGCACGCCGGTCTCACCCAGCAGCGCCAGGTCACGCGCGTACTGCCGGTCCACCGGATCGATCAACAGCGCCTCACGCGTCTCGGCGTCGATCAGCAGGTAGGTGAAGGTGGACGAAGTCTCGTCGAACAGCTGATGGAAGGTCTGCATGGCCGTTTTCTTCTTGGCAAACCGGGGGTGTCGCCATGATACGCCGGCGCATGCTCAACACTCCACGATATTCACCGCCAGCCCGCCGCGCGCCGTCTCCTTGTATTTGGTCTTCATGTCGGCGCCGGTTTCGCGCATGGTCTTGATGACCGAATCCAGCGAGACATAGTGCGTGCCGTCGCCGCGCAGGGCCATGCGGGCGGCGTTGACCGCCTTGACGGACGCCATGGCGTTGCGTTCGATGCAGGGGATCTGGACCAGGCCGCCGACCGGGTCGCAGGTCAGGCCGAGGTTGTGCTCCATGCCGATCTCGGCCGCGTTCTCGACCTGCTCCGGCGTGCCGCCGAGCACCGCCGCCAGCGCGCCGGCGGCCATCGAGCAGGCCACGCCGACTTCGCCCTGGCAGCCGACTTCGGCGCCCGAGATCGAGGCGTTGAGTTTGTAGAGCAGGCCGATGGCGCCCGCGGTGAGCAGGAAATCGACCACGCCGGCGCGGTTGGCGCCGGGGATGAAGCGGTCGTAGTAGTGCAGCACCGACGGGATGATGCCGGCCGCGCCGTTGGTCGGCGCCGTGACCACACGCCCGCCGGCGGCGTTTTCCTCATTGACGGCGATGGCGTAGAGGTTGACCCAGTCCATCACGGAGAGCGGATCGGAGAGCGCCCGCTCGGCGTGCAGCGTCAGCCCCCGGTACAACTCGGGCGCACGCCGCCGCACCTTGAACGGCCCCGGCAGTTCGCCGTCGGTGCGACAGCCGCGCGCCACGGATTGCTGCATCACGTCCCAGATATGAAGCAGGCCATCGGTCACTTCCTGCTCGGGCCGCCAGGTCAGTTCGTTCTCCATCATGAGCCGGGCGATGGACTTGCCGCTCGCGTGCGCCATCTCCAGCATCGCCCGGCCGCTCCGGAACGGGTGCGGCAACTGCCGCTCGGCTGCCAGGATCTGGGTGTTCGGCGCGCCGGCCGTGACCACGAAGCCGCCGCCCACGGACAGATAACGTGCCTCGCGCAGCGGCGTGCCATCCGCGTCGAAGGCGTGGAATTTCATGCCGTTGGGATGCTCGGCCATGGCCTCGCGCCGGTAGAACACGATGTGCTCGCGCTCCACGAACGGCACTTCGTGCGTGCCGAGCAGGGCCAGCGTGCGCCGGGTGCGCAGCGTGGCCAGCCGGGCCTCGATGGTTTCCGGGTCGACGGTGTCGGGCGCATCGCCCATCAGCCCCAGGATCACGCCCTTGTCGGTGCCGTGGCCCTTGCCGGTGGCGCCGAGCGAGCCGTACAGCTCCACGCGCACGCTGCCCACGCGGGGCAGCAGGCCGTCCCGCTCAAGCCCATGCGCAAACATCAGGGCCGCACGCATCGGCCCCACGGTATGCGAGCTGGACGGCCCGATACCTACCTTGAACAGATCGAAAACGCTGACAGCCACGGGGAACTCCGGTAGGGGGCGGCGCGCGGGGGCGCAGGGGCGCAGTGGCGGGAAAGCAGTCGGGGAGCCGGTCGGGGCGCCAGTCGGGTGTCGGGTCAGAGCGACATATCGGCATCGGGCCGGGCGGGGTCCTGCCACATCGGGTCGATGGTCGGCTTTGCCTGCCCTTCCTCGGACTTCTCCTTCTGGATCACGCTGACCGTGCCGTCTGTCTCAAGGATAGCGAAATGCACGTCTGCCACACGCTCGCAGCCGTTGCGGCGCAGCGTTTTCTGCAGCTCACGCGGTGTGATGCGCTCCCGGCGCATCACATCACGGAAGATTTCGCCCTGGTGAATGAGGATCTCGGGCCGGCCTTCCACCAGCGTCTCCAGGCGGTGGCTGCGCCAGGTGCCGTAGCCCACCAGCACATCGGCGCCGAACAGCGTGGCGGCCAGGATCAGCCCGGCGGTCACGGAGTTGTCGCCGCCGTTCATGGCGTTCTGCACCGCGTTCGAGATGATCAGCAGCAGCACCAGGTCCAACGGCGACAACTGGCCGATCTGGCGCTTGCCCGACACGCGCATCAGGAATAGCAGCGCGGCGTAGACGATCAGCCCGCGCAGCACGAATTCCCACCAGGGGGCGCTGAGATTCCACATGGACAAGACCTCCGCTAGGGATGGTGTGCTGCGGGATGCAAAGCGCGCCGGCGGCGTCCGGGCAGACCGGACACCGCCAGGCACGGCGCCTTAGTCCTGCGCGTACTCGCTCATTGGTACGCAGGCGCAGAACAGGTTGCGGTCGCCGTACACGTTGTCCGCCCGGCCCACCGGCGGCCAGTACTTCTGCGTGCGCAGCGAGGCAATCGGGTAGGCCGCTTCCTCGCGCGTGTACGCGTGGGTCCACTCGTTGGCGGTGATGACGGCCGCCGTGTGCGGCGCGTGGCGCAGCGGGTTGTCGTCGCGGTCGAAGCTGCCGTCCTCCACGCGCGCGATCTCGCCACGGATGGCGATCATGGCGTCGATGAAGCGGTCCAGCTCGTGCAGTGCCTCGCTCTCGGTCGGCTCGATCATCAGCGTGCCCGGCACCGGGAAGCTCATGGTCGGCGCGTGGAAGCCGTAGTCCATCAGGCGCTTGGCCACGTCCTCGTTGCTGATGCCAGTGGCCTTCTGCAGCGGGCGCAGGTCCAGGATGCACTCGTGCGCCACCAGCCCGCGCTGGCCGGCGTAGAGCACCGGAAAGTGCGGCGAGAGCCGGCGCGCCACGTAGTTGGCGGCCAGGATGGCGTTCTCGGTGGCGGCGGTCAGGCCGGCCGAGCCCATCATGGCGACGTACATCCACGAGATCGGCAGGATGCTGGCCGAGCCGAACGGCGCGGCCGAGACGCCGCCGATGCCGTTGTCGTCGCGGCGATAGCCCACGCTGTCCTGGTTCGGCAGGAAGTCCGCCAGGTGCGCGCCCACGGCCACGGGACCCACGCCGGGGCCGCCACCGCCGTGCGGAATGCAGAACGTCTTGTGCAGGTTCAGGTGCGAGACATCGCCGCCGAACTGGCCCGGCGCGGCGGTGCCGACCATCGCGTTCATATTGGCGCCATCCACGTAGACCTGGCCGCCGTGCTGGTGCACGATCTCGCAGATCTGCTGCACGCCCTGCTCGAACACGCCGTGCGTGGACGGGTAGGTGATCATGATCGCGGCGAGGTTCTGGCTGTGCTGCTCGGCCTTCTTCGCCAGATCCTGCAGGTCGACGTTGCCGTCGGCGTCACACGCCACCACCACTACCTTCATGCCGGCCATCTGGGCCGACGCCGGGTTGGTGCCGTGCGCGGACGAGGGAATCAGGCAGATGTCGCGGTGCGCCTCACCCCGGCTGGCGTGGTACTTCTGGATGATCAGCAGGCCGGCGTACTCGCCCTGCGAGCCCGCGTTCGGCTGCAGGCTCACCGCGGCGTAGCCGGTGGCGGCGCAGAGCATGGCCTCGAGCTGGTCGATCATCTCGCGGTAGCCCACGGTCTGGTCGAGCGGCGCGAACGGGTGGATCTTGCTGAACTCGGGCCACGTCACCGGGATCATCTCGCTGGTGGCGTTGAGCTTCATGGTGCAGGAGCCGAGCGGGATCATCGTGCGATCCAGCGCGAGGTCCTTGTCCGCCAGCGAGCGCAGGTAGCGCAGCATCTCGTGCTCGGCGTGGTGCGTGTTGAAGACCGGATGCGTCAGGTAGGCGCTCTGGCGGGCCAGCGCGGCCGGGAAGCCGTCGCCGACGGCCGCCTCGGTCGCATCGAATGCCGGCACCGGCTTGCCATGCGCGAAGATCTCCCACAGCGCGACCACATCCTCGCGCGAGGCGGTCTCGTCCAGCGAGATACCCACGCGGGTGGCGCCGATATGGCGCAGGTTGATGCCGCGCGCGGTGGCGGCGGCGTGGATGGCCTCGGTGTTGAAGCCGGTTTCCAGCGTCAGGGTGTCGAAGAACGTGGCGTTGACCGGGGTCACGCCCATCGCCTTCAGGCCGGCGGCCAGCGTGGCGGTCAGGCGGTGCACGCGCTGGGCAATGCGCTGGAGGCCCTGCGGCCCGTGGTACACGGCGTACATCGACGCCATCACGGCCAGCAGCACCTGTGCGGTACAGATGTTCGACGTGGCCTTCTCGCGGCGGATGTGCTGCTCGCGCGTCTGCAGCGCCAGCCGGTACGCCTTGTTGCCCTGCGCGTCGATGGTCACGCCCACCAGCCGGCCCGGCATCGAGCGCTTGAATTCATCCTTCACGGCCATGTAGCCGGCGTGCGGGCCGCCGAAGCCGAGCGGCACGCCAAAGCGCTGCGAGTTGCCCACGGCCACGTCGGCGCCCCATTCGCCCGGCGCGACGATCAGCGTCAGCGCCAGCAGGTCCGCCGCCGCCACCACCAGGCCGCCAGCCGCGTGCACGGCATCGGCGATGGCACGGTAGTCGGCCACGTCGCCGTTCACGCCCGGGTATTGCAGCAGCACGCCGAAGGCATGGGCGCCGGCGGCCTCGGCGGCGGGGCCGACCTTGACCTCGATGCCCAGCGGCAGTGCGCGCGTGCGTACCACTTCCAGCGTCTGCGGCAGCACGTCGTCCGCCACGTAGAACGTGTTCGAGGCGTGCTTGTTCACGCGCTGGAGCAGCGTCATCGCCTCGGCGGCGGCAGTGCCTTCGTCCAGCATCGACGCATTGGCGATGTCCAGCCCGGTCAGGTCCGTGACCATCTGCTGGAAGTTCAGCATCGCCTCCAGGCGGCCCTGCGAGATCTCGGGCTGGTACGGCGTGTAGGCCGTGTACCAGGCCGGGTTTTCGAAAATATTGCGGAGGATGACGCCCGGCGTGAGCGTGTTGTAGTAACCCTGCCCGATGAAGCTCTTGAGCACGCGGTTCTTGTTCGCCAGCCCGCGCAGCCTGGCCAGCGCGGCTTCCTCGGTCAGCGGCTCGGTGAATTCGCCGAGCGGCATGCCGTCGCGGCGGCGGATGGCGGCGGGCACCACGGCGTCGATCAACGCGGCGCGCGTCTCGTAGCCGAGCACCTTGAGCATGTGTTGCTGTTCGGCGGTGTCCGGGCCGATGTGACGGGCGGCGAAGGCGTCGCGCGCCTCCAGTTCGGCCAGCGTGGGCCGGCTACCTTGGGCGGCGTTCATGGGAAGAGGGGCGTTCATGGCAAGTGTCTCGTGGGGCGGGGCGGCAGGTGGTCAGCCTGGCCGCCGCGCGGGCATCTCGGGCGCCGCCTCCTGGCTCGGGAGACGGCTGGTACAGCGCGTCAGGCGCCGACGCTGGCCTTGTAGGCGTCGACGGTCATCAGGCCGTTCACATCGTCGCCATTGGCCGGCTTCAGTTTGAACAGCCACGCGTCGAAGGCGTTGGCGTTGACGGATTCCGGCGCGGCGCTCGCGGCCTCGTTCACGGCGATGACTTCGCCGGCCACCGGGGCGTAGATGTCGGAAGCGGCCTTCACGGACTCCACCACGGCCAGCGCGTCGCCGGCGCCTACCGACTTGCCGACTTCGGGCAGCTCCAGGAAGACGATGTCGCCCAGCGCGTCCTGCGCATGGTCGGTAATGCCGATCGTCAGCGTGCCGTCGGCTTCAACGCGCACCCACTCGTGCGATTCGGTGTACTTCAGGTCAGCAGGGAAATTCATGACGGGTTCTCCGGGAATGCAGTGTTTGTCTTGTTTCGGTTCGCCTGCCGGGGCCAGCCGGGCAGGCGTGATGGCGACCGTTGGTGTCAGCCGGGCGGATGCCTCAGCTCACGAGTGCCTTGCCATTGCGCACAAACGGCAGTTTAACCACAGTCGCGGTCAGTTTGCGGTCACGAATCTCGACCTGGACCTCGGTGCCGGGCACAACGCCCTGCGGCAGCCGGGCAAAGGCAATGGATTGGGAGAGGGACGGGCTGAAGGTGCCGCTCGTGATCTCGCCGTCGCCGGCGGGGGTGATCACCTTCTGGTGCGCACGCAGCACCCCGCCCTTGTCGCGCAGGATCAGCCCGGCAAATGTCTTATGTTGTCCGGCCGCCAGCAGCGCGGATTTGCCGGTGAAATCGCGCTCGCTCTGCAGGTCCACGGTCCAGGCCAGGCCGGCGTCGAGCGGCGAGGTGTGGATATCCATGTCCTGGCCGTACAGGTTCATGCCGGCCTCCAGGCGCAGCGTGTCGCGCGCGCCAAGTCCGGCCGGGCGCACGCCCACGGACTGCAGCTTCTCCCAGATGCCGGCCACGTTCTCGGCCTCCACCACCAGCTCGAAGCCGTCCTCGCCGGTATAGCCGGTGCGCGCCACCATCAGCTCGCCCATCATCGGGTCCTGCACCACCACGGCGTTGAACGGCTTGAGCGCGTCCGCCGGCTGGGTCGAGGGGAAGGCCTGGTGGACCTTGGCGCGCGCGTTCGGGCCCTGCACGGCGATGATCGCCAGCTTGCCCACGCCGGCCGGCGCCACGTCGCCCCGGCGCGGGGTGATCGTCACGCCGCTGCCGGTGGCCGCGTTGCGGGCCGTGATCCATTCGATGTCGCCCACCGCCGTGCTGGCGTTCACCACCAGGCGGAAACGGTCTTCGGCGAAGAAATAGACGATCAGGTCGTCGATGACCCCGCCTTTTTCGTCGAGCATGCACGTATACTGGGCCTTGCCCGGGGTCTGGAGCTTGTCGACATTGTTGGCCAGCAGGCCGCGCAGGAAGGCGCGCGTGTTGGGGCCGGACAGGTCCACCACGCACATGTGCGAGACATCGAACATGCCGGCATCGCCGCGCACCGCGTTGTGTTCCTCGATCTGGGAGCCGTAGTTGACCGGCATGTCCCAGCCGCCGAAATCGACCATGCGGGCACCGAGCGAGCGGTGGATGGCGTTAAGGGGCGTGGCCTGGAGCGTCATGGGAAATCCTCTGGAGCGAATACGGCAGCGAAAACGAAAAAAGGGTCATCCGCCGTGGGGATCGATGGCAATGCCACCAATCCGCCGCGGCGGATGACCCCTCTGTCCTCGATACCTGAGAGATTACGATGCGGCTTGCCGCATCGCGCGCCCCTTCGGTGGACACGCTCGCCATGCCTGGGCACGGGCGGGTGTCGCTCTCCAGAGTGCGGCATGCATCGTGTGCATGTTGCATGCCGATCCGACCGGTCCGTGGTGCCTGAGAGTTTTCGGGTGATACCCCTTCGGCGGCGCAATGGCTGCGCGCTCTCCCGGTTGGATGCGCGTGAATGTACGGGACGGGTTGACCTTTGTCAACGCGGCGCCAACGCCACCTTGCTAAGGGCCGGGGAGTGCGCGGCGGTAATTCCTGCCGCCTGCGGGTAAGGACTACCCGCCGCCGCCCCGGAGGCGCGTGCCGCGCCGGATCAACGATCCTTCGTGACGACGTTACCCACCACGCCGCCCACCGCCGCGCCACCCACCGTGCCGAGCGCGCTGCCGTTGGTCAACGCCGCGCCGCCGAGCGCGCCAACGCCCGCGCCAATGGCCGTGTTGCGTGTCTTGGGACTCATGTCCGCGCAGCCGCCAAAGGCCGCAAGGGTGACACCGATCAGCGTGACTTTCGCCAGGGTTCGCATTGTTTTCATGATCGCCTCCGAATGTGCCGAATTTGTCATCAGGACCGCACAGCCGCCGGTCCCGCATGATCGTAGGAGGCAATCTCCATGCCCCGGATGCTTACTCAGGCGTCACATTTACGAAGTGTTACCGCGATGAAACACTGGTAGCACTCGCGCCGCGGATGTCGGCCATCCGGCACCGGCGCGGGCCACCCTGCGTGTTAACATCGACGCCTTTCGCGCGCCCCAAAGGCGTGCGCCATCCGGCACCCGCCCACCCATGACCCACGGACTCAACGCCGCCCAATCCGAAGCCGTTCGCTATCTGGACGGGCCCTGCCTCGTCCTCGCGGGCGCCGGGTCCGGCAAGACGCGCGTCATCACGCAGAAGATTGCCCACCTGATCGAGGACAAGGGCTTCGAGCCGCGCCACATCGCCGCCGTCACCTTCACCAACAAGGCGGCGAAGGAGATGCAGGAGCGCATCGGCAAGCTGATGGAGGGCAAGACCACGCGCGAGGGCAAGCGGATTCCGCTCAAGCAGCTCACCGTCTGTACCTTCCACTCGCTCGGCGTGCAGATCCTGCGTATGGAGGCCGAGCACGTCGGCCTGAAGCCGCAGTTCTCGATCATGGATTCGGACGACTGCTTCGGGCTGGTGCAGGAGCAGCTCGCCACCACGGACAAGAAGCTGATCCGCAGCGTGCAGGGCACGATCTCGCTGTGGAAGAACGGCATGGTCGACCCCGAGACCGCGCTGGCCCAGGCCGCCAATGCCGACGAGCACCAGGCCGCCACGGTCTATCGCAACTATGTGGCCACGCTGCACGCCTACCAGGCGGTGGATTTCGACGACCTGATCCGCCTGCCCGCCGAGCTGTTCGCGCGTGACGAGACCGTGCGCCTGAAATGGCAGAACCGGCTGCGCTACTTCCTCGTCGACGAATACCAGGACACCAACGCCTGCCAGTACGCGCTGCTCAAGCTGCTGGCCGGCGGCTCGCACCTGCGCGCGCCGGCGTTCACGGCCGTGGGCGATGACGACCAGGCCATCTACGGCTGGCGCGGCGCCACGCTGGACAACCTGCGCGGCCTGCAGACCGATTTCCCGGACCTCAAGGTCATCAAGCTCGAGCAGAACTACCGCTCCACGGTGCGCATCCTCGAGGCGGCCAACGCGGTCATCGCCAACAATCCCAAGCTGTTCGACAAGAAGCTGTGGTCGGAGCACGGCATGGGCGACCCGATCGCCATCCACCCGATGAACGACGAGGAGCACGAGGCCGAGTCGGTGGTGTTCCGCCTGTCCGCCCACAAGTTCGAGCGCCGCGCGCAGTTCCGCGACTACGCCATCCTGTATCGCGGCAACCATCAGGCGCGGCTGTTCGAGCAGATCCTGCGGCGCGAGCGGATTCCGTACGTGCTGTCCGGCGGACAGAGCTTCTTCGACAAGGCCGAGATCAAGGATATCTGCGCCTACCTGCGGCTGATTGCCAACCCGGACGACGACCCCGCCTTTATCCGCGCCATCACCACGCCCCGGCGCGGCGTGGGCAACACCACGCTGGAGGCCCTCGGCACGTTCGCGGGGCAGGCCAAGGTGTCGCTGTTCGAGGCCGCGATGATGGGCGGCATCGAAGGCAAGCTCCAGCCGCGCCAGCTGGAGCCGCTGCGTGTGTTCTGCGAGTCGATGGTGCGGCTGGCGGACCGCGCCAAGACCGATCCGGCCACCGTGCTGCTCGACGACATGATGGCCGGCATCCACTATGAATCGTACTTGTACGATACCTTCGACGAACGCCAGGCCCAGTCGCGCTGGACCAATACGCTCGAATTCCTCGACTGGCTCAAGCGCAAGGGCACGCGCCCGGAAGCCGAAGCCGGGGAGGGCGAGGCCACCGGCTTCGACAACGCCGACGGCTTTGGCGACGAAGGCAAGAACCTGCTCGAACTGACCCAGACCGTGGCGCTGATGAGCATGCTCGAAGGCCGCGAGGAAGACCCGGACGCGGTGCGGCTCTCCACGCTCCACGCCTCCAAGGGCCTCGAATATCCGCACGTGTTCCTGGTGGGCGTGGAGGAGGGCATCCTGCCCCACGCGCGCGAGGACGAAGACATGAGCGACGAGAAAATCGAGGAAGAGCGCCGGCTGATGTACGTGGGCATCACCCGCGCCCAGCGCAGCCTCCAGATCAGCTGGTGCAAGAAGCGCAAGCGCGCCCGGGACACCTACTCCTGCGAACCCTCGCGCTTCATCACCGAAATGAAACTCGAAGAGGCGCCAGCTCCTGTCGACGAGACCCCGGCCATGAGCCCCAAGGACCGGTTGGCGAATCTCAAGGCGCTGCTGGGTACGCCGGGCGCGCCCGGCAAGCCCGTGGCAGGTTGAGCCGCACCCTCGCCCCAGCCCACGCATCACCGCCGATACAAGGCGGACAAGACCGCGCGCCCCGCGCTTTCTAATATGGCGACGCGTCAGACGCCTCGGCGACTGGCGCCGTGCCGCGCCTGCCCTTCGGTTAGCGGTGCGGCTGGGTACGCTTGCGTGCCTGGCTCTTCCCTGTTGAACGCTCCCGGCGCGGCAGTGCCGGGGGCGTCGTTTTATCAGGCGAAGTTATCCACAGCGCACGTATCAAGTCCGATACAAAGCCGCCACAGCGCCGATATTGCAAACTGGTACAGTTGGACGCCGGCTGTTGCGCGGGCCCCTGCCAGTTTTCGCGCATCGGCTGTCCGCATCGCCCGCCGGCGTTTCCCATCCCTCCCGTTTTGCCATGGACCTCACTCCCGCCTTGCCTACCCGCCTGCTGATCGTCGATGACGATCCCCAGATCCGCGCCATGCTGGCCGAATACCTGGCCACGTTCGGCATGGCGGCCGATGGGGCCGAAGGCGGGGCGTCGATGCGCACTGCCATGGCGCAGCACCACTATGACCTGGTGATCCTGGACCTCTCGCTGCCGGGCGAGAACGGCCTGACGCTGTGCCGCGAGATCCGCGAGCGCACGGACATCCCCGTGATCATGCTGACTGCCCGCGCCGAGCTGGCCGACCGTGTGGTCGGGCTCGAGGTGGGGGCGGACGACTACGTGACCAAGCCGTTCGAGATGCGCGAGCTGGTGGCGCGCATCCACACCGTGCTGCGGCGCAGTCGGGCGGATGTGCGTCGAGCGACACCCACCCCCGCAGGGCACGAGGTCAAGTTCGGCGCGTGGCGCCTCAACACCACGTTGCGCCAGTTGCTCGACGAGGAAGACACGGTCGTGCCGCTCTCGAACGCCGAGTTCCGCCTGTTGCTGACCTTCATCGAGCACCCGAACCGCGTGCTGGACCGCGAGATGCTGATCAACCAGGCGCGTGGCCGCGACCTCGACGTGTTTGATCGCAGCATCGACCTGCTGGTCTCGCGCCTGCGCCAGAAGCTGCGCGACGACCCACGCGACTCGGCCCTGATCCGCACGGTGCGGGGCGAAGGCTACGTCTTCACGGTCAACGTGGATTCCTGACGCATGGCCGCGTCCTCCCCGCCGCCGAACGCCTCCGCCGCCGTCCGGCTGGACACCGCTGTGCGGCGCCGTCCCCTCGATTCGATGTTCCTGCGGCTGTTCCTGGTCATGGCCGCGATCATGGTGGCGGTGCACGTCCTCGGCGTGACCGTCATCGAGGGGTTCTTCCCGCGCCCCGGCTCGCCCCGCTGGGAGGAGCGCATGCGCGAGGCGGCCTCGGAGGCCGCTGCCGCCGGCCAGCCATTCCGCCGACCCGAGCCCCCGCAGCGCGGCCCGCGCTTCGAGGAAGACGAGGATCGGGGCGAGGGCGGCCCGCCGGGGGAGCGCGGCATGTTCCGCCCTGGCAATCCCGACCGGCGCGGCGAGCCGCCCGGCGCGCCACGCCGCTTCCCGCCGTGGCACGGGCTCTGGCCCCTGCATCCGGGCATGATCTTCCAGTTCATCGCCATCGTGATTTCGTCGTGGGTGGGCGCGCGGCTGCTGGCCCGGCCGGTGCAGCGGCTGGCCACCGGCGCGAACCGGCTGGCGCAGGATGTGCACGCACCGCCGCTCGACGATGACACGGGGCCGGCCGAGGCGCGCGCCGCCACCAAGGCGTTGAACCTGATGCAGCAACGCATCCGCACGCAGCTGGCGCAGCAGTCGCGCTTCCTGGCGGCAGTCTCCCACGACCTGCGCACGCCGCTCACGCGCATGAGCCTGCGCATCGAGCGCATCGAGGACAACGACGTGCGCTACCGGCTGCGGCAGGATCTGGCCGAGATGAACGGGCTGATCGATGCCACGCTCTATTACCTGCGTGACCGCGACGACGGCACCGGCCCGCGCCAGCGCGTGGACGTGCAGGCGCTGCTCCAGGCCATCGTCGACGATGCCGAGGAACTCGGCCAGGACGTGCGGCTCTCCGGCACCGCCGCGCCGCTGCTGGCCTATCCGGCGGAGTTGCGCCGCGCCGTGGTCAACCTCGTCGAGAACGCGCACCGCTACGGCGGCGCCGCGCATATCGTGCTGACGGACAGCCCCGAGCGCGTGCAGATCGACGTCTGCGACAACGGCCCCGGCATTCCGCCGGCGGAGTTGCCGCGCGTGCTGGAGCCGTTCTACCGCGTGGAGTCGTCGCGCAGCCGGGCCACCGGGGGCGTGGGGATGGGGCTGTCGATTGCCGCCGATATCGTCAATCGCCATGGCGGCGAGCTGACGCTGGACAACCGCGTCGAGGGCGGCCTGCGCGTGCGCATCACGCTGCCGCGCGACTGATAGATATAGGCGCCTGGGTCAGGCGCGCTGCGGCACGCCCGACTTGCCGATCGGCGCCAGTTGCACGTACTGCGAGCCGCGCAGCCCGCGCGTGAAGTCGAGCGTGAAATCGCCCACGTCGATGCGCGATTGCAGCGCGCGGCGCAACTCCAGCGCACCCGGCGCCCTGGCCGCGCTGGCGGCGCGCACCAGCCAGGCCGCGCCGATGTAGCCGGCCAGCGTGGCGGGCGAGGGCGGTTCGTCCAGGTATTGCTTCATCCGCGCCACGTGCTCCTTGACCACGCGCAGCGTGGATTCCTGCGGGCCGGGCGCCACCTGCGTGACCACCACGCCACCCGCGTAGTGGCCGCCGAGAATCTCGCGCGCGGCGGCCGGGCTCACCGCCGACAATCCCACCAGAAAGCCGTACCAACCCTGCGTGGCCAGCGCGCGGCCGAGGCTGCCGTAGGCGAGCGTGTCGCCGGCTACGATGACCGCGCCGGGCCGCGTTGCGGCGATGCGGCGCGCGCTGTCATCGACACTGCCAGTCAGCGTTACGGCGCGCGTAGCGAGGTCGCGCTCCATCCGGTCGAGCCACGGCGTGCCCGCCGCGAGCGTGCCGGCCGCGAAATCGGGCGACACGGCCAGCACGATGTTTTTCAGGCCATAGCTGCGCAACTGCCGCACGGCGGCGTCCAGCTCGGCCTGATAGTCGGCGCGCGTGAACCAGATGTTGTCGGCGGCCAGCGAGAGCCCGGAGAGCGGGGCGACGATCTGCACGCCGCGCCGGCTCAGTTCGGACGAGGTGGCCAGGGCGGGCAACAGTGTGTCGCCGGGGCCGAACAGCACGTCGATGTGGTCCGACTCGGCCATGCCGATGGCCTGCGACGTGGCGATGCGTGGGCTGGCATCGGCATCCCGCACCAAGTGCACGATGCGTGGCCCCTGGCCCGAGGCATTGGCCGCATCGAACAGCACCTTGGCGCCTGCAAGATAGTCGCGCGCCAGATCCGCCTGCGGCCCCACGCGGTCGAGCAGGTGGCCGACCACCAGCGACCGGCGCTGTGCGGCGGCGGGGTTGGCGGATTGAGGCTGGGCGAAGGCGGCCGGCGCCGCGAGCATCGCGGCCAGTGTGCCGAACGACCGGAGCATGCGGCGGCGCGCCGGCACGGCGGGCGACATCGTTCTGGGCGAGGCTGGGCGCATGGTCGGCGGGCGTTGGAATCGGGTGGAGGGGGGACGGCGGGCAGAGCCTATCGGCCGTTCGTGACGCTCGGATGACGCCAACGCCCCACGGCGGCGGGGCTGCGGGCGCAAGCGCGGCGTGCGCTTGATGCGCGTCAAGGTGGGCGGCGGCGCGGCGGCATAGCATCGTGACCATCTTCGCCTGCAAAAAGAGCGCGCCATGTCCGCCCCCACCCTCCCCAGCATGCCTGCCACCACGGCGTTCGACCGCCGCGCGCTGGCCGACTTCCGCAGCCTGGCCGGCCGTATCGACGGCAACGGCCCCCGTTACACTTCCTATCCCACCGCCGACCGCTTCGAGGCGGAGATGGACGACGCGCGCTACCTCGCCGCGCTCGACGCCTGCCGCGCCGACTCGCCCGCGCCGCTCTCGCTCTACCTGCACATCCCGTTCTGCGAGAACATCTGCTACTACTGCGGCTGCAACAAGATCATCACCAAGGACCACGCGCGCAGCGCGCGCTACGTCGACTACCTCGCCCGGGAAATGGCGATGGTGGCCGGCCGGCTCGGGGAGCGCCGCGCGGTCATGCAATCGCACTGGGGCGGCGGCACGCCGACCTTCCTTGATCCCGACGAAATGCGCCGCGTAATGGCCGCGCTGACGCAACACTTCCACCTGCTGCCCGACGGCGAGCACGCGATCGAGATCGATCCGCGCCGCGTGACCGATGCGCGCATGGCGCTGCTGGCGGAACTCGGTTTCAACCGGATCAGCCTTGGCGTGCAGGACTTCGACCTGGAGGTGCAGCAGGCGATCCATCGCGTGCAGTCCTACGAGGAAACGCGCGATGTGGTGCTGGCGGCGCGACGGCTCGGCTTCCGCTCGGTCAGCATGGACCTGATCTACGGGTTGCCGCACCAGACCACCGAACGTTTCGCGGCGACCATCGACCGCGTGCTGACGCTGCGGCCGGACCGGCTCTCGGTCTACAGCTACGCGCACCTGCCGCATGTGTTCAAGCCGCAGCGGCGCATCGACGAGGCGGCGCTGCCGCCCGCCGGCGAGAAGCTCGACATCCTGGTGTCCACGATCGAGCGCCTGACCGCCGCCGGCTATGTCTATATCGGCATGGATCATTTCGCGCTGCCGGACGACGACCTCGCCATCGCCCAGCAGGCCGGGCGCCTGCAACGCAACTTCCAGGGCTACGCCACGCACGCGGGGCACGATCAATTGGGCTTCGGCGTCTCGGCGATTGGCGCGGTGGCCGGCCACTACGCGCAGAACGCGCGCACCACGGACGAGTACTACGCCGCGCTGGACGAGGGCCGGCTGCCGGTGGCGCGCGGCTTCGGCATGTCCGCCGACGACCATCTGCGCAAGGCGATCATCGGCGCGCTGATGTGCCACGGCACGCTCGACATCGCGGCGGTGGAGGCCAGTCATGGCATCGACTTCGCCCGGACCTTCGCGCCGGAGCTGGCGGGGCTGGATGCGCTGGCGACGGAGGGGCTGTTGCGGCGCGATGCGTCGCGGATCGACATCACCCCGCTGGGCCGGCTGCTGGTGCGCCGCGTGGCGATGGTGTTCGACGGCTACCTGCGCCAGGACGCGGGGCGCGAAGTGCCGCTGGTGCGCTATTCGCGCGTGGTCTGAACTGCTGCCTATATATATAGGGATAGGGGCGCCGGATCGACCGGCCCCCAATCGAAACAAAAAAGCCCGCGAGGATCATCGCGGGCTTTTTTGCGTGGACTTGCAGGTGCGCTTTACGTTACTTCGATGCGTTGACCATGTAGTCGGCGGCGGCGATCACGTCGGCGTCGGCGCCGGCATAGCCACCCTTGGGCGGCATCACGCCCTTGCCCTTGAGCGCGAAGTTGTGGACGGCGTCCATGCCTTCCTTGATGCGCGGTGCCCAGGCGGCCTTGTCACCGAACTTCGGCGCACCTGCCACACCGGCGGCGTGGCAGGCGGCGCAGACCTGGTCGTAGACCTTCTTGCCGGTTTCGGCCGACGCAGCGGCCGGAGCGGCGGCAGCCGCAGCAACGGGTGCGGCGGCAGCGGGTGCCGGTGCGGCAGCAGCCGGCGCGGCGGGAGCAGCCGGTGCCGCAGCCTGCGCGTCAGGTGCCGAGGCGGCAGCCTGGGCCGGTGCGGCCTGTGCGGGTGCAGGCGGTTCCGGGAACTTGGCGCCGCCGGCGTCGGCCAGGTGCACCACGGCGCGGGCCAGTTCGTAGTCGGTGTAGTCGTCCGGGGAGGTGCCAGCGCGGGCGGGCATCGCCCCCTTGCCGTTCATCACGGATTTCAGCAGGCCGTCAAAGCCCTGGCCGATCCGCGCGGTCCAGTCGCCGGGCGTGCCGTACTTGGGCGCGCCTGCCGCACCGGTGGCGTGGCAGGCGGCGCAGACTTCCTTGTAGACCTGCTCGCCCGTCTTGAAGACGCGTGGCGCGTTCGGGTCCTTGATTTCCAGGGACGCGACGGGTTGGATGCGATGATTGATGGCTTCGGCCGTCTGGGTGGAGCCGGCGCCCTCGTGGGTACCGTGACCAACAAAACTGACCAACAGGACGATCACGATAATCGGCACCAGGAAGGCGGCGATCACGACAGCGATCAGTTGTTTCGGGGTCTTGATGGGAGACTCGTGGTGGTCGTTTTCTTGGTGGACGTCACTCATACAGAACTCTCGATTTTGCAGGGAAACCTAGTGCAGCGCGTTGGGGGCGGCTTGCTTTGTTGGCCCTTGTCGGGGATGGGTCTGTTTTTGCCTTTCGGCTATCTGCGTCCGGGCCATGTCTCGTGTCCCGGGTACGTCTCGTTTCGACGCAAATAGCTGGCGATTATAGACCCAAGCCGTGGCGTCCGGGGCCAAAAGCGGCGGCTGCGAGACCTGCCGGAACCCTTCCCGGCGCAACCCGCATGGACGCCGCCCGGCAAACGAGGTATCCTATGCGACTTTCCGACGCCGGCCCTCGTCCGACGTCAAACGCAGCTCACATCGCGCCCGTAGCTCAATGGATAGAGTACTGCCCTCCGAAGGCAGGGGTTGCTGGTTCGATCCCAGCCGGGCGCGCCACGAATTCACTCCTCGTCATTCCTCGCCTTCCACTTCCGGCCACAGCTTCGGGAACAGGAATCGCAGGCTCTTCAGCGGCAGCGCGAACGCTACCGGGTCTCGATGCGAGGCCGACGTGAGCACCCCGAAGTCGAGCAGGCTCCGCAGGATGCGGCGCGTGGTTGTCTCGCTTTCCCCGACGATCTGCGAAAACTCCGCCCGGCTGAGCGAGCGGGTGAGCGCCACCATTTCCAGCGCCAGCGCCGTTTTTTCCGGGCGAATGACGGATTTCTCCGAGCCGATGGTCCATGGATTTCTGTCCAGATAAGACAGAAGGTCCATCAATCGCGCCCGCAGCCCGTCGAATTCGACCATCTTCAGCATGAAATCCACCTGGTCCAGGCAGCAGTCCAGGAAGTAATCGACGAATTTCACGAGCTCTTCCTGCGAGAGGTTGCCGCGCCCGTCCAGGTCGTTGCGGCGTTGCTGATCGGCCGCTGCCAGCCGCAGGTAGTAGTCGTCGTGCGTCCGGGCGAAACCCCGCAGTGGCGACCAGAGCCCATCGGTCAGGCCAGACGCGTGGAGCGTCAGATGGCTGTGCAGCCGGCAGACACGGCCATTTCCGTCGATGAACGGGTGAATCCACGCCAGCCCGTGGTGCGAGCAGGCGACGGCAATCAGCTGATGCTCGAAGCCTTTTACGCGCTGGTAGGTCCGAGCCCAATCATCCATAAGGCGCGGCAGCAGGTCTACCGGCGGCGCGGCGTGCCTGCCCACGCTGACCATTTTTTCTCGCAACTGGCCCGGAAGGATCGGCTCGCCCTGTTCCGTCACGCGGAATTCGGCAGGCATCGCCTCAAAGAATAGCTGATGGATGCGGCGGACCTTTCCCGCGTCGAACATGGCGGAGGCCGGCAGATCCTTCCACTCCGCTTCCAGTTGCGCCTCCGCCTCGATGTGGGCGACGGCCATCCGCTGCTTCCGGTACTCGTCATGGTCTGACGAGTAATCGTGCCGGAGCGCCTGCTCGATCCGCGAGGGGGTCGTGTGTTGTCCCTCGATCTTGTTCGAGTAGTACGAATTCATGTTCCGCAGTAGCGGCACCAGCGCGTGGGCGACGGGTCCGTGCGTGCTGGCCAGGAGCCGCCTGGCATGCCGGGACAGTTCGGCGGCCTTTTCGAGCGGCCCTTCCATGACACGCTCTTCGAGGATCAAAGGCAGGAAGGTTGTTGCATCCATTGGATACGCTTGCAGCAGATCGAACCGTCTCACGGGCGTTCGTGTGGCTGCTAAATTGGTTGGTATTGTGAGCGCAAAGAATAGCCATAAAATCCTTTTAAAACAAGGAAAAATGTCCAATATCGGGTGGATCTCTGGATGGTTGCATGGAGGTTTTTAAGAAGCTTCCTACCGCGTTTGGCGCGGTGCGCGTTCAGCGGCACCCCGCGCTATCCACCGGCCAGCGGGCGCCAGTCCGCCCGCCGAGCACGCCCACCGCGCGCGAGGCGTCTCCCGCGCCGCCTCACCCCTGTAACCGATCGGTCGATTTCCGGCCTCCGGCGCACGCGGCGCGGGGCGGTGGTGGCCGGCAGGCCAGCGTGGATGCCCCCTCGGCGATTGTGGCGCGCGCCTTGCAGGGTGAAGAGGTTTCGTCGCCTGCATCGCGCACACCGTGGAGGAAACCGCCATGCCAACCCTGACCCCTGCCCATCTCGACATGCTGCGCCAGGCCGTGCGCGGCAAGGTCCTGCTGCCCGCCGACCCGGGCTATGACACGGCCCGCACCGTCTGGAACGCCACCGTGGACAAGCGGCCCGCCGTCATCGTGCAATGTACGGGCACTGCCGACGTGATCCAGGCCGTCAACTTCGCGCGGGACCGGGGCCTGGTGCTGGCCGTGCGCGGCGGCGGACACAATATCGCAGGCAGTGCGATCTGCGCGGACGGGCTGGTCATCGACCTCTCCACGCACCGCAGTGTCCAGATCGATCCCAAGGACAAGGTGGCCTGGGTCAGCGGCGGCGCCTTGCTGGCCGACTTCGACCACGAGGCGCAGGCGCTCGGGCTGGCCACGCCGCTCGGCATCAACTCCACCACCGGCGTGGCCGGGTTGACGCTCGGCGGCGGATTTGGCTGGCTGACGCGCCAGTACGGCATGACTGTGGATAACCTGCTCGGCTGCGAGGTGGTCACCGCCGATGGCCAGCGCCGCTGGGCCAGCGCCACCGAGGAGCCCGACCTGTTCTGGGCGCTGCGCGGTGGTGGCGGCAACTTCGGCGTGGTCACGCTGTTCCAGTTCAAGCTGCACGATGTCGGGCCGATGGTCACCACCGGGCTGCTTGTCTTCCCCGCCGCCGAAGGCAAGTCGGTGCTGCGCCAGTACCGCACCTTCGCGGAAAATGCGATGCCGGAGGAACTGAACGTCTGGGTCGTGCTGCGCAAGGCGCCGCCGCTGCCGTTCCTGCCGGCCTCCGCGCATGGCAGCGACGTGGTGATCCTGGCCGTGTTCTACAACGGCGACCCCGACACGGCCGACGCGGCCATCGCCCCGCTGCGCCAGTTCGGCCAGACCGTGGGCGAGCATGTGGGGCCGGCGCCGTACGCGGCGTGGCAGCAGGCGTTCGACCCGCTGCTCGGCCCGGGCGCGCGCAACTACTGGAAATCGCACAATTTCTCGCGCCTGGACGATGCCGCCATCGACGCGATGACCGACTTCGCGCTGCGCCTGCCGTCGCCGCTGGCCGACATCTTCATCGGCCAGGTGGGCGGGGTGGCCAACCGCGTGCCGCCCGATGCCACCGCCTACGCGCACCGCGACGCCCGCTACGTGATGAACGTGCACGCGCGCTGGGAGCGCAACGACGAGGACGCCGCCTGCATCGCCTGGGCGCGGGATTTTTTCCGCGCCACCGAGCCGTACGCCACGGGCAGCGTCTACGTGAACTTCCTGACCGAGGAGGAAACGGCACGCGTGGGCGCGGCCTATGGGCCGAACTACGACCGGCTGGCGCGCATCAAGCGCCAGTACGATCCGCACAACCTGTTCAGCACGAACCAGAACATCGCCCCGGCACCGTAAGCCGGGGTTGGACGCCCGTGGCGGACACGTTCCGCCACACATCGCCGGACCATGCGTTGCTATGATGGCGACCATGGCCGGCGACTTCCTCATCCCTCATCACGAATACGAGATCACCGCGATCCGCGCCCAGGGCGCGGGCGGGCAGAACATCAACAAGGTGTCCAACGCGGTGCACCTGCGCTATGACGTGCGCACGGCGTCGCTGGCGGCCGACCACAAGGAGCGGCTGCTGGCCCTGCACGACCACCGCATCACCCGCGACGGCGTGATCGTCATCAAGGCGCAACAGCACCGCAGCCTGGAGATGAATCGCGAGGAAGCCGTCCGGCGCCTGCACGAGCTGGTGGAGAGCGTGGCCACGCCGCCGCGCACCCGGCGCGCCACGCGGCCCACGCTGGCGTCGCGCAAGCGGCGCATCGAGGCCAAGACCCAGCGCGGCCAGATCAAGGCGCTGCGCGGGCGCGTGGTTGACTAGGCGACCCGGCGACCCGGCGACCAGTCAACGATCCGTCACATTATTCGAACGTTTATTTCAAACGGACGGCGGGCGCCTCGCCGGCGCGGGAATTGGAGGGCATGCTCGGTGTCCGCGCGTTGACTTCGCCCCCAAAACTCGGCGATTGTCTACGGCAGTCAAGACCCGCTCCCACAGCCGCTCCATCCAGCCGCCCCCATGTCCATCGTCCAGCCCGCCGTTGCCCTCCAGCCCATTCCGCGCGACCCGGGCTGGCCCATCTTCGGCAACCTGTTCCAGATCACGCCGGGCGAGGTCGGGCAGCATCTGCTGGCGCGCAGCCGGCACCATGACGGCATCTTCGAACTGGACTTCGCGGGGCGGCGCGTGCCGTTCGTGTCGTCCGTGGCGCTGGCCAGCGAGCTTTGCGACGCCACGCGCTTCCGCAAGATCATCGGCCCGCCGCTCTCCTATCTGCGCGACATGGCCGGCGACGGCCTGTTCACCGCACACAGCGACGAGCCGAACTGGGGCTGCGCCCACCGCATCCTGATGCCGGCGTTCAGCCAGCGGGCGATGAAGGGCTACTTCGACGTGATGCTGCGCGTGGCCAATCGCCTCGTGGACAAGTGGGACCGCCAGGGCCCGGACGCCGATATCGCCGTGGCCGACGACATGACCCGGCTCACGCTGGACACCATCGCGCTGTCCGGTTTCGGTTACGACTTCAACTCGTTTTCCAGCGAACGGCTAGACCCGTTCATCGTGGCGATGGTCGGCGCGCTGGAAGAGGCGATGAACAAGCTCACGCGGCTGCCGATCCAGGACCGCTTCATGGGCCGCGCGCACCGCCAGTGCGCGGCCGACATCGCCTACATGCGCAACCTGGTGGACGATGTGATTCGCCAGCGCCGCGCCGCGCCCACCGCCGGCATGGACCTGCTGAACCTGATGCTCGAGGCGCGCGACCCCGAGACCGACCGCCGGCTGGACGACGCGAACATCCGCAATCAGGTCATCACCTTCCTGATTGCCGGGCACGAGACCACCAGCGGCCTGCTGACCTTCGCGCTCTACGAGCTGCTGCGCAATCCCGGCGTGCTGGCGCAGGCGTATGCGGAGGTGGATGCCGTGCTGCCCGGCGATGCCGCGCCGGTCTACGCCGATCTCGCCAGAATGCCGGTGCTGGACCGGGTGTTGAAGGAGACGCTGCGGCTCTGGCCGACCGCGCCGGCGTTCGCCGTGGCGCCGTTCGACGATGTGGTGATCGGCGGCCGCTATCACCTGCGCAAGGACCGGCGCATCTCGGTGGTGCTGACCGCGCTGCACCGCGACCCGCAGGTCTGGGCCCACCCGGAGCGGTTCGATATCGACCGCTTCCTGCCCGAGCACGAGGCGCGGCTGCCGGCGCACGCCTACATGCCGTTCGGGCAGGGCGAGCGCGCGTGCATCGGCCGGCAGTTCGCGCTGACCGAGGCCAAGCTGGCGCTGGCGCTGATGCTGCGCCACTTCGCCTTCCATGACCCGTACGACTACCAGTTCAAGCTCAAGGAAACGCTGACGATCAAGCCCGACAACCTCGTGCTGCGCGCGCGGCGGCGCCGGCCGCACGAGCGCATCGCGGCCCAGCCCGTGGCGGCGGAGGCCACGCCCGCCGCGCAGGCCGAGGTACGGGGCCACGGGCAGGCGCTGACCGTGCTGTGCGCGTCGAGCCTGGGCACCGCGCGCGAGCTG
Organism: Cupriavidus sp. 2KB_3; assembly: GCF_052115685.1. Taxonomy (NCBI): domain Bacteria; kingdom Pseudomonadati; phylum Pseudomonadota; class Betaproteobacteria; order Burkholderiales; family Burkholderiaceae; genus Cupriavidus; species Cupriavidus sp. 2KB_3. Next base: position 66,970 of record NZ_JBFRHD010000016.1, read on the forward strand.
GCCGAGCAGATCCACGCCGGGGCGGTGGGCGCCGGTTTTGCGGCGAAGCTGCAGGATCTGGACGACATCGTCGGCGCGCTGCCGGCGTCGGGCGTGGTGGTAATCGTCGCGGCCACCTACAACGGCCGCGCGCCGGACTCGGGGCGCCGCTTCGAGGCGATGCTGGATGCGGATGCCGACGCGCACACGACAGCCGGCTATCGTGCCGACGGCCTGCGGCTGGCGCTGCTGGGCTGCGGCAATTCCCAATGGGCGACCTACCAGGCCTTCCCGCGCCGCGTGTTCGATTTCTTCACGGCGGCGGGCGCCGTGCCGCTGCTGCCGCGCGGCGAGGCCGATGGCAACGGCGACTTCGACCAGTCCGCGGAACGCTGGCTCGGCCAGCTCTGGCAGGCCCTGCAGGCCGATGGCGTGGACCCGGGCGGAGAGGGCACGGGCGGCGTTGTCGCGGAAGTCCGCAGTCTGGCGGCGATCCGCGCCGAGACGCTGCCAGCCGGCACGCAGTGCTGCACGGTGCTGTCGAATACCGAACTCGTGAACGATCCGAGCGGCCTGTGGGACTTTTCGCTGGAGGCGCCGCGCACCTCCACGCGCGACATCCGCCTGCAACTGCCGCCCGGCGTCACCTACCAGACCGGCGATCACCTGGCGGTCTGGCCGCAGAACGACGCCGCGCTGGTGGAGGCGCTGTGCGAACGGCTAGACCTCGACGCGAACGCCATGGTCACGCTCTCCGCCCCGCAGGGCACTGGGCGCGGCCTGCCGATTGGTCAGCCGCTGCCGCTGCGGCAGTTGCTGACACACTTTGTTGAATTGCAGGACGTGGTCTCCCGGCAGACGCTGCGCGGGCTGATGCGCGCCACGCGCTGCCCGTTCACGCAGCAGGCGCTGGCGCTGCTGGCCTCGGACGATGCCGAGCGCGGCTACGCGGCGCAGGTGGCGGCGCTGCGGCTGGGGCTGCTCGACGTGCTGGTGGCGCACCCGGCGCTCACGCTGTCGCTGGAGGGGCTGCTCGGGTGCGTGGTGCCGATGCGGCCGCGCTTCTATTCGATTGCGTCGTCGCCGCTGGTGTCGCCGGACGTGGCGACGCTGCTGGTCGGCACGGTCTGGGCACCGGCGCTGTCCGGGCGCGGGCAGTTCCGGGGCGTGGCTTCGACGTGGTTGCAGGGGCTGGCGCCGGGCGCGCGCGTGGCGGCGTCCATCCGCACGCCGAACCCGCCGTTCGCGCCCGAGGCCGACCCGCGCGTGCCGATGCTGCTGATCGGCCCGGGCACCGGCATCGCGCCGTTCCGGGGCTTCCTTGAGGAACGGGCGGCGCAGCGTGCGGCGGGGCAGGATGTAGCGCCGGCGCAGCTGTACTTCGGCTGCCGCCATCCGTCGCACGACTGGCTCTACCGCGACGAGATCGCCGCCTGGGCCGGGCAGGGCGTGGCGGAAGTCCACGTCGCCTGTTCGGTAGTGCCGGAGGCGCCGCGCTACGTGCAGGATCTGCTCTGGCAACGGCGCGAAGCTGTCTGGGCGCAGATCGAAGCCGGCGCCACGGTCTACGTCTGCGGCGATGGCCGACGCATGGCGCCAGCCGTACGCCAGACGCTGATCGACATCGGCACGCAGGTGGGCGGGATGGACGGCGCGCAGGCGTCCGACTGGTTCGCCGCGCTGGTGGCGCAGGGGCGCTACCGGCAGGACGTGTTCAACTGACCCCCCATTCCCTGGCAGAAATCCACGGATCGTTGTCCGTCAGCCGCCCCACGCCGCCCGTACGCTGGTAGCCATCCCCCTCTTATCCGGAGAATCCGATGGCTACCTCCGCCATGCGGCAGGCGCGCGTGCTGGCGCTGTGCCAGGCGCTCTACACCGCCGCGCTGTCCGTTGACCTGACGCTGACCGGGCTGGTTGGCTACACGCTCGCGCCGGACAAGGCGCTCGCCACCTTGCCGTTCGCGCTGATTACCGTGGCCTCGGCGCTCACCGCCATCGCCGCCGCGTTCCTGATCGAGCGCTTTGGCCGCCGGCTGGCGTTCTCGCTTGGGGGGCTGGCCTGCGCGCTGGGCGGGGTGGTCTCGGTCTGGGCGATCTATACCCATCACTTCGTGCTGTTCTGCGTCGGCACGGCGCTGGTCGGCGTGTTCCAGGCGTTCGCGCGTTTCTACCGGCTCGCCGCCGCCGATGCCGCGCCCGCGCCGGACAAGCCGCGCGCCATCTCGGCCGTGCTCACCGGCGGCGTGGTGGCTGCTGTCTGCGGGCCGGCCATCGCCGCATGGAGCGCGGACATGATGCAGCCGCTGCCGTTCGCGGGTTCGTACGCGGTGGTTGCCGTGTTCGGCGTGCTGACCATGCTGGTGCTGGCCCTCGGCTACCGCGAACCGCCCTCGCTGGCTGCCGGCAGCGCCGCCAGCGACGGCCTGCCCGCGCGCCCGCTCGGCGAGATCGTGCGCCAGCCGGTCTTCCTGGCCGCGTTCGCCAACAACGGCATCGGCAACGCGGTGATGATGTTCGTGATGACGGCCACGCCGATTGCCGCCGTGGCGTGCCAGCACACCCTCACGCAGGGCGCGCAGATCATCGAATGGCACCTGGTCGGCATGTACGCGCCGTCATTCTTCTCGGGCTGGCTGCTGCAACGCTTCGGCAACCCGGCGATGCTGGCCAGCGGCATCGCGCTGTCGGCGCTCGCGGCGGTGGTGGCGCTGTGCTCGACGGCGCTGCCGGCCTTCTACCTCGCGCTGCTGTGCCTCGGCGTCGGCTGGAATTTCATGTTCGTGGGCGGCACGACGCTGCTGGCGGGCAGCTACCGCACCGCCGAGCGCGCGCGCACGCAGGCGACGGCGGAGTTTTCCACCGCCGTGCTGACTGCGCTGGCCACGCTGGCGGCGGGGCAGGTGCTCCATCACTGGGGCTGGCAGGCCGTGAACGTGGCCGTGCTGCCGGCACTGGCGCTCGCACTGGTCATCACGCTGCGCTGGCAGCGGCATGCGCGGCGGGTGGGGGCGATGGCCGCCCCGGCCTCGGCCTGATCCGCTGCACGCGGGCCGGCGTATGATCGGCGCCACCGCCTTCGCTCAAACTGCTCGATGCCCATGCCTACCGACCTCCATCTCATCGCCGCATCGCCCCGCGTGGTGGTGATCGTGGCGCCGGACCCGGCGCAAGAGCTTGACGTCACCGGGCCGACTGCCGTGTTCGGCGCAGCCAACAAGCTGTGCGGGCGCACCGAGCCGTTCTATGACGTGCGCGTGGTCAGCGTCAGCGACGACGCCATCGTGCGCACCGAAAGCGGCGTGCGGATGCTGGCCGACGCGCCGTACCACCAGATCGCCGACGCCATCGGCCAGCCCATCGACACCCTGCTGATCTCGGGCGGCTCCGGCCATGCGGCGGCGTCTGACGACGCGCGGCTGATCGGCTGGATCCGCGAGCAGGCGCCCCGGGTGCGGCGGCTCGGCGCGGTCTGCACCGGCGCGTTCGTGCTCGCCCGCACGGGGCTGCTGGACGAAGCGCGCGTGACCACGCACTGGCGCCACGCGGACCGCCTGGCCACGCGCTATCCCCGGCTGACCGTCGATGCGGACCCGATCTGGATTCGCGCGGGCCGTTACTACACCTCGGCCGGCGTGACGGCGGGCATGGATCTGTCGCTGGCGCTGGTGGAGGAAGACCTGGGGTATGCGGTGTCGCTCGAAGTGGCGCGGGAACTCGTCCTGTTCCTGCGTCGACCGGGCAACCAGGCGCAGTTCTCCACCTCGCTGCGCGCGCAGGCGGCGGAGAGCGTGGAACTGCGGGCCTTGCAGGGATGGATGGCGGATCACCTCGACCGCGACCTCTCGGTGGCCGTGCTGGCCGAAAGGGTGGCGATGAGCCCGCGCAACTTTGCGCGCGTGTTCGCCAAGCAGGTGGGGGAGACCCCGGCGCGCTACGTGGAGCGGCTGCGGGTGGAAGCGGTGCGGCGGATGCTGGAGGCCAGCGATCGCCGGCTGGAGAGCATCGCCCACGCCACCGGTTTCGCCAACGCGGACGTGATGCGGCAGGCCTTCCTGCGGCACGTGCAGACCACGCCCGAACGCTACCGGGCGGCCTTCCGGGCGGAACGGGGCGCGGCGGCTTAGCCACGCGCCGGCCCCTATTCCCTCAGTCCAATTAACGGCTCGATTGGAGCGCGGCGATGCGCTGCTCGATCGGCGGATGGCTCGCGAACATCGCCAGCCACTTGCGGCCGCCCGAAATCCCCATCGCCTGCATGTTCTGCGGCAGGCCATCGGCATCCAGCCCGCCCAGGCGGCGCAGCGCCGAGACCATCGGCGTGGGCGTGCCCATCAGGCTGGCCGCGCCTGCGTCCGCACGGAACTCGCGCTGGCGCGAGAACCACGCCACGATGACGCTGGCCAGGATGCCGAAGAGCAGCTCGCAGACCACTACGGTGATCATGTAGCCGATGCCGGGGCCGCTCGACTCCTCGTCGTTGCGGCGCAGCCACGAATCCACGAAATAGCCGACCACGCGTGCCATGAAGATCACGAAGGTGTTCACCACGCCCTGGATCAGGGTCAGGGTGACCATGTCGCCATTGGCGATGTGGGCCACCTCGTGCGCCAGCACGGCTTCCACTTCATCGTGCGACATCGACTGAAGCAGGCCGGTGGACACCGCCACCAGCGAGCTGTTCTTCGATGCACCCGTGGCGAAGGCATTCGGCTCGCCGTCATAGATCGCCACTTCGGGCATCGGCAGGCCGGCCCGGGTGGCGAGTTTCTCGACGGTCTGCATCAGCCACAACTCGGTGCTGGTGCTCGGATGGGTGATGACCTGGGCACCGACCGACCACTTGGCGATGGTCTTGGACATCAGCAGCGAGATAAACGAGCCGCCGAAGCCCATCAGCGCGGCGAACGCCAGCAGCATGCCGAGGTTGAGGCCGTTGGCGGTCAGGTAGCGGTTCACGCCCAGCAGGCTGGCCGCGACGCTGAGGACGAGCATGACGGCGATGTTGGTCGCCAGGAACAGGAAAATGCGTTTCATGGTGTGTGGGGCAAGGATAAAGACGCGGACGAGCCGCAGGCGCGCGCGGCGCTGACTGGGCGCCGCACGACAAACGGGGCGCGCCCAGCCGGCCAGTGGCGGCAGCGCGCGCAATGGGTGATCAGCCGCGCGGCGGGCGCGGCAGGCGGGGAAGGTGGGGGTCCGGCAGCGTGATGCTGGCGTAGCGCGGCAAGGCGCCGCGCACAGGTGGGGCGGCCACGCGCGGCATCGGCGCGGGCAGTAGCTGTTCGGCGAAGTCGGCGCCCGGCGGCGAGGGCTCGGCGTTGTCGGCCGGCATCGGCAGGCCCGGCTCGGCTGGGACAGCGAAGTCAGCCTGGTCCGCCAGCACCGGGTCGGCGGCCATCATCACTGCATGCATCGACGTCTCCGCCTGGGCCACCGGCGTGCTGACGCCTGCCCAGGCCTGCAACGGCAGGAAGGCAAGCAGCACGATCATCAGCAGGAGCCGAAGCGGTTGCACAGGGCGGTGTGACGGAGGGGACGACATTGGCGTCGATTCTACCGCAGGGGGCTGGGGTCGGTGGCCCGGCAGCAACCTGACGCCAAATCGCCTACACTGCCTCGGTAACCCTGTATTCGCTACAGGGATTTCCGAACCCGGAGGACCAGACCATGCGTATCGGCGAACTGTCCCGCCACAGCGGCTGCGACGTCGAGACCATCCGCTATTACGAACGCGAGGGGCTGCTCGATGCCCCGCAGCGCGAGGACAACGGCTATCGCCGCTATGGCGACCCGCACCTCGTACAGCTTAACTTCGTGCGCCACTGCCGTTCGCTGGGCATGAGCCTGTCTGATGTACGGCGGCTGCGTGATTTCCAGCGCAATCCGGCGATGGCGTGTGGCGATATCGACACATTGCTCGACCGCCAGATCGACCAGATCCACGCCCAGCGCGTGGCGCTGGAAGCGCTGGAAGGGCAGTTGCGTGCGCTGCGCCACACCTGCGAGAACCCCAACCCGCATCCGGCCAGCGAGTGCGGCATTCTCCAGAACCTGCAGCAGGCGGCCGAAGGGGCAGCCTGCGAATGTCATCCACGGCATTGATGTAACGCGCTCGATTGTATGAGTGCGCATCAATGCAGCGCATAGGGTACACCCTCGGCGCGCGCCCGCGGACGGCTGTGCTAGCATGGCCGTTCGTAACCCCTGCATCTCAGATCATTCTCACGATGTCTCGTCACCTGCCTCTCGCAGCATTCGCCATGGTCCGCTTCCAGCGGCCGGCGGGCGCGTGCGCACTGGTGGCGCCCATCGCCATGCGCAGCATCGACCGCCGGATCAACGCCCCGCTTGATCCCGCCCGGTTCCCGGCCTGACCGATCCCCACCAAGCGGGCCCGGCGCCGAACCGGGCCCGAGTCACCGCAGTTTCCATCCTGCCTGCGCCGCCCCATCGCGCCGGCCATTGAATTCCTGACACCCTGGCCGCCGTGCGCCTGAATCTGCGTCCGGCCGCCGCCTTGCGAGAGAGACCTTTGCCATGGCCAAGTCCACCGGCGTTTCCAGCAACGCCCCCACCCTGTACCTGACCGAACTGGACGTGACGCGCCTGGAAGGCATCGCCAGCCGTGCCGCCACCGCCGAACTCGACGAAATGCTGGACGCGCTGCTGACGCGCGCGGCTATCGTGCCGCCGGACGCCATTCCCAAGGACGTGGTGACAATGAACTCCCGCGTGGTCTGCGCGCTGGAGGGGGAGCCGGCGCCGCGCGACTGGACGCTGGTCTATCCGGACGATGCCGATCTGGCCGCCGGCCGCCTCTCGGTGCTGTCACCGGTGGGGCAGGCGCTGCTCGGCGCCCGCGCCGGCCAGACCGTGGACTACCGCCTGCCGGACGGCCGCCAGCAACGCGTCACCGTGCTGGAAGTGGCCTTCCAGCCCGAAGCCAGCGGCCAGTTCACGCTCTGATCCCGCGCTGACTTCACACTGAGCCGCCGGTCATCCGCCCAGGATTGACCGGTCAACGCGGCTGGCGCCCCGCCAGTCGCGCCCCCGCGGCCACCGTTCATCGGCAGGTCCAGCGTTTCACGGCGTGCAACGCACCATTCGTCGCAGCGGTATTTCTCGTTGACGGCCGACCCTCTAACCTTCACTCCGTGCTCAGATGGCAACGCAGATTGTTCATCCGGGCAGCAGTTCAGCTGTCTACATAAAAAAGCAGTGAATCAGTTGAAGGAGTCCCAGATGAACGCCAAACGTATCCTTGGCGGCGCCCTTGTGTTCGCCGCATTCGCAGCGTCAGCCGCGGCCATGGCCGCGCCGGCCGCCACCAGCAAGGCTGGCAAGTTCGACGTCTATGCCGATGCCTTGCGCACCGGCAGGTTCGATGTCTACACGGACGGTGCGAAGACCGGCCCGTACGACACGTTCACGGATGGCGCCCGCCAGGGCCCGTTCAACCCGTACGGCGAAGGCACCCGGCAAGGCAAGTTCGACAGCTTCAGCGAAGGCAGCCGTGCGTTCAGCGGCGAAATCTCCGCCAGCCCGGTCGACAACTCGCGTAATGGCGATTTGTATGGCTACAACTATCGCGTCTGAGCGTAGCCAGTCCTGACGGACAACGCGGCCACTTAGGTGGCCGCGACAGTTTTCTCTCCCACCTGCCGGCCGACCTCCTCCTTCTCTCTCTCCGCCCGGCAGGTGATTTTTCCCTGCATAACTCAACGGGGCCTTATAACTTCTTCGCCGCAAACGTATCGCATTTGCGGATATCCCCCGTGGTCAGCCCCTGCCTGAGCCAGCGCACGCGTTGTTCGCTCGTGCCATGGGTGAACGCCTCCGGCACCACGTAGCCCTGCGCCTGCCGTTGCAGGCGGTCATCGCCAATCGCGGCGGCGGCTTTCAGCCCTTCTTCCACATCGCCCGGTTCCAGCAGTGCCTGATTGGCCTTTTGCGCCGTCGCGGCCCAGACGCCGGCCAGGCAGTCGGCCTGCAATTCCATGCGCACGGACAACTGGTTCGCCTGCGCCTCGCCCATGCGGCGGCGCGCGGCGTCCACCTTGGCCGACACCCCGAGCAGGTTCTGCACATGGTGGCCAATCTCGTGGGCAATCACGTATGCCTGGGCGAAGTCCCCGCCCGCGCCGAAGCGCTTGCGCAGTTCGTCATAGAAGGCCAGGTCGATATAGACCTTCTGGTCGCCGGGGCAGTAGAACGGCCCCATCGCCGACTGCCCGGTGCCGCACGCCGTAGGCGTGGCGCCCGAGAACAGCACCAGCGTGGGCGGTGCATAGCGGCGGTTCAGGTCAGCCTCGAAGATGTGCTCCCATGTTCGCTCGGTATTGCCGAGCACCTTGCGCGTGAACACGGTGAGCTGGTCGGTCGCCGGCGGGCGGTGCGCCTGGGACTGCGGCGCCTGCTGCGGCTGGCCCTGGATGACCGAGGCGCCCTGGAAAATCAGCGACGGATCGATCCCAAAGAAATACGAGGCCGCCAGCGCGATGACGATGGTGCCGATACCGATGGACTTGCCGCCAATGGGGAAGCCTCCGCCGCCAAATCCGCCGCCACGGCGGTCTTCCACATTCTGGCTTTCGGCTTCGTCGTCGAGACGCATGAGGGCTCCGTCATATCTTGAATGGCGGCGGCCACGTGGGGCCGCCATATGTCGGAGCAGTATAGCAATGGCGCCCGACGGTAGATGTCAGCCATCCACCGTCAGGCGTATCCCTGATGACCTCAGACGGACCTCAGACGGACCTCAGACGGACCTCAGACGGACCTCAGACTGCCGCCGGCTGGCGCAGCGCGCCGCCGATGCCGAGGTCCGCGTCCAGGCTGCCCGCCACCGCGGTGCCGACTTCGGCCACGCGCAGCAGGTTGGTGGTGCCGCCCTGGCCGAACGGCATGCCCGCCGCGATGGTGATCTGGTCGCCCGGCGCCGCGTAGCCTTCCACCAGGGCCGCGCGGGTGGCGGCTTCCACCATCTCGTCCACGCTCTGCACGTCCGGGCTGACCGTCGAATGAATCCCCCAGGCCATGGCCAGCCGCCGTGCAATCTCAAGATTCGGCGTGATGCTGACGATGGGCGCGCACGGCCGCTCGCGCGCGGCGCGCAGCGCGGTGGCGCCAGACGACGTGTACGTCACCGTGGCCCGCGCGCCGATGATCTGCGTGACCTCGCGCAGCGCCGCGCAGATCGCATCCTGGCGCGTGGAGAGCGGCGCCTCGTGCTGCGCATCGATCATATTGCGATAGAGCGGGTCCTGCTCCACCTCGGTGATGATTCGGTCCATCATCGATACTGCCGGTACTGGATGCCGGCCGTTGGCCGATTCGGCGGACAGCATCACCGCGTCGGCGCCATCGTAGATCGCGCTGGCCACGTCCGAGGCCTCGGCGCGCGTGGGCACCGGCGAGTCGATCATCGATTCCAGCATCTGCGTGGCGATGACGATGGGTTTGCCGAGTTGGCGGCAGATGCGCAGGATGCGTTTCTGCACGCCCGGCACGCGCTCGGGCGGCAGTTCCACGCCGAGGTCGCCACGCGCCACCATCACTGCGTCGGACACGCGCACGATCTCTTCGAGCTGCTGCAATGCCGCCGGCTTCTCGATCTTCGACAGCACGCCCGCGCGCGTGCCGATGATCTCGCGCGCCTCGGCGATGTCCGAGGGCCGCTGCACGAAGGACAGCGCGATCCAGTCCGCGCCCAGCTCCAGCGCGAAGGCCAGGTCGCGGCGGTCCTTCTCGGTGAGCGCGGGGATGGGGATCACCGCGTCCGGCACGTTCACGCCCTTGCGGTCGGACAGCGTGCCGTTGTTGGCCACGCGCGTGGTGATGCTGCCGCTCGCCACGGACACGATGTTGAGCCGCACCTTGCCGTCATCGATCAGCAGCGACTGCCCGGCGCTGGCCGCGCGGAACAGCTCCGGGTGCGGCAGGTAGACGCGCGTGGCATCGCCCGGCGTGGGGTCGCTGTCGAGCACGAAGCTATCGCCGGCCTTGACCGCCACCTTGCCCACCGCGAACGTGCCGATGCGCAGCTTCGGGCCCTGCAGATCCGCCAGGATGGCGATGGGGCGCCCGGTCTCGGCCTCCACCTGGCGCACGGCGTCGTAGCGCGCGCGATGATCCTCGTGCGTGCCGTGGCTGAAGTTCAGCCGGAACACGTCCGCGCCGGCATCGAACAATTGGCGGATGACCGCGATGTCCGAACTGGCGGGTCCGAGCGTGGCAACGATCTTGGCTTTGCGCTGGCGTCTCATGATGTCTCCTTCCTGTTTCCGTGGGGCTCTTGTGCGTCTTGTGGGGCGGCGCGATCCGGGATCAGACGATCAGGATCGCGCGGAAATCGTTGACGTTGGTACGGGTGGGGCCGGTCACGACCAGATCGTCGATGCCGGCGAAGAACCCGTAGCCGTCGTTGTTGTCGAGATGGGCGCGGGCCGACAGGCCACGGGCGCCGGCCCGCGTCAGCGTGTCCGGGCCGAGCAGGGCCCCCGCGTTGTCTTCGGAGCCGTCGATGCCGTCGGTGTCGCCGGCGATGGCGTGCACGCCGGGCAGGCCGTCGAGCGCCACGGCCAGTGCCAGCAGGAATTCGGCGTTGCGGCCGCCACGCCCGTCGCCGCGCACGGTGACGGTGGTCTCGCCGCCGGACAGGATCACGCACGGCTTCTGGAACGGCTGGCCGCGCGTGGCCACCTGCCGGGCGATGGCGGCGTGCACTTTGGCCACGTCGCGCGCCTCGCCCTCGATGCAGTCCGAGAGGATGTGCGCGGTCAGGCCCAGTTCGCGTGCCCGGGCCGCCGCAGCCTCGAGCGACTGCTGGGCGGTGGCCAGCGTGACGCTGCGGTGGCCGGCAAAGCGCGCGTCGCCGGGCTTGGGCGTCTCGCCGGCGCCGCTCTCCAGGTGCTGGCGCACGTTGGCGGGCACCTCGATCTGGTATTTGGCGATGACCGCCAGCGCGTCGGCACAGGTGGTGGCGTCCGGCAGCGTGGGGCCGCTGGCGATCAGGGTCGGGTCATCGCCAGGAATATCGGAAATCAGCAGCGTCTCCACGCGCGCCGGCGCGCAGGCCAGCGCCAGCCGGCCGCCCTTGAGCGCCGAGAGATGCTTGCGCACGCAGTTCATCTCGCCGATGCTCGCGCCGCTGCGCAGCAGCGCCTTGTTGACCGCCTGCTTGTCTTCCAGCGTCAGGCCCGGGGCCGGCGCCGCCAGCAGCGCCGAGCCGCCGCCGGAGATCAAGCAGAGTACGAGGTCATCGGCGGTCAGTCCCTGCACGGCCTCGACCATGCGCTGGGCGGCGCGCTGGCCGGCGGCGTCAGGCACCGGATGGGCGGCTTCCACCACCTCGATGCGCCGGCAGTCCGCGCCATGGCCGTAACGCGTGACCACCAGCCCCGACAGCTCGCCCTGCCAGTGCGCCTCCACGGCCTGCGCCATCGCGGCGGCCGCCTTGCCCGCGCCAATCACCACGGTGCGGCCCTTCGGCGGCGACGGCAGGTGCGGTGGCAGGCAGTGGGCGGCGCTGACGGATGCCACGGCGGTATCGAACAGATTGCGTAGCAGCGCGCGCGCGTGGCGGGAATCGCGGAGGTCGCGGAAATCAGGCAGGCTGCCCAATCGCTGAGGCGACAGCAGGGCGGCGGTGGCGTCGGTGGCAAGCATGTGGGGTCCGGAAGGCAAGGCAAGACCCGGGCACGGGGCCCGGGCGGGTGTGGCTAGGTCTACTTCGCGCGCTTATTTCGCGCTTATTTCACGCTTTTTGCGATCTCATGGTTCGACATGATCTCGATCGCCCGGCACAGCGCCGAGTGGTCGAGCTTGCCGAAGCCATTGGCCGCGCACGCGTTGAACAGCTCCTGCGCGGTAGCCGTGTTCGGCAGCGACACGCCCAGCGTCTTGGCGCCTTGCAGCGCCAGATTCAGATCTTTCTGATGGAGTTCGATGCGGAATCCCGGGTCGAACGTGCGCTTGACCATCCGCTCGCCGTGCACTTCCAGGATGCGCGACGCCGCGAAGCCGCCCATCAGCGCCTGGCGCACCTTGGCCGGATCGGCGCCAGCCTTCGAGGCGAACAGCAGCGCCTCGGACACCGCCTGGATGTTCAGCGCCACGATGATCTGGTTGGCCACCTTGGTGGTCTGGCCGTCGCCGTTACCACCCACCAGCGTGATGTTCTTGCCCATCAGCTCGAACAGCGGCTTGACCTGGTCGAACGCCTCGGCCGGGCCGCCCACCATGATGGTCAGCGACGCGGCCTTGGCGCCCACTTCACCGCCCGAGACCGGCGCGTCGAGGTAGGACGCGCCGAGCTTGTTGATGCGCGCGGCGAAGTCCTTGGTGGCGATCGGCGAGATCGAGCTCATGTCCACCACGATCTTGCTGTAGCTGGCTTCCTTGCCGGCCGTCTTGAGCGCCGCCGCCACGCCCTTGTCGGCGAACAGCACCGCCTCCACGTGCGGGGTGTCCGGCACCATGATGACGATGATGTCCGCGCGCTTGGCCACTTCCTCGGCGCTGGTGCACACCGTCACGCCAGCATCGACCAGCGCCTGCGGCGCCGGATTGACGTCGTGCACGAACAGCGTGTGCCCGGCGGCGCGCAGGTGGCCCGCCATCGGCGCGCCCATGATGCCGAGGCCGATAAAGCCGACGTTTCGTTGATCTGCCATGGAATGTCTCCTCTCTAATCTATCGAAAAATTCTTGAATGCCTGCCTGGCCCGTCCGATGGACGGCTTACTGCACGCCCATCGCGGCGCGCCAGCCCAGACCGGCCTCGGTGGTGGTCTTCGGCTTGTACTCGCAGCCGACCCAGCCGGTGTAGCCAATCTCGTCCAGGTAGCGGAACAGGAACGGGTAGTTCAGCTCGCCCGTGCCCGGCTCGTTGCGGCCCGGGTTGTCCGCCAGCTGCACGTGGCGGATCTTCGGCAGGTTGGCCTTGAGCGTCGCGGCGATCTCGCCCTCCATGCGCTGCATGTGATAGATGTCGTATTGCACATACAGATTCGTCGCATTGACCTGCCCGATCAGGTCCACCGCCTGCTGGGTGCGCGAGAGGAAGAAACCGGGGATGTCGAAGGTGTTGATCGGCTCGATCAACAGGTCGATCTGCTCCCTGGCCAGCGCGGCGGCCGCGAAGCGCAGGTTCTCCACCAGCGTCTCATTGGCCTGCTCGCGTTTCACGTCCTGCGGCAGCTTGCCGACCAGGCAGTTCAGCTGGCGCACGCCGAGTACCTTGGCGTACTTGATCGCCTCGCCCACGCCTTCCTGGAACTCGCCCACGCGGTCCGGATGGCAGGCGATGCCGCGCTCGCCGGCCTCCCAGTTGCCGGCGGGCAGGTTGTGCAGCACGAGGTCCAGCTGGAACCGGCTCAGCCGGTCGGCAATCTGGTCCGCATGGAACGCGTACGGGAACAGGAACTCCACGCCGCGGAATCCGGCGCGGGCGGCGGCCTCGAAGCGGTCCAGGAAGGCCACTTCGTTGAACAGCATGGTCAGGTTGGCGGCAAGCTTTGGCATGTGTCTCTCTCTCCCGGTCAGGCGGTGGCCACTTCTTCGGACAGGATGGCCTCGTCGGCGTCCTCGATGTCCTCGATCGGCTCGAACTCGTTGATGTTGTCGATCTCGGTACCCATCGCGATATTGGTCACGCGCTCCAGGATCACCTCCACCACCACCGGCACCGAGAACTCGGCCATCAGGTCGCGCGCCTCGGCAAAGGCCGGCGCGATGTCCTCGGGCTTGTGCACGCGGATGGCCTTGCAGCCGAGCCCTTCCACCACCTTGACGTGGTCCACGCCATAGCCATCCAGCTCCGGCGCGTTGACGTTGTCGAACGCCAGCTGCACGCAGTAATCCATCTCGAAGTTGCGCTGCGCCTGGCGGATCAGGCCGAGGTAGGAGTTGTTCACCACGAGGTGGATGTACGGCACCTTGAACTGCGCGGCCACGGCCAGTTCCTCGATCATGAACTGGAAGTCGTAGTCGCCCGAGATGGCCACCACGTCCGACTCCGGCGAGGCGGTCTTCACGCCGATGGCGGCGGGAATGGTCCAGCCGAGCGGGCCAGCCTGGCCGCAGTTGATCCAGTGGCGCGGCTGGTTCACCGACAGGAACTGCGCGGCGGCGATCTGCGACAGGCCGATGGTGCTGACGTAGCGCACGTCGCGCGGGAAGTACTGGTTCATCTCGCGGTACACGCGCTGCGGCTTGATAGGCACGTTGTCGAAGTCGCTCTTGCGCTGCATGGTGCGGCGGCGCTTCTGCACATCGGCCACCCAGGCCTTGCGGCATGGCAGGCGGCCGGCCATCTTCATCTCGCGCGCCACTTCCACGAACAGCTCCAGCGCGGCCTTGGCGTCCGAGACGATGCCGAGGTCCGGGCCGAACACGCGGCCAATCTGCGTCGGTTCGATATCGACGTGAACGAATTTCCGACCCTTCGTATAGACATCGACGCTCCCCGTGTGGCGGTTGGCCCAGCGGTTGCCGATGCCCATCACGAAGTCGGACGCCAGCAGCGTGGCATTGCCGTAGCGGTGCGAGGTCTGCAGGCCGACCATGCCGGCCTGGAGCGGATGGTCGTCGGCGAGCACGCCCCAGCCCATCAGCGTCGGCACCACCGGCACGTTGACCAGTTCGGCAAACTGCACCATCAGGTCGGCCGCATCGGCGTTGATCACGCCGCCGCCGCAGACGATCAGCGGGCGCTCGGCCGCATTGAGCATGGCGATGGCCTTCTCGATCTGCGCGCGCGAGGCGGCTGGCTTGTACGGCTGGAGCGGCTGGTAAGTCTCCGGATCGAATTCGATCTCGGCCACCTGCACGTCGAACGGCAGGTCGATCAGCACCGGACCCGGACGGCCCGAGCGCATCAGGTGGAACGCCTGCTGGAACACTTGCGGCACCAGCGCCGGCTCGCGCACGGTAACGGCCCACTTGGTCACCGGCTTGGCGATCGATTCGATATCGACGGCCTGGAAATCTTCCTTGTACAGCCGGGCGCGCGGGGCCTGGCCGGTCACGCAGAGGATGGGGATCGAGTCCGCCCAGGCCGAGTACAGGCCCGTGATCATGTCCGTGCCGGCGGGGCCCGAGGTGCCCACGCACAGGCCGATGTTGCCCGGCTCGGCGCGCGTATAGCCTTCGGCCATATGCGAGGCGCCTTCCACGTGGCGGGCCAGCAGGTGCTTGATCGAACCAGCCTTGCGCATGGCCGAGTAGAACGGATTGATCGCAGCGCCGGGCACGCCGAACGCGGTGGTGATGCCTTCCTTTTCCAGCACGGCGATGGCCGCGTCAACTGCTCTCATCTTCGGCATGTCTGTCTCCAGGGATCGAATTGAAATGGGTGAAATGTCCGCTGGCGTCGATCCTATGCCCGCAGCAGGGCGGGGATAAACAGAAGGGCGATCAGTTGATTCGATACCTGAGGTATGCAATGGCACCGCCGGCGCCAAATTTATGTGATGAATTCGGTACGTTGCAGTGCGCAATCCCGTCCCCCCACGGCGTGGGGGTTGGGCCGATTTGGGGTGGTTTCAGTGCAATTCGGGCTTTCGGTAGCAGGCTGCCCCGGCCAAAATAGCGGGCTCTGTTCTCGCCATCGCCTTGCCATGTACACGCGGCTGCCGTCCACCTATGAATTGATCGAAGCGCTCCAGGCCGGACCCGCCGAGCGCGCGCCGGACAGCCGGCTCGCGGCGGTGCTCTGGGCCGGCTTCGTGCTGGCGCTGGTGCCGGCGCTGGTGGCCGGGGGCGGGCTGGTCTGGTGGCACGAGATCCTCGGCCAGACGCCGCCGGCGTGGCTGCCGCAGGTGTTCCATGGGCTGCTGGCGGTGTGTGGCGTGTTCTATGTGGGCGCGTGGCTGGTGCGGCTGCTGGCGCGGCGCGATGCGCTGCGGCATCCGCTGCGCTGGCTGTCCCGCCGGGTGGATGTGGAGAGCGATGCCGAGGATGCGCTGGTGCGGCAGCTTGGGCGGATTCCTGCGCTCCAGTTGCGCGCGCGCCAGCGGCGCATCGTGCTCCAGGCGCGGCTCTGGGAAGGCGCCGCCCGCACCGTGGCGCTGGTGCTGGCGCTGGGCCCGGCGGCGGCCGTGCTGGCCGATGGGCTGGTCGTCGCAGCGCCCGACAAGGGCCCCGCGCTGGTGGCGGTGTACGGCGCCGTGCTGGTGGCCGGCGCGGCGTTCGCCCTGTTCGCCCAGTTGCAGTGCTGCGCGCCGCTGCGGCGGCTGGCCCACGTGCTGGGCGAAGCCGCCGAGATCAACGACGCGCTGTTGCGCAGCCGCCCCAGCTGACCGCCGGGGCCGCGAATGCCTCACAATGTGCCAGCAGGAGACAACCGGCTTGACTGGCCCATATGGACAAACTCAAACAAATCGAAGCCTTCATCGCCGTGGTGGAACACGGCAGCATGGCCGCCGCGGCGCTCACGCAGAACGTGACGCCGGTGATGATCGGCCGCCGCATCAACGCGCTTGAGGCGCGCATCGGCGTGAAGCTGCTGCACCGCTCCACGCGCCGCATCGTGGTGACGGAGCAGGGCGCGGCGTTCATGGAGCAATGCAAGAAGGCGTTGTCCGACCTGGACCGCGCCGAGATGCTGATTGCCGAAGGCAAGCACAAGGCCACCGGCCACCTGATCGTGTCCGCCCCGGCCGCGTTCGGCCGCAAGCACGTGGCGCCGCACGCGCCGGCGTTCCTGCGCGCCAATCCCGAGGTGCAGATCTCGTTCAACCTGACCGACCGCGTGGTGGACCTCGTGCGCGAAGGCTACGACGTGGGCATCCGCATCGGCGGCGCCATCGACCCGAATTTCGTGGCGATCAAGCTCGCGACGAACAAGCGCGTGGTCTGCGGCACGCCGGCCTACTTCGCCAAACACGGGGTGCCGCATACGCTGGAGGATCTGGAGCGGCATAACTGCCTCGCCTTCAACCTGCAGGGCGGGCAGCAACGGGGCTGGTATTTCCAGCAGAACGGCAAGACGGTGACGGTGCGCGCGCGTGGCAACCTCGATTGCAATGACGGGGAATTGCTGCATCGCTGGACTGGCGAGAGCCTGGGACTGGGCTGGCGCTCCACCTGGGAGATCCTGCCACAACTGGAGAGCGGCGAGTTGATCACGGTGCTCGACGAATACGCGCTGCCGGACTACGACATCCTCGCGGTGTACCCGCAGCAGCGGCCGGTGCCGGCCAAGATCCGCTTCTTCATCGAACACCTGAAGACGGCGTTTGCGAAGCCCGGTTACTGGACCGGGCGCGCCGAAGCGTAAAAACGGAGCCGTAGATCAGGGCCGTAAACGAAAAAGCCCGCAGCCGTTGCGGTCTGCGGGCAGCCCTTCTTGCGAAGGACGGGGAGAGCTCATGAAGTGCGCCCCCGCAACTCCATGGCGAGAGGAATGATGCGCCTCCCGCCGTGATTTGGACTTGATCGCCGTCAAGCGCCGGGCATTCCCTGACGATGCAACGATCAGGCCAGCAATGCCGTCACCAGATCCTTGCCGCGCGAGGCGCCCGGAACTTCCTCAAAGTGCAACGCCGCCTCCACATGGGCGAGGTGATCGACCATCAGCGTGACCGCCCGCTCCGCATCGCCCGCGCGCGCGGCGTCGATGAACTCGCGGTGCTCGTCGGACGAACACGTGGCATCGCGCCGGCTCTGGTACAGCATGGTGATGACCGCGCTGCGCATCGACAACTCGCGCATGATCTCCGTCAACACATTGTTGCCGACCACCTCCGCCAGCACGATGTGGAAGTCGCCCAGCAGCCGGGTGCGCACCTGCGCATCGTTGCCGCCCAGGGACTTGCGTTCGGCGGCCAGATGCTTGTCGATGCGCTTGTAATCCGCCGCCGTGGCCTTCGCCACGAACTCCCGCGCCAGCGCGGCCTCCAGGATGCGGCGCACCGCGAAGACTTCGCGCGCCTCCTCGGCACTCGGCTTGGCGACGAAGGCGCCCTTGTCCGGCACGATCTGGATGACCTTGTCCTTGGACAGCATCAGCAGCGCGGCCCGCACCTTGGTGCGGCTGACGCGATAGACGCTGGCCAGCGCCTCCTCCCGCAGCTTGGTGCCGGGGGGCAGGCGGTGCGAGACGATGGCGGCGACGATGTCGTCGGCAATCGCCTCGGCGGTCATGTCTGGATCGATGTGCTCGGGCATGGTGTCGCGCCTCTCGCCTCTGGGGGCGGACCGGCGCGGTGCGGGATTGGGAATGCGTGATTCTAGCGCCCCGCGACCGTGCCAGGCAGCGGCGCGCCCACGGGGACTTTCCCGGTGTCCGCGCCAATGCTGTCGCCCAGCGCCTCCAGGCCGGCGTCGAGATCACCTGCCGGAATCGTGCCGTTGAGCACCGCGTGGGCACGCTCCCGGTCGATATCCTTCTCCCAGGCCGCCACCACCACCGTGGCCACGCAGTTGCCGATCAGGTTGCCCACGGCGCGCGCGATGCCGATGAACCAGTCCACGGACAGCACCAGCACCAGGCCGATGGCAGGAATCGCCGGATGCGCCGACAGCGTGGCCGCCAGGATCACGATGGCCGAGCCCGGAATGCCGTGCGCGCCCTTCGAGGTGACCAGCGCCACGGCCAGGATGCCGAGCAGGTCGCCCAGCGCAAGCGGCGTATTCGTGGCTTGTGCGATAAAGACCGCCGCGAGCGTCAGGTAGATCGAGAACGCATCGAGGTTGAACGAGTAGCCGGTGGGAATCACCAGCCCGACCACCGACTTGCGCACGCCCATGAACTCGAGCTTCTTCATGATCTGCGGCAGCACGCTATCGGAGGACGCGGTGCCCAGCACCACCAGCAACTCGGCCTTCAGGTAGCGGATCAGCTTGATCACCGAGAACCCGCAGAGCCGCATGATGGTGCCCAGCACCACCAGCACGAAGATCGTCACCGCGCCGTAGAACAGGATCACCAGGAAACCGAGCTGCTTGAGCGAGCCGATGCCGTACTTGCCCACCGTGAACGCCACCGCGCCGAGCACGCCCAGCGGGGCCAGCTTGATGATGAATCCCATCATCTTGAACAGCGTGTGGGAGAAGGTGTCGATCAGGCGCACCAGCGGCTTGCCCGGCTCGCCCACCAGCGACAGCGCGCAGCCGAACAGCACGGAGACCAGCAGCACCTGGAGCACGTCGCCGCTGGCGAAGGCGCCCATCACCGTGTTCGGGATCAGCTTGAGCAGGAAATCCACCGTGCCGGCGGACTTCACCTTCTCGGCGTTGTCGATATAGGCCGCCATGGCCGAGATATCGAGCGTGCGCGGGTTCACGTTCATGCCCGTTCCGGGCTGGAACACATAGGCCAGCACGATGCCGAGCGCCAGCGCGATGGTGGTGACGATCTCGAAGTAGATCACCGCCTTGATGCCGACCCGGCCCACCTTCTTCAGCTCGCCGGCGCCGCAGATGCCGGCCACGACCACGCAGAACACGATGGGGCCGATCAGCATCTTGATCAGCTTGATGAAGGCATCGCCAAGTGGCTTGAGCTTGGCAGCGAACTCGGGAAAGCAGAGCCCGAGCAGGGTGCCGAGCACCAGGGCGATCAGCACCTGGCCGAATAGCGAGCGAGTAAAGCGGCTAAAACTGCGGGCATGCAGGCGAGGGGGGCGCTGCGCGGGAAGGGTTTGCTGCATCGTTGTCTCCGTGCCGGGCGGGTCCGGAAATGGCCTGCCCTGATCTGGGTTTGGGAACGCCACGCCACCCCTTTGCCGGCTGCGACAGGATTGTCGAGAAACGATTGTCCGGGCGGGATTGTCGGTGCGTGCAGGCCAATATAGTGCATATCATTTTTGTATGCAATTTTTGAATTCACTGTGCTAACATGAATCGCAGAGAATAGAGCTTCGGCACCGGGCGCCCGCCCGGACTGGCGCCCCCGCCAGGACCCTCAGCGCCGGGCTACATGTAGATCGCAGGAGACCCACTATGGCAGTGACCCCGGCAGCAACCCCGACGACTTTGGCCCCGGAAGCCGGCGCCCGCATCATGGCCTGGGCCGACGCCCTGGCCGTCCACACCGAGCAGCCCGGGCTGCTGACCCGCACCTACCTGACCGACGCCCACCACGGCGCCGCCGCCCAGTTGGCCGAATGGATGCGCGAAGCCGGCATGACCGTGCGCCGCGACGCCGCCGGCAACGTCATCGGCCGCTACGAAGGCACCTCGCCGGACGCCCCCGCGCTACTCACCGGCTCGCACTTCGACACCGTGCGCGACGCCGGCCGCTACGACGGCAACCTTGGGGTGATCCTGCCGATTGCCTGCGTGGCCGAGTGGCACCGCCAGGGCAAGCGCTTCCCGTTCGCCATCGAGGTAGTCGGCTTTGCCGAGGAAGAGGGCGTGCGCTTCAAGGCCACGCTGCTGGGCAGCCGCGCGATTGCCGGCACCTTCGATACCAACGTGCTCGACAACGTGGACGACTCCGGCCAGACCATGCGCGAGGTGATGCGCGCGGCTGGCTTCGATGCCGCCCAGCTGCCCGCGGCCGCCCACGACCGCCAGCGCGTGCTGGCCTTCGTCGAGGTACATATCGAGCAGGGCCCGGTGCTGCTGAACGAGGGCCTGCCCGTGGGCGTGGTCACCGCCATCTCGGGCGCCACCCGCTTTATCGTCGAACTCGAAGGGCTGGCCGGCCACGCCGGCACTGTGCCGATGGACATGCGCCGCGACGCCGCCATGGCCGGCGCCGAGATCGGCCTCTATATAGAGAAGCGCTGCGGCGGCAAGCCGGGCCTGGTCGGCACGGTCGGCCAGTTCAACGTGCCCAATGGCGCGACCAACGTGGTGCCGGGCCGCGCCGTGTTCTCCATCGACATCCGCGCCGGGCAGGACGCCGAGCGCGAAGCGGCCGTCAACGACGTGCTGGCCGAGATCGAACGCATCTGCGCCCGCCGCAACGTGCGCGTGCAGGTGCGCAAGACCCACGAAGCCAAGAGCGTGCCGTGCGCGCCGTGGCTCCAGTCGCAATGGGCCGCCGCCGTCGGGCGCCAGGGCGTGCCGGTGCGGCACCTGCCGTCGGGCGCCGGCCACGACGCCATGGCGATTTCCGCGATCGCCGATGTGGCGATGCTGTTCGTGCGCTGCGGCAACGGCGGCATCAGTCACCACCCCACCGAGACCATGACCCCCGAAGACGCGCAGACCGCCGCGCGGGTGTTCGCCGATTTCGTCGAGCACTTCCAGCGGCAGCAGTAAGCCGGCGGTACGACCCAGCGCGCCAAGCCTTTTATCGAACTCATCCGAATTCAGAGCCAGAACATGACCGCACGAGACAACATGAACCCCATCGAGACCACGCTCACGCAGACCATCGACGCCCTGCGTCCGCAGCAGGAGGCCTTCCTGGCCGAGCTGGTCAAGGTGCCGTCCGACAACCCGCCCGGCGACTGCGACGCCCACGGCAAGCGCGCCAAGGCGCTGCTCGAAGGGCTGGGCTTCCAGGTGGAAGCGCACAAGGTGCCCGAGGACAAGGTCCGCGCGGCGGGCATGATCAGCGCCACCAACCTGCTGGTGCGCAAGACCTTCGGCAAGGGCGGCCCGACCATCGCCATGAACGCCCACGGCGACGTGGTGCCCCCCGGCCTGGGCTGGACCAAGGACCCGTACGGCGGCGAGATTGCCGACAGCGAGCACGGCCCGGTGATGTACGGCCGTGGCGTGGCGGTGTCCAAGTCGGACTTCGCCACCTACGCCTACGCGGTGCTGGCGCTCCAGGAAGCCGAGAAGCAGGGCGCGAAGCTCAACGGCACGGTGGAACTCCAGTTCACGTACGACGAGGAAACCGGCGGCGACATCGGCCCGAAGTTGCTGCTCGACGAAGGGCTGTCCAAGCCTGACTATGCGATCTCGGCCGGCTTCTCGTACGGCATCACCTCGGCCCACAACGGCTGCCTGCACGTGGAAGTGACCGTCAAGGGCAAGCAGGGCCACGCGGCCATGCCGCACACCGGCGTGGACGCCATCGAGGCCGCCACCCACATCCTGCAGGCCATCTACGGCCTGCGCGCAGAGCTGGCCACGCGCAAGAGCAAGGTGCCGGGCATCGACACCGCCACGCTGAACGTCGGCCTGATCAAGGGCGGCATCAACACCAACGTGGTGCCGGACCTGGTCACCTTCCGCGTGGACCGCCGCATGATTCCGGAAGAAATCGGCTTCGATGCCGAAGGCGAACTGCGCGCCGTGGTGGAGCGTGCCGCCAAGGATCGCCCGGGCATTGAGGTCAAGGTGGAACGCATCATCCTGGCCGAGCCGCTGTCCGAGCTGCCCGGCGTGGACAAGCTGATCGGCGCGCTCAAGCGCCGTGCCGAGGCCGTGTTCGGCGTGGAGATCCCGGTGCAAGGGGTGCCGCTCTACACCGACGCGCGCCACTACACCAGCCACGGCATTCCCACGGTGCTGTACGGCGCCGGCCCGCGCACGCTGATGGAGGCGCGCGGCCACAATTCGGACGAGAACCTGCGCCTGAACGACCTGAACCGCGCGACCAAGGTGGTGGCGCTGGCGCTCTCGGACCTGATGGCTTGATCCCAAGGGCCTGATCCCGATGGCCTGAGCGCCTGTAAAGAACCCTTTGTTGTGACTTGCGGCCCGCGCGACCTTCGTCTCGCGGGCTTTTTTCATGGCCCGGCTAGGCGGTCAGGCCCTCCTCGGGCGATGCCAGGCCGACCAGCCAGCGCCGCACCACCTGCTCTTCCTCCGGTGTCAGGCCGGCGCGCAAGTCTTCGTCGACCTTGGTCGCGCGCGCCTTGCAGCCGGCCAGCAGCGTGCGGCCGGCGTCCGTCAGGGCGATGGTCTGGATGCGCCCGTGCACCGGATGCGGCGTGCGGGCGATCGCGCCCACCTTCTCCAGGTTGTTCATGATCACGCTGACGGTCTGCGGCGTCAGCAGCGCCAGCCGCGCCACGTCGGCTCCCGAGATCCCCGGGTAGGCGCCCAGCATCGTCAGCACGAAGAACTGCGGCAGCGTCACGCCGAGGTCGTCGAGCGCGCGCTCCATGCGCAGCCGGTTGGCGGCGCTGGCCTGCCGCAGCAAATAGGCCAGATAGCCGCGCTCGCCGCGCTTGCCTTCGCCGGGCGCGGGAATGCGTGGCGCTTCAGTCTCTGATGCCCCTACACCCGCCGTGGTCTTAACCATAATGTCAAAGCTCTTATATCATGTTCGAACTCTTACATCTTACCTCAACCCGACCCACCGGGCCACCCGGACCAAGGAGCACCACATGGCGATGGATTTCCAACAATTTACGGCGACAGCGCCCGATGTCTACGCGGCAATGGGCGGTGTGGGCCGCGCAGTGGACGCATCCGGCCTGGACAAGGCGCTGACCGAACTCGTGAAGCTGCGGGTCTCCCAGCTCAACGGCTGCGCCTTCTGCCTGCAATTCCACCTGAACATCGCGCGCAAGCTCGACATCGACCCGCGCAAGTTCGACCTGCTGGCCGGATGGCGCGACGCCGGCATCTACACCGAGCGCGAGCAGGCCGCCCTGGCCTGGGCCGAGGCGCTGGTCCGCATGACCGACCACGCCGCGCTGGACGCCGCGCAGGCGCAGGTCAAGGCGGCCTTCACGGAGCCGGAACGCGTGTTCCTGGCCACCGCGATCGCCACCATCAACGCCTGGAACCGCATTGCCGTGGGGCTGCACTTCCCGCCCCTGGCCGCCACGTCCCACGTCCGCTACCCCCAACACCGCCACCACGTCCACCGGGAGCCGCGCATGAGCACCATCGTCCGTCAAATCGACCTGATTCAGATTCGTCGCATCGACACCGGCGCCGAAGTGGCGGCCTGCTTCCCGCTGATGCACCAGCTCCGGCCGCACCTGGCCGATGCCGATGAACTCGTGGCGCGCTGGCGCCGCCAGGCCGACGTGGGCTATCGCCTGGTCGGCCTGTGGGACGACGGCCAGCTTGTGGCGCTGGCCGGCTATCGGATGCAGGAAAACCTCGTCTACGGCGATTTCCTGTACGTGGACGACCTGGTCACCGACGCCAACACGCGCAGCGCCGGGTACGGCCAGATGCTGATGGACTGGCTCAAGGAAGAGTCCCGCGCGCTCAACGCCCGCGTGCTGGTGCTGGATACGCCACTCACCAATGTGCTCGGCCATCGCTTCTATTACCGTAACGGGCTGCTGGCCCAGACGCTGCGCTTCAAGTATCCATTGGACTGAGACATGACGACATTGCTGCACCTGAACGTCAGCCCCCGGGGCGAGACGTCGCACAGCCGCCGCGCGGCCGACTGGGTTCGCCAGAAGCTGGCCGCGCAGCACGCGCCGCTGACCGTACTCGAACGGGACCTCGCCGCCGACCCGCTGCCGCCCATCGGCGCTGCGTTCACGGACGCCAACATGGCCGGCGCGGCCGGGTTGCTGAAGGAAGGGGAGGTGCCGCCGGCGCTGGCGCTGTCCGAGACGCTAATCGCGGAACTCGAAGCGGCCGACATGGTGCTGCTGGCCACGCCGATGCACAACTTCACGGTGCCGGCCACGCTGAAGACCTGGATCGATCTGGTCGTGCGGCCCGAGCGCACCTTCCGCAGCACGCGCCAGGGCAAGGTCGGGCTGCTGCGCGACCGGCCCGTGCTGGCCGTGGTGGCGTGCGGTGGCCCGGTGCGCGAGGGCCCCGGCAGCCAGCAGGACTTCCTGACGCCTTACCTGAAGTACGTGCTTGGCACGATCGGCCTCACCAGCGTGGAAGTGCTGCGCATGGACAACACCGCCCGTGGCCCGGAGTACATCGCGCAGGGCCTTGAACACCTGCAGACCTGGGCCGATGCCACGCTGCCGGGGTTGGTCGTCCCGACCGAAGCCGCAGCCTGATCAGCCCGGCACCGAGGCGTTGCCGACCCCCAGCGGGCGCTGCATCAGCACCGTGTCGATCCACTGGCCGTGCTTGAGCCCGACCGATTCGAGCCGGCCCACCGTACGGAAGCCCAGCCGCTCGTGCACCGCCACGGATCCGGCGCCCTCGCCGCTGGCCGTGAGGGCCACCACGGCCACCATCTGGCGCCACGGCCCGGTCTCGCAACGGGCGATCAGCTCGGCCAGCAGGGCGCGGCCCAGGCCCTCGCCGGTGTGGCGATGATCGATATAGATCGAATCCTCGATGGCGAAGCGGTAGGCGCTGCGCGCGCGGTAGGACGAGGCGTAGGCGTAGCCCAGCACCTCGCCGTCGCGCTCGGCAACGATGTAGGGCAGGTGCTTCTTGAGGACCTCGGCATAGCGCTGGCGCATGTCGTCCACGGACGGGATGACTTCCTCGAACGAGGCACGCCCGTGCTCGACATGATGGGCGTAGATGGCATGGATGGCTGGCACGTCGTCGGGCGTGGCATCGCGGAGGTGGAAGGGCTTGCGGGGGGCGGAGGATTCGGACACGGTGTTTCGGAGGCGGGGAGAACAGTCAGACAAATCTTGTGCGAAGCACATTCCGTACCTTACCGCGTCCCGCCCGCGTGCGCTTGTATATAGTGCGGGGATATTTATCCGGAGGACGCCACCATGATCACGATCTACCACAACCCCCGTTGCTCGAAGTCGCGCGAGACTCTCGCGCTGGTCGAGTCGGCGGCGCAGCGTCTGGGCGAGCCGGTTGAGGTGGTGGAGTACCTGAAGCAGCCGCCCACGCTGGCCATACTGCGCCAGCTCCATACGATGCTGGGCGTGCCGGTGCGCGAGATGCTGCGCAGCAACGAGGATGTCTACAAGGAACTCGATCTGGCCGACCCCGGCCTGACCGACGCCGAGCTACTGGCGGCCGTGGCCGACAACCCGATCCTGCTGCAACGCCCGGTGGTGGTCCGCAACCGCCAGGCCGCCATCGGCCGCCCGCCAGAGGCCGTGTCAGCCCTGCTGGGCTGACCGCCAGCGCCCCTCCGGGGCCCGAAATAGAACCGGCCTCCCGCAAGGGGAGGCCGGCCGGTCAGACAGGCGATTCGCGTCAGGCGAGTCGTCGTAATCAAACACCCAGCCAGTGCAGTGCCTCCTGACCGAAAGCGATGGCGGCGAGCACCACCAGTAGCGTCACCAGCGTGACCGTGCTGACATAGACCGTTGCCTTGGCGATTTCCGCATCCTCGCTCGGCGAATGCTGGCGGGTGATGGGGGATGTGCGCGCGTGCGTGCGGTGTGGCCAGTGCAGCCTGCCGCTCAGGTCCTTGAAATGGAGATCGGGATGGAATCGCATGGCACACCTCCTCGGGCGTCGGGCACCGCTTCAACAGCCACTTCTACTATAGGCAAATGCCACGGGAAGCGCGTCGTTTCCTGCGGCCGCCGGGGCGTACCCAGTTCAGCGGCTGGTGTCGGGATGTGAGCTATCGCTATCGCCAGAATCCTTGCTGCTAGAGGAATTTGACGAAGCGACCGCCGCCAGCGTTGCTTCCCGCGCGCGCAGTTCGGCCAGCATGTTGCAGAACAGGGCGCCCTGCTCGAGGGCATCATCCAGCGCGATGTGGGTGTGCGGCAAGGGGTCATGCCAGTGGGCCGGGAAGGCCGGCTTGACCGACCTGCGATACGGCCGGCCGGTCAGCGCGAAGCCGAGCGTCTTGATGTCCAGCGCCGCCCAGCCGAAGGGCGAGCGGCCGGCGTACCGCATCATGTACCAGAACACCCAGGTGAAATCGAAACCGGCCGGAAAGGCGATGAACACCGGCTTGCCCGGCAGGCTCTCCACCCATTCCACGTAGCGCGGCATCACGTCCTCGGGGCGCTCGAGCTCGCGCCGGCACGCCGCCCAGGCCTCGGGCTGGGTCTTCCACCACTGCATCTGAACCGGATGGCCGGCGGCGCCGGGCAGGGTTTCCAGGTTGGCGGAGAAGGTGCCGAGCACGGTCTTGTCGGCCAGCATCGCCGCCGAGGCGAACGAGAGCATGGAATGCGGGCCCGGGATCGGCCCGTCGGCCTCCACGTCGGTACTGACGTAGATCTCGGGACGGGTATCGGGTGCCTGCTTTTTCGCCATCGGGGAGGGGAAACCGGCGGCTCAGGCCGCGTCGATCAGATGATCGGCCACGTAGGGATTGTTGCGGCGTTCCTCGCCGAAAGTGGACACCGGGCCATGGCCGGGCACGAAAGTCACGTCCTCGCCCAGCGGCCACAGCCGGGTGCGGATCGAGCGGATCAGGTCGGCGTGGTTGCCGCGCGGGAAATCGGTGCGGCCGATCGAGCCGGCGAACAGCACATCGCCGACGATCGCCAGCTGATTGGCGCGCGAGAAGAACACCACGTGGCCCGGCGTGTGGCCGGGGCAGTGGTAGACCTCCAGGGTCTCGCCGCCGAAGGTCACGGTGTCGCCGTTTTCCAGCCAGCGGTCTGGCTCGAACGCCTCGGCGTGGCCGAAACCGAAGCGGCGCGTCTGGTCGGGCAGCTGCTCGATCCAGAACCGCTCGTCCTGGTGCGGCCCCTCGATGGGGATGCCAAGCTGGCGCGCGAGCGCCGCCGCGCCGGCGCAATGGTCGACATGCCCGTGCGTCAGGAAGATCTTCTCCAGCGTCACGCCTTGCTCTGCCACGGCGGCCAGGATGCGGTCGAGGTCGCCGCCGGGGTCGCACACGGCGGCACGGCCAGTGGTCTCGTCGATCAGCAGAGAGCAGTTTTGCTGGAACGGGGTAACGGGAATCAGGAGGACTTTCATGGGTCGATGCGGGCGCTTTGTCGTGTGCGCCACGGCACGGTCTGGCCGAGGCGGTCATTGTAACGTCGGCCCATGGCCCCCCGTCTCAAACGGGTGTCAGACCGGATGAGACGACTCTGAAAGTGAATTTTAAGACACGCATAAATGCACTTGTCATATTCGGCGCAATCCCTTGTCAGGCTTCGGATTGCGGGGATTCGTGCCGATCTTCAAAGCCACTTGATTAAATTTCGTAACAAAATCAAGGATGTAGCGCTCGGACACCGATGTTAGACTGCGCCCATGTTCAATTTGCCCGTATCTCGCCCGGGGTTAGGTCGCGCACGCGCGATCCCGCGTGCGAGCGCTAACGCCAACCCTGCCAACCCGGCTTCCAGCCGCTGGCTGCGTCACTGCGCGATCCTCGTATCGGCGCTGGTGATGGCCGCTTGCGCGACGCCGCCGGAGAGCGACTCCCAGCAGACCGCCGATGCCACCGGTGCGGTGCCGACGCGCGCCGCCAAGGCGAGGCTCGACAAGTCCGGCGCCCGCCCGGACGAGCGCGGCAACTGGGATCTGTTCGGCTGGGGCAAGGATGACAACGCGCCGGCGCAGTCGTCGCTGGACGGCCTGCGTCCGGATCTGGGCACCTTCGAGCAGCGCGGCACGGCGTCCTGGTACGGCAAGGGATTCCATGGCCGCAAGACCGCCAATGGCGAACGCTTCGACATGCGCGCGATGACTGCCGCGCACCCGTCGCTGCCGCTCGATAGCTGGGTGCTGGTGCGCAACCTGCGCAACGACAAGGTGGCGGTGGTACGGATCAATGACCGCGGCCCCTACCACGGTGGCCGGGTGCTTGACCTGTCCTACGCGGCGGCCAAGCGGCTGAATTTCGTCGAACGTGGTGCTACGCAGGTGGAAATCCGCCGGCTGTCGCGCACGGAAGTGGCGGCGCTGGGTCCGCAGCTCGAGGCGGGCGGCAACGAAGCCGGCGACGGCAGCGGCGCCGACGACCTGCCCGAGACTGCCAACGCGCTGGTCCCGGTCAAGTCCAAGGCCAAGGCGCGCACGGTCAAGGCGACCACGAAGCGCAAGCCCCGGTAGGCACCCCGATGCGGCCTGGCGTGATCGACTCCCGTTCCACCGCCAGCCCGCTTCCCCCTCTCCCTCTCAGACTTTTCTCATTCCTCGCTGTCGCCGCCGTCACCCGCGTCACTCTCGGCGGCGCGCTGCGCCAGTGCCAGCCGGTACAGCGCATCGGTCTTCGCCCCGGTGATCGCCGCAGCCAGCTTGGCGGCGCGCTTGGCGGGCAGCTCGGCCACCAGCAGCTTCAGCACGCGCTGGGCCTCGGCATCGGGCGCATCGGCATCGGCCCCTTCGGCGCGCCCCGCGCCTTCCACCACCAGTACGAACTCGCCCTTGCCGCGCGACGCCTCGGCGGCCAGCCACGCCGGCGCCTCGGCCACGGTCAGCACCGGGGTTTCCTCGAACAGCTTGGTCAGCTCGCGGCCTACCAACAGCCGGCGCGTGCCGGGCAGGGCGGCCGCCAGTGCCGCCAAGGTGTCGGCGATGCGGTGCGGCGCCTCGTAGACCACCCAGGCGTGGTCCAGGGCGGCCAGCTGCGCGATGGCGTCGGCGCGGGCCTTGGGCTTGCCGGGCAGGAAACCGATGAAGGTAAAGCGGCCTTCGCCGGCTTCGAGCATGTCGCCGGCCACGGACAGCGCGGTGACGGCCGCGCTCGGCCCCGGCAGCGGCACCACGCGCAGGCCGGCCGCGCGCACCGCCTCCACCAGCCGTGCGCCGGGGTCGGAGATGCCGGGCGTGCCCGCATCGGACACATAGGCAATGCGCTCGCCGGCAGCCAGCCGGGCGACGATCTTTACCGCGGCCTCGCGCTCGTTGTGCTCGTGCACGGCCACCAGCGGGCGCTGCAGGCCCACCCGGGACAGCAGCTGGCCGGTGTTGCGGGTGTCTTCGCAGGCGATGGCGTCGGCCAGCCCGAGCACATGCAGCGCGCGCAGGGACAGGTCCGCCACGTTGCCGATGGGCGTGGCCACCACGTACAGCGTGCCGGGCGGGTAGGTCTGGCCCGAAGCCAGCGAGGTCCAGTCACTCATGCTTGAGAACTTCCGTTGATTCGCTCATTCAAAACCACCACGACCGCGCGCGGCGCCGAGGCCGAGGATCGCGCGCTGGCCTATCTGCTCAGGCAGGGGCTGGCGCTGGTGGTGCGCAATTATCGCTGCAAAGGCGGCGAGATCGACCTCGTGATGCGCGCCGCCGATGGCACGCTGGCGTTCGTTGAGGTCAGGCAGCGCAGCGGCCGCGCCTTTGGCGGCGCGGCGGCCAGCGTCACGCCGGCCAAGCAGCGCCGCCTGCTGCGGGCGGCCGAACACTACCTCGGCACGCTGGACCACACGCCGCCGTGCCGCTTCGACGTGGTGGCGCTGGAGCCCGGGCGCCTGGCCTGGTTGCCGAACGCATTCGACCAAAATGCCGGACGTGACGATGGCGCGTCCTGGGCTGCGTCATAATGCGCGGGATTGGGCAGAAGTCAAAGAGCCATGAGTATTGAAAGTATCGAACAGCATTTCCTGGACAGCGCCGACACCAAGCGGCAGGCCGCCACGCTGATGGCACCGCATATCGACGCGGCGGTGGAGCGCATGGTGGCCGCGCTGACCAGTGGCAACAAGATCCTCGTCTGCGGCAATGGCGGGTCCGCTGCCGACGCCCAGCACTTCGCCGCCGAACTGATCGGCCGCTTCGAGCGCGAGCGGCCCGGGCTGGCGGCGATTGCGCTGACCACGGACAGCTCCATCCTGACCGCCATCGGCAACGACTACGATTTCACGGTGGTGTTCTCCAAGCAGATAGAGGCGCTGGGCCAGCCCGGCGACATCCTGCTGGCGCTCTCCACCTCCGGCAATTCGGCGAATGTGATCGCGGCCATCCAGGCGGCGCGCCAGCGCGACATGAGCGTGGTGGCGCTGACCGGCAAGGGCGGCGGCAAGATTGCCACGCTGCTGGACGAGTTCGACATCCACCTGTGCGCGCCGAGCGACCGTACCCCGCGCATCCAGGAAGTGCACCTGCTGACGCTGCATTGCCTCTGCGACGGGATCGACGAGGCGCTGCTGGGCGAGGCATAGGGCATAGGGGATAGGAAGCGGGGAGGTTATCCCACCTTATCCACAGGATTTGCCCAAGTTGTTCACAGGAATTGCGGCGTCATCCACAGAGTCATCCACAGCGCCGCGCCGGTTTCGTCATATTTCCGCATCATTCCGTATCCAGCCAAGGACCGCATGACTAACGTAACGACCGCAATGACCCAGAAGACCACTCCGGCGCGCGTGGCGCGCACGGCCATCACCGTGGCCGCACTGCTGGTGTCGGCCACGCAACTCGCCGGCTGCTTCCCGGTGCTGGCCGGCGCGGTCGGCACGGGCGTGGTCATGGCCACGGACCGCCGTCCCACCGGCACCCAGGCCATCGACCGTGGCCTGCAGCTCGAGATCGACAACACGCTCGACGCCAAGTACAGCGGCCAGGCCCGCGTGGACGCCGCCGTGTTCAACCGCAAGGTGCTGCTGGTGGGCGAGGCCAACAACGCCAACACCAAGCAGCAGGTGGAGCAGTATGTGAAGAGCCTGCCGAATGCGCGCGAGGTGATCAACGAACTCGAGGTGGTGTCCACACCGGGCTTCATGACCCGCAGCAACGACGCCTACCTGACCAGCAAGGTCAAGACCTTCCTGGTGACGGCTGAGGGCGTGCCGGCCAATTCGATCAAGGTGACCACCGACAAAAGCGTGGTCTACCTGATGGGCGTAGTCACGGCGGCCGAGGGCGACCGCGCCACCGACGTGGCCCGCAACGCCAGCGGCGTGCAGAAGGTGGTCAAGGCGTTCGACTACGTGAGCGAGGCCGAGCGCGCCCGCCTGGACGCCGCTGCCAGCTCGCAGAATCCGGATGCGGGCAGCCAGCCCGTGGGCTCGCCGGCGCCGGTGCAGACCGTGCCCGGCACCGCGCCGAACGCGCCGGTGACCTCCGATGCGCCGGCCGGCACCGTCAGTACCGCGCCGGTCACGGCGCCGGTGTCCTCCCCGACGGCGCTGCCGCCGGGCCGCAACCTGCCGTAGTCTTGCGATAATCCCGCCCAGGAACTGAACCATGCGCGCGCCCCCGCCCCTTCGCCACAAGATGTCCACCGCACGGCTGGCCTTCTGGATTGGCGGATGGGTGGCGCTGGCGGCCATCGCCACGATGGGGGCGGCGCTGGCACAAACCGGCACGTCCGGCCCGGCCAGCGAGGCGCGCACCACCGTGGAAGCGCAGTCGGCGCGCATGCAGCAGGCACGCAACCAGGCCGCCTCGTGCGCGGCCTGCCATGGTCCCGACGGCCGCGCGCCGGCCGATAGTCCCGTGCCGGGACTCGCCGGCCGCCCAAGTGCAGAAATCGTCGAATTGATGCTCAACTACAAGAACGGCAAGCGACCCGGCACCGTGATGCCGCAGATCGCCAAGGGGTACAGCGATACGGAGATCCTCGCCATCGCGTCCTGGTTCGCCGATCAAAAATAAGAAGACCCGCATGCGCAGACGCGCCGCTTTGGGAAGATTGGGAGCGCTGGGCGGCCTCATGGGGGCCGCCGCGCTGGGCATGCTGACCCCGCGCCAGGCACGCGCCGCCGCGCCGGCCCGGGTGGTGGTCATCGGCGGCGGCTTTGGCGGGGCCACCGCCGCGCGCTACCTGCGCCACTGGAGCCGGGGCGCCGTGGACGTGACGCTGGTCGAACCCGACGCGGCGTTCGTCTCCTGCCCGCTCTCGAATCTCGTGGTGGGCGGCCAGCGTGCGATGGCCGACATCACACTCCCCTATGACGCGCTGGTGCGCCGGCATGGCGTGCGTCATGTGCACGATACGGCGCTTTCGATCGACCCCACCGCGCGCACCGTGCGGCTGGCGGGAGGTGCCACGCTGCGTTACGACCGCCTCGTGCTGTCGCCGGGCGTGGAGATGCAGTCCAGCGCGATCCCCGGCCTGGCGCAGCCCGGCGGCGACCAGATCCTGCACGCCTGGAAGGCCGGCCCGCAGACCGACGCCCTGTTCCGACAGTTGGCGGCGATGCGCGACGGCGGCACCTTCGCCATCACCATTCCGCTCGCCCCGTACCGCTGCCCGCCCGGGCCATACGAGCGCGCCTGCCTTGTGGCGGACTACCTGCGCGCGCACAAGCCGCGCAGCAAGGTGCTGATTTTCGACGCCAATCCGGACATCACCTCCAAGGGCGCGCTGTTCCGCCAGGTCTGGGAGACCCGCTACCGGGGCATGATCGACTATCGGCCCCAGCACGAGACCGTGGACGTGGACCCCGTCACGCGCACCCTCAAGTTCGAAGTCCAGGACGACGAGCGCGCCGACGTGGTCAACCTGATCCCGCCACAGCGCGCCGGCGCCATCGCGGTGTCCACCGGGCTCGCCACGGCCAATGGCCGCTGGTGCGAGGTCGATTTTCTGACCATGGCCTCGCGCGTGGCGCCCGAAATCCATGTGCTGGGCGATGCCGTGCAGATCGCGCCGCTGATGCCAAAGTCCGGCACCATGGCCAACCAGCACGGCAAGGTGGCCGCCGCCGCCATCCTCCAGCTGCTGGCCGGACAGGCGCCGGACCCGACCCCGCTGTATACAAACACCTGCTACAGCTTCACGTCCGCCGACGAAGCCATCCACATCGCCAGTGTCCATCGCTACGACCCGGCCGAGCGGACGATGGTCACGGTGCCCGGCGCCGGCGGGTTATCCACAGCCCCGAACGCGCTCGAAGGGCGCTACGCGTGGGCCTGGGCGCGCAGCATCTGGTCCGACATGCTGGGCGAGGTGCTGGTAGGCTAGCGGGTTCCGGTGTGTTGCGCCTTCGTGACATGCCGCCCCCCGAACCCGACCATGCAAGCCAAAGACCGCCTTCTTGCCCTCGCCATCATCGTGGTGTGGGGTGTCAACTTCGTCGTCATCAAGGTGGGCCTCGCCGGCGTACCGCCGATGCTGCTGGGCACGCTGCGCTTCGCCCTGGTGGCGTTCCCGGCCGTCTTCTTCATCCCGCGCCCGCGCATTCCGCTGCGCATGCTGCTGGCCTATGGCGGGTTCATCAGCCTCGGCCAGTTCGCCTTTCTGTTCTATGCAATGGCGGTGGGCATGCCGGCCGGGCTGGCCTCGCTGGTCTTGCAGTCGCAGGTGTTCTTTACCGTGGCGATTGCCGGGATGTGGCTTGGCGAGCCGGTGCGCTGGCACAACATCGCCGGCATGGCGATTGCGGCAGGCGGGCTGGCGCTGATCGGCAGCGGGGCGGCGCACGGGCCGGGCGGCATGAGTGTGGCCGGCTTCGCGCTGACGCTGTGCGCGGCGTTCTGCTGGGCCTCGGGCAATATCGTCAGCAAGAAGATCGGCCCCGTGGACCTGCTCGGGCTGGTGGTCTGGGGCGGGCTGGTGCCGATCGTGCCGTTCGCGCTGCTCTCGTACTGGTTCGAAGGGCCGGCGCGGATCACGGCGGCGCTCGGCCAGATTCCGATGATGAGCGTGCTGGCGATCTGCTACCTGTCCTTCGCGGCCACGCTGTTCGGCTACACCATGTGGGGCCGCCTGCTCACGCGCTATCCGGCCAGCAAGGTGGCGCCGCTGACGCTGCTGGTGCCGGTGGTGGGGCTGATCTCGGCCCATGCGCTGCTGGGCGAGGACCTGTCGCTGGCGCAATGGCTCGGCGCGCTGGTGGTCATGGGCGGCCTGCTGCTCAACGTGTTTGGCGGGCGGCTCGGGGCCGGGCGGCGGCTGGCACGGCGCTGAACCCGGTGGCTGCGCGAGGGTTAACCCTTGATTCGACAGCGATTTGCCGTGGTTTTGTGCATACCCTTATCACTGCCGCATCCGTAGGCCGAGGGATTATTGAGGCAAAATAGCGGACTGGCCGCACCCGCCCGCAGAGGCATCGCCCCAACGGCGGCCGAGCGTGCCGCGCGGCCCGACCGATCAAGCGCGGCCATTTGCCGTCCCCACGGCTCAATCCGTTTGGAGCAACACGATATGAAGCAGTTTGTCATCGCCGCCGCGCTGTTCGCGGCCGCTGCCTCGGCGCACGCCGTGGACGCCGCCAAGGCGCAGGAAATTGCCAACAAGAACGCCTGCATGGGCTGCCATCAGGTAGACAAGAAGCTGGTGGGCCCGGCCTACAAGGAAGTGGCCGCCAAGTACAAGGGTGACAAGGGTGCCCTGGCCAAGTTGTCGGCCAAGGTGAAGAGCGGCGGTTCGGGCGTCTGGGGCCCGGTGCCGATGCCGGCGAATGCCGGTGTCAGCGACGCCGATATCAAGACGGTAGTGGAGTGGATCCTGGCCGGTTCGCCGGCCAAGTAAGCCCCATCTGGTATCGCGGGCCGCCCGGCAGCGCCGGCGGCCCGTGCTGTTTCCGGCAGGCCCGGAAGCGGCGGGCAGTGCGAGTACCGGGGTCGGCAGCAAGCAAGTACGGGACAGACGATGAATCAAAAACGACGAGAAGTTTTGCGGGTTTCCGCGGTGCTCTCGCTGATGGCGGCCACGGGCCTGATCAGCGAGGCGCAGGCCGCGGAGTGGAACAAGACGGCTTTCGACGGCAAGAGCGTGGCCGATGTGATCAAGGCGCTGGGCGGCAGCGGCACCGAGAAGAGCGGCGCCATCACCTTCAACGCGCCGGATATCGCCGAGAACGGTGCCGTGGTGCCCGTGGCCGTGACCAGCACGCTGCCGGACACCGAGCAGATCGCCATCCTGGTTGAGAAGAATCCGAATACGCTGGCGGCCGATTTCACCATCCCGGCCGGCACCGAGCCGTTCGTCTCCACGCGCGTGAAGATGGGCCAGACGTCCGTCGTGCATGCGGCGGTCAAGGCTGGCGGCAAGTGGTACGTGGCATCGAAGGAAATCAAGGTCACGCTGGGCGGCTGCGGCGGCTGACGCCCGCGCCCCCATCGCACCGATTTCCCCGATTTATCCCAAGCCACCCCGAACCACCCCGAGCAGGAGAGCCAGATGGCAGACCCGATGCGCGTCCGCGCCACCGAGAACGGCGGCGTCGTAGACGTAAAGATTCTGATGAAGCACGACATGGAAACCGGCCAGCGCAAGGATGCGGCCGGCAAGACGATTCCGGCCTGGCACATCCAGACCGTGATCGCCACGTACAAGGGGCGCGAGGTGTTCAACGCCCAGTTTGGCCCCGCCGTGTCGAAGGACCCGTTCCTGAACTTCAAGTTCAAGGGCGGCGCCAAGGGTGACAAGGTCACCGTGACCTGGGTCGACAACCGGGGCGACAAGCGCACCGACGAGGCCACCATCGCCTGAGCGGGCGAAGCGAGGAAGCAGCATGCGGCGAGCATTCATTCGGGCCACGGCGGCGCTGGCCGCCATCGGCCTCTCGGCCAGGGCGGCGGCACAGCAGGCCCCGGCCCCGGCAGGAACGGGCGCCAAGGCAGGCAAGGGCGGGCGGGTCAAGGTGGTGTACCAGTTGTCCGAGGGCATCGACCAGGCCGTGCGCGCCATGGCCAACCTGCGCAACCACCTGAACGCGGCGCCGGACACCAAGATCGTGGTGGTGGCGTTCGGCTACGGCGTGGACTTCCTCGTGGAAGGCGCCAAGGATTCGCGCGGCAACACCTTCGAGGCCGCCGTGGGCGCGCTGGGGTCGTCGGGCGTGGAGTTCCGCGTCTGCCGTAACACGCTGACCGCGCGCCGGATTTCCGAGCAAAGCCTGCTGATGGACGCCAAGATCGTGCAGGCCGGCGTGGTGGAGATCGCCCGCCTGCAGTTTGACGAAGGCTACGCGTACCTGAAGCCCTGATCGCAGTGCCTGACATCCGGCCAGGAGCCAAGCTGGCCGGATGCCGAAGTCCAGTGCAATAGAACAGTGATGCACCGCCCAGCCTCGATGAGGGGCTGACCCGGCGGTGCCATCGCGAGGAGAAGCCCCCAATGCGCAATACCCGTCGCCGCCTGCGCGGCACCGTGGCGCTGACCGCCGCCGCTATCGCCGCCGCCTCGCTGGCCGGCCTGGCCTCGCTGGCGCAAGCCCAGGGCAGCACCGCCGAGGAAATCGCCAAGTATCGCCAGATGCTGGCCGAAGGCAATCCCGCTGAACTCTGGGAAGCCGCTGGCGAGGAACTGTGGAAGAAGCCGGCCGGGCCGAAGAACGCCTCGCTCGAACAGTGCGACCTGGGCAAGGGCCCGGGCGTGACCAAGGGTGCCTACGCTGAACTCCCGCGCTACTTCAAGGACACCAACAAGGTGATGGACCTAGAGCAGCGCCTGGCCTGGTGCCGGGTGACGCTGCAGGGCCTGACCCAGGAAGAAGCAACGAAGCAGCCGTTCTCGGCATCGGGCAAGCCGTCCGACATCGAGCGGCTGGCGTCTTACCTGACCGGCGAGTCGCGCGGCGTGAAGATGAACGTGCAACTCACGCACCCCGAGGAAAAGCGCGTCTACGCGCTCGGCCAGAAGATGTTCTTCTACCGGGGCGGCGCCTATGACTTCGCCTGCGCCACCTGCCACGCCGTGGACGGCCAGCGCATCCGCCTCCAGGACCTGCCGAACCTGCTGGAGCCTAAGGGCGCCCAGGCCGCATACACCACGTGGCCGGCGTACCGCGTCTCGCAGGGCGAGGTCCGCACCATGCAGCATCGGATCTACGACTGCCTGCGCCAGCAGCGCTTCCCCGAGCCCGCCTATGGCTCCGACGTGATCACCGCCCTGTCGATGTTCCTGGCGAAAAACGCCAACGGCGGCACGTACGACGGTCCCAACATGAAGCGCTGAGGCACGGAGAGCACACGATGATGCGATACCAATCGATGGCGCTGACTGCCGTCGCCACCCTGGTCCTGGCCGCCATGGCCACGTTCAGCCTGTCGGCCCTGGCCCAGGACACCGCCAAGCCCGCCCGCGCTACCAAATCCGCCACCACGGCCCCCACCGCCAAGGTCACCGACGCCGACGTGCGCCAGATGATCGAGGCCTCCTTCACCTCGAAGGGCCCGGCCACCGTGGAAGGCGTGATCAACCAGGACGGCGCCCAGAAGGCGTGCAGCCAGTACCCTGACCGCACGCGCGTACCGGCCGCCGTGGCCAAGAAGGTGGAAGCGGCCGAGCTGAAGCAGGTGAAGTATCCGGCCGACAGCAACTGGATCGGCGACTGGAAGGAAGGCGAGAAGATCGCCCAGAACGGCCGTGGCATGCAGTTCACCGACCCGGTGGGCGGCGTGAACGGCGGCAACTGCTACGCCTGCCACCAGATGACCAAGGCCGAGATCTCCTTCGGCAATATCGGCCCGTCGCTGTACCAGTACGGCAAGCTGCGCGGCAATTCGCCGGAGGTGGTCAAGTACACCTGGGGCAAGATCTGGGACTCCAACGCCTACAGCGCCTGTTCCAACATGCCGCGTTTTGGCCACAAGGGCATCCTGACCGAGCAACAGATCCGCGATGTGATGGCGCTGCTGCTGGACCCGGCATCGCCGGTCAACCAGTAAGCCCGCGCGGCTCCGGGCATGAATCGACGCGAATTCCTGCAGGTGCTGGCCGTGGCCGGCGCGGGCGGCATGGCCTTGCCCTCCGGCGAGGCCCAGGCCGCGCGCGCCGCCCAGCAGTTCTACGATGTGCCGCGCCACGGCAACGTCCACCTGCTGCATTTCACCGATTGCCACGCCCAGCTGCGGCCCGTGCACTTCCGCGAGCCGAGCGTGAATCTGGGCGTGGGGCCGTGGGCGGGCAAGCCGCCGCACCTGGTGGGCGAGGCGTTCCTGCGCCAGTACGGCATCCGCCCGGGCACACCCGCCGCGTACGCGTTCACTTCGCTCGACTTCACCGAGGCGGCGCGCCGCTACGGCAAGGTCGGCGGGTTTGCCCACCTCGCCACGCTGGTCAAGCGCCTGCGCGCCAGCCGGCCCGGCGCGCTGCTGCTGGACGGCGGCGACACCTGGCAGGGCTCGGCCACCGCGCTGTGGACCCAGGGCCAGGACATGGTCGATGCCGCGCTGCAACTCGGCGTGGATGTCATGACGCCGCACTGGGAGATGACGCTCGGCGCGGACCGCGTGAAGGAAATCGTCGGCAAGGACTTCAAGGACCGCGTGTCCTTCCTCGCGCAGAACGTGAAGACCAACGATTTCGGCGATCCGGTGTTCGATCCGTATGTGATCCGGCACATGAACGGCGTGCCGGTGGCCATCATCGGCCAGGCCTTCCCGTACACGCCCATCGCCAATCCGCGCTACCTCGTGCCCGACTGGACCTTCGGCATCCAGGAGGAAGGCCTGCAACAGGTGATTGACGATGTGCGCGGGAAGGGCGCCCAGGTGGTGGTGGTGCTGTCGCACAACGGCATGGATGTGGACCTGAAGCTGGCCTCGCGCGTACGCGGACTGGACGCAATACTAGGCGGCCACACCCACGACGGCGTGCCGGCACCGGTGCCGGTGAAGAACCCGGGCGGGACCACGCTGGTCACCAATGCCGGCTCGAACGGCAAGTTCCTGGGGGTGCTGGATTTCGATGTGCGGAACGGCAAAGTCGTCGATTTCCGATACAAGTTGCTGCCGGTCTTCGCCAATTTCCTCCCCGCCGACCCGGACATGGATGCGCTGATCCGCAAGGTCCGCGCCCCCTACGAAGCCAAGCTTGGCGAGGTCCTGGCCGTGAACCGTGGCCTGCTGTACCGGCGCGGCAACTTCAACGGCACCTTCGACCAATTGATCCTGGACGGCCTGATGGCGGTGCAGGACGCCGAAATCGCCTTCTCCCCGGGCTTCCGCTGGGGCACCACGCTGGTGCCGGGCGAGCCGATCACCATGGAGGCGCTGATGGACCAGACCGCCATCACCTACCCGTACACCACGGTGACGGCGATGACCGGCGAGACCATCAAGACCGTGCTCGAAGACGTGGCGGACAACCTGTTCAACCCGGACCCGTACTACCAGCAGGGCGGCGACATGGTGCGCGTGGGCGGGCTGCAGTACACCATCGACCCGACCCAGCCCATGGGCCGGCGCATCAGCGACAT
The DNA here is from genome assembly GCF_052115685.1 of Cupriavidus sp. 2KB_3. NCBI lineage: Bacteria > Pseudomonadati > Pseudomonadota > Betaproteobacteria > Burkholderiales > Burkholderiaceae > Cupriavidus > Cupriavidus sp. 2KB_3. Next base: position 106,679 of record NZ_JBFRHD010000016.1, read on the forward strand.
GCGGCTGGCCGGCCGCCCGCTCGACGCCAGCAAGACCTACAAGGTAGCCGGCTGGGCCCCGGTGGCCGAGGAAGCCCGCCAGACCGGCGGCCCCCCGGTGTGGGACGTCATGGCCCAATGGCTGCGGTCAAACAAGGAAGTCAGCGCCCGGCCGCTGAACCTGCCCACCGTGCGCGGCATGGACGGCAACCCGGGCATGGTGGCCTGAGGCCCTGAGGCGCTCTCGCCGATGTGCAGTGTTGGGCGGACGCAATTGATGCCCCGCGCGGAGTTCGGTTAGAATCGTGCGTCACGGGCCGATAGCTCAGCTGGGAGAGCGCTGCGTTCGCAATGCAGAGGTCGGGAGTTCGATCCTCCTTCGGTCCACCAGGATTTCTCTTGTAAAACAACGCACTACGTCGAGAGATGTAGTGCGTTGTTTTGCTTTGGGGGCGGCGTTTTTAATGCCGCCTTGCCCCCATGCTGTCACCTTTCTATAATTGCATGCATTGAATGCAGTTTTTAAGGGGTGCCTATGCCGATGCTGACCGTGAGAAATGTGCCCGATGAGGTGCATCGCGCCCTGCGCATGCGGGCTGCCGAGCATGGCCGCAGCACCGAGGCTGAGGTCCGCGAGATTCTGGAGCGCGCGGTGAAATCCGAGCAGCGTGTGCGGATGGGTGACGCCCTGGCCGCGCTGGGCCAGCGCGCGGGCCTGACAAACGACGATTTCGCGGTGTTCGACACACAGCGTGACAAAGCGCCGGCGGAGCCGATGAAGTTCGAATGATCGTCCTCGATACCAACGTCGTCTCCGAGGCGATGAAGCCGGAGCCCAATCCGGCCGTGCGCGCTTGGCTGAACGCGCAGGTTGCGGAAACGCTGTACCTGTCCAGTGTCACGCTCGCCGAACTGCTGTTCGGGATCGGCGCCTTGCCGGAAGGCCGGCGCAAGCACGGTTTGTCCGAAACCCTCGACGGCTTGCTCGCGCTGTTCGGCGATCGCGTGTTGATGTTCGATACCGGTGCTGCCCGGCACTATGCCGAACTGGCCGTGAAGGCGCGGCTGGCGGGGAAGGGATTCCCCACGCCCGATGGCTATATCGGTGCGATTGCCGCCTCCCGGGGCTACATTGTCGCAACACGCGATACCGCCCCCTTCGAGGCCGCCGGGCTGACCGTCATCAATCCCTGGAACTCCACACAAATCCCGTGAACACCCTCGGCAAGGACTCCCCCGATCGCACCGACCCCGCCGCCCGCGCCCAGGCCGGCCGGCGCAGTACCTTTGTCAGCGTGGCCGTCAATGTCGTGCTGACCATCGCGCAGGGTGTGATCGGCGTGGTGGCGGGTTCCCAGGCGCTGGTGGCGGATGCCATCCACTCCCTTTCCGATCTGGTTTCCGATTTCCTGGTCCTGTTCGCCGGGCATCACGGCAGCAAGGACCCGGATGACGACCATCCGTACGGGCATCAGCGCTTCGAGACGGCGGCGTCGCTGGCGCTGGGGGTGATCCTGCTGGCGGTGGGGGCTGGCATGCTGTGGTCGGCCATCGGCAAGATCCAGCATCCCGAAGCGCTGCAGCCGGTGAAGGCGGTTGCGCTATGGGTGGCGATTGGCACGCTGATCTTCAAGGAACTGCTGTTCCGCTACATGCTCCGCGTGGCGGAGCGCGTGCGCTCGAGCATGCTGGTGGCCAATGCCTGGCATGCGCGGTCCGATGCGGCGTCGTCGCTGGTGGTGGCGCTTGGCATCGGCGGGAACCTGCTGGGCTATCACATCCTGGACCCCGTGGCGGCCATCATCGTCGGGCTGATGGTGGCGCGCATGGGGCTGCAGTTCGGCTGGACGGCCCTGAGCGACCTGATGGACCGCGCCGCCGATGACGACGTGGTGGCGGCCCTGCGCGCCGCCATGCTCGACACCCCGGGGGTGCTCGGCCTGCACGACCTCAAGACGCGCAAGATGGGCGATATGGTGCTGGTCGACGTGCACCTGGAGATCCGCGCCGACCTGACCGTGGAACGCGGCCACGCCATCGCCGCCGAAGCGCGCCGCCGCGCCATGCTGCGCGACGATGTGCTCAACGTGATGACCCACGTGGACCCGGTGCCGGCCCCGGCTCCCGACTCAGCGCAGGTCGCTGCGGCGGTAGAGGCTCAGGCCGACCGCTAGAAAGGCGAGCATGCCGGCGCAGCTACGGTTGATCCACTGCACGGCGCGCGCTGACAGCGTGCGCATGGCGTGGCGCCCGCCGTACGCGTAGATCGACATCATCAGGATGTCCATCAGCGCGGCGACGACTGCCAGGATCGTGTATTGCAGCGCCACCGGCTTGTCCGCGTGGACGAACTGCGGCACGAAGGCCGAGGTAAACAGCAGCGTCTTGGGGTTGGAGAGCGCCACGAACAGCGCCCGGAAGAACGCCGCCCGGCCGCTGGCCGAGGCCGCGCCGGAGGTAGCCACCAGCGCCTGCGTCGGCGCACGCCACATTCCCCACGCCAGGTAGAGCAGGTAGGCAGCGCCGATCCACTTGATGACGGTGAACCACTGCTCGGACGCCAGCAGCAGCGCGCCCAGCCCGCAGCCCACCGCGCCGATCAGGAGCAGGTCGGCCAGCGCCGCGCCGGCAATGCCGCAGGCGGCCACCCGCATGCCCCGCGTGGCGCCGTTGCTCAGCGCGAGCAGCATGGTCGGGCCGGGCGTGACCATCACTGCGGCAACCGCAATCAGGTAGAGAAAGAGGGTGGTGGCATCCATCGTGGGGGCTCCTTCGGCAGCGAACCGCCAGTGTGCCCCGATCCTCGCCCCCATGCACGGGCCCTGTGGACATCTTCGCCCTGCCTTGGGGACAACCACATGGATTGCCTGTGGCCTGCCTGGGGGCCGCGTGTGGGCGGTATACGGATATCTCGGGGGCGTGGCGGGCGATGAAACCGGGCGCGGGGCGGTTGTCCACGTATACGCGGTGCGCCGCCCATAGGCTTGTCTTTTTCCCAAGCCCCTGACGGGAAAGGGAAAAACCGGGTTATCAACGGTCAGGGGCGACGTTTACCTACTACTACTATTTATGTATACGTAAACAATATCTGTATACGTATACGCACCGTTGCCGAAACAGAAAGGCGCTGTGGATGGATTGGCCTCCAGCCAGCCTTCAGGCGAGCATCAGCGTGGCACCTTGAAAGCCTTGCGGGCCTTCAGCACCTCGGCGCGGGTGGCGCAGCCCTCGTGATGATCGTTGACCAGGCCCATGGCCTGCATCAGCGCATACATCGTGGTCGGGCCGACGAACTTCCAGCCGCGCTTCTTCAGATCCTTCGAGAGCGCCACGGACTCCGGCGACGTCGTCATCTCGCGCAGCACCTCCGGCGTGACCTTGCGGGGCCGCGACTTCGGGTCCGGCTCGAATTTCCAGAAATAGGCGGCCAGCGAGGGTTCGGTCTTCAGCAGATCCTGCGCGCAGCGGGCGTTGTGGATGGCGGCCTCGATCTTGCCCCGATGGCGGATGATGCCGGCATCGCCCAGCAGCCGCTCCACGTCGCGCGCCGTAAACCGGGCAACCTTGTCGATCTCGAAATTGGCGAACGCCTTGCGAAAATTCTCACGTTTGCGCAGGATCGTCAGCCAGCTCAGCCCGGACTGGAAGCCTTCCAGGCACAGTTTCTCGAACAGGCGCCGGTCGTCATCGACCGGAAAGCCCCATTCGTGGTCGTGGTAGTGGCAGTAATCCTCGATCGTCCCGCACCAGCTGCAGCGTACCCGGGGCTGCGAGGCGGTCTCTGGCGATGTCATGCGTGGAAGCTCCTGATGGGATGGACGGCGCGCGCTGGCGCTTTGGGTGGGATCATGCCCGCGCCAGCGGATTTGCGGAAGCCGGAATCGGACATGTAAAGCGAACACAAAAAAGGCCAACCCGAGGGTTGGCCTTCTGCCTTCCTGCGATCCTGCCGCGCGCTCAGGCGAGCCGCTTGCCGGTGCGGTCGTGCATGAACACCAGCGCCACGATGCTGATCAGCGCGGCGGCCATCACGTAGTAGGCCGGCGCAAGCTTGTTTTGCGTCGACGTGATCAGCCACGTCACGATCAGCGGGGCGAAGCCGCCGAAGATCGTCACGGCGAAGTTATACGCCAGCGAGAGGCCGGTGGAGCGTACCTCGGTCGGGAACTGCTCGGCCAGCACGGCCGGGGCCGGGCCGGTGAACGCGGCCAGCAGGATGCCCAGCACGATCTGCACCTGCAGCAGCGTGGCCGTGGTCGGCGAGACGTTGAGCCAGTGGAACAGCGGGTAGGCCAGTGCGCCGATGGCCACCGCCACCACCGTCAGCATGCGCTTGCGGCCGACGCGGTCGGACAGCATGCCCATCAGCGGGCACAGCACCAGAATGATGGCGCCGCAGATGGCGGTGGACTGGAACGTCGCGCCCAGCGGCAGGCCCAGCTGCTGCTTGGCGTACGACGGCATGTAGAACACCAGCACGTAGGTACAGACCGTCCAGAGGATGGTCACGCCCAGGCCGGCCAGCACTTCGCGCGGGTGGTCGCGCAGCACCTGCGAGAGCGGCGAAAACTTCACATTGTTCGCGCGACGCTCGGCCTGGCGCGCCTCGAACTCGGGCGGCTCTTCCAGATGCGAGCGGATGTACATGCCCACGGGCCCGATCAGCAGCCCGAACAGGAACGGGATGCGCCAGCCCCAGGCATCGATCTGCTCGGGGCTCAGGCCGTTGGTCACCAGCGCGCCCATCGCCGCGCCGAGCATGAAGGAGATGCCCTGGCTGGCCTGCTGCCAGCTGGCATAGGCGCCGCGCTCCTCGTCCGGCGCATGTTCGATCAGGAACGCGGTGGCGCCGCCAACTTCGCCGCCGGCCGAGAAGCCCTGGATCAGCCGCGCCACCACGATCAGCGCCGGGGCCCACAGGCCGATGCTGTCGTAGGTGGGCGCCAGGCCGATGATGGCCGTGCCGAGCGCCATCAGCAGGATGGTCAGCGTCAGCGCCGCCTTGCGGCCGACGCGGTCGGCGTAGACGCCGAGCACGATGGCGCCCACGGGCCGCATGAAGAAGCCCACCCCGAAGGTGGCCACGGTCAGCAGGAACGAGGTGAGGTCGTCGCCGGTGGGAAAGAACAGCTTGGCGATGATGACCGCGAAGAAGCTGTAGACGGTGAAATCGAACCATTCCAGGCCGTTTCCGATGGTCGCGGCGAGGATCGCGCGTCGTCGGGTGGCTTTGGAGAGGTCATTGGCGGTGGCAATTGTGACGGACATTACACTTTTAAATGACGGTGAAGAACAGCCGCCATCTTAAGCGAATCCTTACATTTGCCGGGTTTGCGTGTGCGGTTGGGTGGTGTCGGGCACCGTCGGGACGGCGTCTTGCTGCGGCGGAAGGGCCGGCCGCTTGCGCGTGAACCACAGCCAGAGTGCGCTGGCGATCCAGCCGGTGACGAAGACGGTATCCCCAGCATGGTTGAACAGTGCGGGGGCCAGCGGCGTGCCGAAGACGGTGGCCAGCGCGTCTGCCGGCAGCCGCGCCACGATCCACAGCAACACGGCGGGCCCGCTGCCATAGACGCCCGGCTGCCACCACAGCGCGTGGGGCAGGGCGTGAAGCGGAGCGTGGGGCTTGAACACGATGTTCGCCGGCGAGCCGGTCCGAGGCAGCTTGGGGAGGCGATCCGGGGATCGCGTGCTTTTCGCCATCATAGGCCCAATCGCCATGTGCTTGCCGTCAGGCAGCGGCCTACGCTCTCGGCCTGTGTGCGCTATCCAACGCGGTGGCGCGACCAGTGTGACGCGCGCCAGTCCATGTTCAGAAAATTTGCACGAGGTGTCCGCAATCCGGGTGCGCTGGTGACGGCCAATGTTGCCAAACTTCATGCAGTTGGACAAAAGGATTGAAGGCCATGAGCACGCTTCCCGCCATTTACGTGTCACACGGATCGCCGATGCTGGCGATCGACCCCGGCCCCACCGGCGCCGCATTCGATGCGCTGGGGGAACGCCTGCGCGCCCGCCAGCCCAAGGCGGTACTGGTGATCTCCGCGCACTGGATCTACAGCACGCTGGTCGTCGGCACGCGCGCGCGCCAGGAGGCATGGCACGACTTCGGCGGCTTCCCGCGCGAGTTGTACGCGCTGCGCTATGACGCCCCCGGCGCCCCGGACGTGGCCGCCCGGGTCAAGGCGCTGGTCGAAGCCGCCGGCGTACCGGGTGTCTGCTATGTGGCCGAGGACGCCGACCGTCCGCTCGACCATGGTGCCTGGATGCCGATGCGTCACTTTTTCCCGGCCGCCGACCTGCCGGTCGTGCAACTGTCGCTGAACCCGTACCTGAGCCCCGCCACGCAGATCGAGATTGGCCGCGCGCTGGCGCCATTGCGCGACGAAGGCGTGATCGTGATCGGCTCGGGCAGCTTCACGCATAACCTGCAGGAAGTATTCGGCGGCGGGCGCAAGGCCCAGCATGGTCCGGAGACTGAGCCTTATGTGGATGCGTTCCGAGCCTGGATGACCGATGCGCTGGACGAGGCGCTGGCCACCGGCGACACCAGCCGGATCGCCGGCTATCGTGACGACGCCCCGTTCGCCCGCCGCGCACACCCCACCGACGAGCACCTGCTGCCGTTCTTCGTGACGCTGGGCGCGGCGCTCGGTCCTGCGTCCGGAACCGACGGGCAGGCCCAGGTGAACCGCATTGCGGACGAGGTCACCTACGGCGTGCTCGCCATGGACACCTTCGTGTTCGAGGGCCAGGGCGCGGGCAGCGCCCCGGCGCGGCAGGCTGCCTGATCGACGTTATTCGAACTTCGAACTTCGACCTTCGAACTTCGGCCTAGCGCGGCGTGAGATACCGCCGCGCGGCGCGCGCCCCGAACAGCGCGATCACCCCCATCGTCACCGCCACCACGGCCAGCCCGAAGCGCAGGTTGGCCAGGTGCGCCACGCCGCCGATCAGCACCGGCCCCAGCAGCAATCCCACATAAGCGAAGCGCGCCACGCGCGCGATGCCCTCGGCGGCGGTCACGCCGGGCAGGCGCGACGCCGCCACGAAGAAGATCGGCACCATATTGGCCGCGCCCAGCCCCATCAGGCTGAAGCCGATCAGCGTCGGCACCGGCCACGGCGCCGCGATGGCCAGCGCAATGCCGGTAAAGCCGAGCCAGGCGCTGGCGGTGAGTGTGCGCGCATCGCCAAGGCGTGCGCGCAGCAGGTCGCCACCAAAGCGCCCGCAGGCCATGCCGCCCGAGAAGGTGGCGTAGCCGAAGCTGATCCAGCCGAGCGGCGCCTCCGCCACATCGCGCATATAGACTGCCGTCCAGTCGTACATCGCCCCTTCGCCGACGAGGCCGAGGAACGCCATCAGCCCAAGCAGCCAGAGCGCGCGCGAGGCGTGCGCGCGGTGGTGATGATCGGTCGTCGGCATGGCCGGATGATCGGCCAGCAGCCCACCCGCGACGCCCACGGCGGTCAGCGCCGTCATGGCCGCGATCATTGCCGCATGGGCCAGCGGCGGCACGCCCAGCGTCAGCATCAGTCCGCCGAATGCCGCGCCGGCCATGCCGCCGAGGCTGAACATGCCGTGCAGGGCCGACATCACGGGCCGGGTGCGGCTGGCCTCCACCGTGGCGGCCTGCGCGTTCATGGCCACGTCGAACGCGGCGTTGGCCATGCCGAAGACGAGCAGCATCGGCAGCAGCAGCGTGAAGGCCGGCATGGCGAGGATGCCAAGCGTGCAGAGCGCGAATGCCACGCCGCCCAGCATCGAGGCCCGCCCGCTGCCCAGCCGCGCCACCCAGCGGCCGATCGGGCCCATCGCCAGGATGGCGCCCCCGGCTACGGCCAGCATGGCGAAGGAGAGCATGGCGTCGGACAGCCCGAAGCGCGCCTTGATGGTCGGGATATGGACGCCCCAGGTGGCGAAGGTGGCGCCGTTGACGAAGAACAGCGCCATGGTGCCGCGCGTGGCGCGGGAGACATCCGTCATGCCGCGGCCCCCGGGCGCAGCAGCCCGCGCCGGTGCAGGGCGAAGCCGAACGCCAGCAGCGCGGCCACGGCCAGCGCCGCCATGACCCACAGCATCAGCCAGTAGCCGCCGGCGGCGCGCCACAGCAGCGCGCCGAACCACGGCGCGGCGGCCTGCATGATCAGCACCGGCGTCATCATCAGCCCGTTCAGCGTGGCGTAGTGGTGGCGGGAGATCAGCTCGGGCATGGCCATGGCGCGCAGCATGGTGTTGACGCCGTTGGCGCAGCCATAGAGCACGGCGGCCAGCATCAGCCAGTAGCCGTGGCCGAGCGCGAAGCAGAGCAGCCCGGCGCCCATCAGGAAGTAGACCGGCATCGACAGCCGTACCGGATGGTGGATCGGCAGGCGCGCCATGACCAGCCGGCCGGCCACCTGCGCGGGGCCGATCAGTGCCGCCACGATGAGCTGCTGGCCCACCGGCATGCCCTTCTCGGTCAGCATCGGGATCAGGTGCGCGCCGAGCAGCGAGGCCACCACCGCCGTCGCCGTGAAGGCCAGCACCACGGCCCAGAACACGGGCTGGCGCAGCGTCAGCCGCGCGATGCTGGGCCCGCCGGCACCAGCCAGCGGCCCACCGGCCTGCGCGGACGCATAGGTGGCATGCGCCGTGTAGCGCAGCCGCGCATGCAGCGGCGCGCAGACGAACAGGTTCAGCGCGGCAAAGATCACCAGCGTGCTGCGCCAGCCCAGGTGCAGTACCAGCCACTGGCCCAGCGGGATAAAGATCGTGCTGGCAAAGCCGGCCAGCAGCGTCACGTGGACGATCGGCTTCTGGTAGCCATCGCCATACGCCTGGCGCAGCACCACGAAGGCGGGCTCATAGAGCGTGGACGCCATGGCCAGCCCGAGCGGTATCCACATCAGCAGGAACATCGTGGGCGAGGGCGACCAGGCCCACAGCAACAGGCCGATAGCGGCCAGCACGGAGCCGCCGCCCATCACCTTGCGCGCCGGCACGCGGTCCAGCAGCCGGCCCACGGCGAACGAGCACATCGCCCAGACCAGCAGCCCGAGCGAGAACCCGCCGGCCAGGAACGGCTTGCCGAGGCCCAGCGACTGGTGCATCGGGTCGATGAAGACCGTGAACGTGAAATAGAGCGTGCCCCAACTGATGATCTCGGTCAGACCGAGCGTCCAGACGATATGGCGGGGCGGGGGCGCAGCGGTGGGTACGGCGGGGGCGTCGATGGTGGTCATGGCGCGCCCGGCGCAGGGCGGGGGCGCGCCGGTGGCGATGCGATGGATGAAGCGGGAATTGTATCGGCGCGGCGCGCGAATGCCTACGTCAGCGCACTTGCTCAGGGACCGCCATCGCCGGGCAGGTTGGGTGGGCCTTTCAGTTCTACGGTGTTGCCGTCCGGGTCTTTCACATAGATCGACGGGCCGGTGCCCTCGGCGCCGTAGCGCTGCTCGACCGGCCAGGTATCGACATGATGAATGTGCAGGTGGTCAAATATCGCCTCGGCATCGAACGGGTCGATACGCAGGCAGAAGTGGTCGAGGTTGTGCCCCTCCGCCCCCGGCCCCACGCCGCCGGCCCGGCCTAGCGGGCCGTCCAGCGAGACGAGGTCGATCAGGCCGTTGCCGGCGCGGAGTTGCGTCAGGCCGATGGCGGTCTGCTCGCGCTCCACGGCGCAGCCGAGCACATCGACATAGAACCGCACGAGGCGCGGCACGTTGGCGGTGCGCAGGACGAGGTGGTCGATGCCGGCGATGCGGAGCATGGGCGCGTCAGCCAGGTTCAGGCGTGCAGGCCGTCGTACTCGATGACCTTGAGGCCGGCCAGATCGACGTTATCCACACAGCGCACGTTCACGGCGGCGGTGGGATTGCCTTTCGGGTCGGTCGCCTCGGCGTAGGGGCCGCAGCCGCAGACCGGGCAGAAGCGATGCGCGATCTTCATCGTGTTGAAGCGGTAGGTGGAGGCGTGCTCGTCCGGCGTCTTGAGCCGGAACTGCGCCTTGGGCACGAACCACAGCAGATGCCCGCGCCGGCGGCAGATGGTGCAGTTGCACTGGAGCACCTGCGTGATCTCGCCGTCCGCTTCGAAGGCGACGCGGCCGCAGTGGCAGCTTCCTTGGTACGTGGTCATGGGGTCTCCTTTTTTGTGGATTTCCGCCCGCCTACTGGTCCGGAATCAGCCGCTTGCCCAGGCTGACGGCGGCATCCCGGCCATAGCCAAGCTTCGCGTAGAACGCCATCACGGCGTCGTTGCCTTCGCGCACCAGCAGGTTGATCTTGGGACAGCCGCGCTCGATCAGCAGCGCCTCGGCGCGCGCCATCAGCATACGCCCATAGCCACGCCCCTGGCAGGCGGGCGCGACGGCGAGGTAGTAGACCCAGCCGCGATGCCCATCGAAGCCGATCATCGCCGAGGCCACCACGTGGCCATCCGCCTCGCCGACGAGGAACAGCTCGGGCTGCTCGGTCAGCTTGCGCGCGATGTCGCGGTGGGGATCGTTCCAGGGGCGGATCAGGCCGCAGGCTTGCCACAGGGCAACCACGGCGGATTCGTCGGCAGGGCGGAAGGGGCGGATATGCATGCGCGTAAGACCGGAACGGGGGAAGACAGGGTGAACCCCAGTGTACCGAAAGCGACAGTCATCGCGCCGACACACTTCTGGTTTAAATTTTCATTCGAACATCTAACATGATCGAATGAGCCTAACTCCGCGACAACGTGAAATCCTCGACTGGCTGCGCGAAGCCAGCGAACTGAGCACCGACCAGCTTGCCGATCGCTTCCAGGTCAGCACGCAGACGATCCGGCGTGACATCAACGATCTGAGCGAGCAGGGTCTGGTGCGGCGGCTGCATGGCGGGCTGAGCCTGCCGGCGGGCCAGCGCAACCTGAGTTTTTTGCAGCGCAGCACGGCGCAGATCGAACGCAAGCGGCGCATTGCCCATGCGGCCATCGCGCTGGTGCCGGACAACGCCACGCTGTTCCTCGGCTACGGCACCACGGTGGCCGAGTTCGCCCGCGCGTTGCCCGCCGACCGGCCGCTGCGCGTGGTCACCAACAACCTGGACGCCGTGCACGCGCTGGCCGAGAAGCCCGCCATCGAGACCTGGGTGGCCGGCGGCCGCCTGCGCCCCGGCGACCGCGACGTGATGGGCAGCGCCACGCTCGAATTTATCCGCCGCTTTCGCGCGCACCTGTCGATCTGCGGCGCGGGCGCGGTGGATGCCGAGGGCAGCCTGTTCGAGTTCCACCCGGACGAGGCGGAGTTCACCCAGGTGCTGTTCGCCAACAGTCACGTGCGCGCCGTGCTGGCCGACAGCAGCAAGTTCCTGCGCGACGCGCCGTGCCGCGTGGCCACGCTCGCCCAGATCGACCATTTCTTCACCGATGAGGAAGCCCGCACCGTCGCCGGCGCGGACCTGCCCGCGCTGTGCGAGCGCGCGGGCGTGACGCTTCATATCTGCTGACGCATTCGCTGACGGATTCGCCGACCCCTACGCCAACAAAACAACCATGGCCTACCTGCGACTCGACAACCTGCAGCAGCGCTTCGGCGAGCAGCACGTGCTCCGCGGCATCGACCTCGACGTGGCGCGCGGCGAGTTCATCGCGCTGCTCGGCGCCTCGGGCTGCGGCAAGACCACGCTGCTGCGGCTGATTGCCGGGCTGGACCGGCCGAGCGGTGGGCGGATCTGGTTCGATGGCGCGGACGTGACCGACGTGGACCCCGCCGAGCGCCACCTGAGCATGGTGTTCCAGTCTTACGCGCTGTTTCCACACCTGAGCGTGGGCGAGAACATCGTGTTCGGCCTGCGCGCGCGCAAGCTGCCGCGCGACGAGCAGGCGGCGCGGCTCAAGCAGGCCGCCGACATGCTCGGGCTGGACAAGCTGCTCGCGCGCAAGCCGGGCGAACTGTCGGGCGGCCAGCGGCAGCGCGTGGCGCTGGCGCGCGCCATCGTCTCGCATCATCCGGTCTGCCTGATGGACGAGCCGCTCAGCAACCTCGACGCCCAGCTGCGTGCCGAGATGCGCGCCGAACTGCGCAAGCTCCAGCGCGCGCTCGGGCTGACGGTGATCTACGTGACCCACGACCAGGTGGAAGCCATGAGCATGGCCGACCGCATCGTGCTGATGCACCAGGGCGAGATCGCCCAGGTCGGCACGCCCGAACAGCTTTACGAGCAGCCGGCCACGCCGGTGGTGGCGCGCTTTATCGGCCAGCCGCCGATGAACCTGCTGCGCGTGCCGGGGCTGGACGGGCTGGTGGGCATTCGGCCCGAACACATTGCGCTGGCCGCGCCCGGCACTGCCGGCACGGATGTTCACGATGGCGTCGTCGCGCGCAGCGAATATCACGGCGCCGACACGCTGATCGAAGTGCAGGTGTACGAGCAGCCCGTGCTGGTGCGCCATCCGGGCCGGCTTGCGCTGCAAATTGGCAGCCGGCTGGCGCTGGAATGGCCGGCGGCGCGCGCCCACCGGTTTGCCGCGTGAGATTCGCCCCCATGCCGTTTGCGACTTTCCCGATGTTTTGATTCGTCTTTCACCAGGAGCCTTCATGTCGTTCAAATCCCGTGGCCTGGCCCTTGCGCTGGGCGCCGTTCTCTCGATGGCCGCGCTTGGCGCGGCGGCGCAAACGCAGGCGACCACGCAGGTCACCATGTACTACCCCGTCTCGGTCGGCGGCCCGCTGACGCAGGTGGTGGACAAGCTGGTCGACCAGTTCCAGCAGGCCAACCCGGACGTCAAGGTCAACGCCATCTACGCCGGCAACTACGACGACGCCCGCACCAAGGCGCTGGCCGCCCTCAAGGCCGGCACGCCGGTGCAGACCTCGGTGCTGTTCTCGATCGACCTGTTCGAGCTGAAGGACCAGAACGTGATCCGGCCGTTCGATGACTTCGCCACCACGCCCGAGGACAAGGCGTGGCTCCAGAGCTTCTACCCGGGCCTGATGGACAACGGCCGCGCCGACGGCAAGACCTGGGGCATCCCGTTCCAGCGCTCGACCATCGTGATGTTCTACAACAAGGACGCCTTCAAGCAGGCCGGCCTGGATCCGAACAAGCCGCCGCGCACCTGGACCGAGATGCGCGAGGCTGCCGCCAAGCTGGTGAAGCAGGACGGCGGCGCCACGTCGCGCTGGGGCGTGATGATCCCGTCCACCGGCTACGCCTACTGGATGTTCGGCGCGCTGGCCAAGCAGAACGGGGCCACGCTGATGAACGCGGCCGGCTCGCACACCACCTTCGACACGCCCAAGACGGTGGAGGCGCTTCGGTACTGGACCTCGCTGGCCAAGGACGGCCTGAGCCCGAAGGGCCTGATCGAGTGGGGCACGCTGCGCCAGAACTTCGTCGAGGGCAAGACCGCGATGATGTGGCATTCCACCGGCAACCTGACCGCCGTGCTCAAGGACGCCAAGTTCGATGTGGGCGTGGCTCCGTTGCCGGGCAACCCGACGGGCGGCTCGCCCACCGGCGGCGGCAACTTCTACCTGTTCAAGAGCGGCAGCGAGGCCGAGCAGAAGGCCGCCTACCGTCTGGTGCGCTTCCTGACCGCGCCGGAGCGTTCGGCCGAATGGAGCGTGGCCACCGGCTACATGGGCGTGAGCCCGGCCAGCTACGAGACGCCGACGCTCAAGAGCTACGCCGCCAAGGTGCCGCAGACGCTGGTCGCGCGTGACCAGCTCCAGGTGGCGACGGCGGAACTGTCGACGCACCAGGCGGGCCGCGTGCGCAAGGTGCTGGAAGATGCGCTCCAGTCGGCCATCACCGGCCAGCAGGAGCCGAAGGCCGCGCTGGCCGGCGCCCAGGCGCAGGCTGACCGCATCCTGAAGCCGTACCAGCGCTGACGCGGCGGGCCCACCGTGAACGACATCCGCCACGCCATGACTTCCCGATCCTTCGTCTCCAGGCCGGCCGTCCATGCGTGGCTGATGTTGCTGCCGGCGCTGGTGCTGCTGGCGGCGTTCACCTACTGGCCCATCGCGGGCAGCGTCTGGGAGAGCCTGCACACGCAGGCGCCCGGCGTCGATCCGATGTTCAGCGGCGCGGATCAGTTTGCCGCGCTGCTGGACGACCCGGTGTTCCTGCAGGCGCTGCGCAACAACTTCTGGTACGCGCTGGTCACGGTGCCGGTCTCGGTGGTGCTGGCGCTGGCGATGGCGCTCTGGGTCAACGAGCGCTTCGCCGGGCGCGGCCTGCTGCGGCTGGCCTTCTTCACGCCGACCATCCTGCCGATGGTGGCCGCCGCCAACGTCTGGCTGTTCTTCTACGCACCGGACATCGGCCTGTTCAACCAACTGCTCGGCGCCGCCGGCATCGCCGGCCGCAACTGGCTGGGCGATGTGGAGACCGTGCTGCCTGCGCTGATGGTCATCACGATCTGGAAGGAGGCGGGCTTCTTCATGATCTTCTACCTCGCCGCGCTCCAGTCGATCTCGCCCGAGCAGCGCGACGCGGCGCGCATCGAGGCGCCGTCCGCCTGGTACCGGCTGCGGCGCGTCACGCTGCCGCTGCTGGCGCCGACCACGCTGTTCGTGGTGGTCAACGCGCTGATCAACGCGTTCAAGCTGGTCGATCACCTGTTCGTGCTCACGCGCGGCGGCCCCAACAACGCCAGCACGCTGCTGCTCTACTACCTCTATGAAGTGGCGTTCAAGTTTCAGGACATCTCTTACGCCTCGGCGCTGACGCTGGTGCTGCTGGCGCTGCTGGCCCTGTGCTCGGCGCTCCAGTTCTGGTTCTCCCGCAAGCGGGTCCATTACCGATGACGATCGCTCCTCCCCGGTTGTTGCTTCCCGTGGCCGGCTGGCTGGCCGGCCTGCTGTGGATCGCCCCGCTGCTGCTGATGTTCTGGGCGGCGTTCCACCCTGATGGCGACGCGCTGCGCCTGTCGTTCGACACCCGCTGGGGCTTCGGCAACTTCCCTGCCGCGTGGCGCGTGGCGCCGTTCGCGCGCTATCTCGTCAACACCTTCTGCATCGTCACGCTGCTGCTGGTACTCCAGCTGCTGGTGTGTACGCTGGCCGGCTACGCGCTGGCGCGGCTGCGCTTCCCGGGCCGGGGGCTGGTGTTCGCCATCGTCATGCTCCAGCTGATGGTGATGCCCGAGGTGCTGATTACCGAGAACTACGTCAGCGTGGCGCGCCTCGGGCAGGTGGATCACTACCTCGGCGTGGCGCTGCCCTACATCGGCAGCGCGTTCGGCATCTTCCTGCTGCGCCAGACCTTCATGATGGTGCCGCAGGAGCTGGAGGACGCGGCGCGCATCGAGGGCCTGGGCCGGCTGGCGATCCTGCTCAAGGTGTACGTGCCGCTGGCCCGGCCCACCTACCTGGCCTATGCGCTGGTTTCCATCAGCTATCACTGGAACAACTTCCTGTGGCCGCTGGTGATTACCAACACCGAGGCGAGCCGCCCGGTGACGGTGGGCATGGCGCTGTTCGCGGCGCCCGAGACCGGCGTGGACTGGGGCGTGCTGTCCGCCGGCACGCTGCTGTCGATCGGCCCGCTGCTGGTGGCCTTCCTGCTGTTCCAGCGCCAGTTCATGCAGTCGTTCATGAACGCCGGCATCAAGTAGCCCGGCAACACTCGTCCCGAAAAACCGGCCCCGCGCCAGGCGGGGCCGACGGCGCGATTAGTGATTGCGCCAGCGCTGCACCATCACCTGCTGGACCTTGCCCTTGAAGAAGTAGCGGCGGTCGGTGGCGCCCTGCGGGTCGGCGCCGATCACGATCGGGCTCGTGTTCAGCCCCACGCCGCCCGTCACCGAGACCGACGGGGTGCGCTCCACGTTGTTGACCCAGAGCCGCACCGCGCCGTCGCCGTCATAGGCGCCGACGATGAAGTACGAATCCGTGCCATTGAGCGAGGACAGCGGCACGGTGGCGTACTGGTAGCCGCCATTCACGTAGACGCCGAAGCGCAGCAGCGTGCCCGCCTGCTCCAGCGCGAAGCCGCCCGCGTCGCTCTTGGCCAGGATCGCGGCGGTGGCGCCCGAGGTCAGGTCGTCGAAGTTCACCACCGCGCTGACCAGGAAGCCGCCGTTGGTGTCGTTGTCGGCCTGCCAGGTCGTGACCGACTGCGCGCCGGCAAACACCATGCTGCCGCCCACGCGGTCTTCATCGGACGTGACCGACAGCACTTCCAGCGTCGGCGTGGTGCCGGTCTGGGCCACCGAGTCGTTCGTCGGGCCGGTGCGCTTGTAGGTCAGCGGGTAGGCGGTCTGCGTCAGCGTGTTCATGTGCAACAGCGAGGTGGCTTCGGTGATCAGCGCGCGGGCCGAGGTGGCCAGCGGCGTGGCGCCGCGGTCGTAGTCAGAGGTGATGAAATCCACGTCCTCGCGCAGCGCGGACAGGTACAGCTCGCCGAGGCTGGCCGGCGTGGTGTAGACGCCCACGCCGAGCCCGAGCAGCTTGGCCTGATCGATCGCGCCAAACAGGCTGGCCATCCGATACTCAAGTTCCACGCCCTGGAAGCCCAGGCTCTTGGCCGTGCGCATGCGGTTGCGGATATCGCTCTCGATCAGTGCGTGAAAGCGCACATGGTCGCGGATGCTGGCGAATTCCGATTGGGCCAGCAGCGCCTGCGCCCGCACCAGATGCTGGTGGCGGTTATTGCCGTCCATGAAGGCGCGCAGCATGACCGGCCGGCCCGCCGTGGCGTAGCCCCAGTCGCGGATCGCGCGCAGCACACCAAGCATCAGCGTGTCGCTGGCGGTCGCCGTCGAGTAGCCCTCCTTGATTTCGAGGAACAGCATGCGGTCGCTCTGTTGCAGCGCGGTATTGGCCAGCGCGCTGGCGAAGGTGCCCACGGCGGACTCGGAGTCGCTGTGCTCGACGTAGACCTGGCCATCGGCATGCAGGGTCAGGTCGAACTCCACGAGGTCGAGCCCGCGGTTCAGCGCCATCGACACCTGGGTGGTCGTGGCAGCGTTGGTGGTGCCGTAGCAGTTGTGGCAAGAGAGCGCGACCGTGTTGCCGAGCGGCGAGACGGGCAGGCTGCGGGACACGCCGGTCCAGTAGCCCGCGAACGCCGGCGAGCACACGGCGATCAACAACAGCCCGGAACATACGCGAATGAAACGTCGAAACACCAGCGTAGTGGACGACATGCGAACCTCGCTTTGAAGGTGAAATGGCGATGGAATTGGCGATGGAACTGCGAAAAGTGCCGCCTGATGCACGACTGGGTGGCGGCAATGCGGATTGTTCCGGCTGACCATGTCAGCGCCGTGACGCTGTTGTTGTGGCGATACGCAAGTCACCAAGATTCACTTGAACATTCATAGACGAAAAAAAGGGCAGGTGCCAGCGATTGCCGACACCTGCCCCAGTTTCCCGATTACCTCAGCGCTATCAGGCGGCTTGCTGCCCCGCCTCCGGATGCTTGAACTGCGCCAGCAACTTGGTCCACTTGCCGCGCACCGCGTTGAGATTGTTCTCCTTCACGTGCCCGAAGCCGCGGATGTCGTCCGGCAGGTTCGCCAGCGCAATCGCGGTGTCATGGTTCGCGGCGGACAAGCCTTGCGTCAGCGTGTCCAGCAGCGCCCGGTACTCGCCGATCAGCGCGCGCTCGGTACGCCGTTCCTCGGTCCTGCCGAAGATATCGAGCGCACCGCCGCGCAGGCCCTTCAGCCTGGCGAGCAGGCGGAACAGCGTCATGGTGGACGGACCGAAGCGGCGCTTGACCAGATGCCCCTTCTCATCGCGCTTGGCCATCAGCGGCGGCGCGAGCCAGAAGTTGAGCTGATAGTCGCGGCCGGGTTCGCCTTCGAACTGCGCGCGCAGCTTGTCGAGGAACACCGGGTCCGTGTAGAGCCGCGCTACCTCGTACTCGTCCTTGTACGCCATCAGCTTGGCCAGGTTGCGCGCAGCGGCCTCGGTCAGGGGCAGCGGCTTGCCGGTACCCACCAAGGCCGACTCGGCCGCGCGCACGCGTTGCACGGCGTCGCGGTACTGGGCCGCGTAGGCGGCGTCCTGGTACTGGGTCAGCAGGTCCACACGGCTTGCAATCAGCTTCTCCAGCAGCGCGCCGGACGACGTCGGCAGCTTCACCACGTCCGCGCCTTCCATGGCCGGCTTGAGCTTGCCGGTCAGCGCCAGCACTTGCGCCGGGTCGTGCGCCATGTGGCGGCCCCAGTCGAACGCGGCCTTGTTCTTGTCCACCGACACGCCGTTCAACTCGATGGCGCGCTCCAGCGCCTGCAGCGTCAGCGGAATCCAGCCCTTCTGCCAGGCAAAGCCGAGCACCAGCGGGTTGGTGTAGATGGCGTCGCCGATCAGCGCCACGGCCAGCGCGCTGGCGTTGATGAACTCGCACTGCTCGCCCACGGCGGTGCGGATGTCCTGCTCCGCCGACAGCCCCGGGAACTGCCACTTCGGATTCTTGATGAAGTCGGCGGTCGGCGTCTGCGCGGTGTTGACCACCGCGCGGGTGCGGCCCGCCTGCGTCTTCGAGATCACTTCGTCGTTGGCGGAGACGATGGCATCGCAGCCGATGACCAGATCCGCCTCGCCCATGGCGATGCGCGTGGCATGGAGGTCATCGGGCTTCGCGGCGATCTGCACGTGGGAGAGGACCGCGCCACCCTTCTGCGCCAGCCCGGCCATGTCCAGCACTGTCACGCCCTTGTTTTCCAGGTGCGCGGCCATGCCGAGCAGGCCGCCAATCGTCACCACGCCCGTGCCGCCCACGCCCGTGACCAGCACGCCGAACGGATGATCGAGCCCCGGCAGCGTCGGCTCCGGCAGCGCCGGCAGGTTCTCCATCGACATGCCCTGCGCCTTGGGCTTGCGCACCTGGGCGCCTTCGGCCGTCACGAAGGACGGGCAGAAGCCGTTCAGGCACGAGAAGTCCTTGTTGCACGACGACTGGTTGATCTGGCGCTTGGTACCCAGCTCGGTCTCGAGCGGCTCCACCGACAGGCAGTTCGACTTGACCGAGCAGTCGCCGCAGCCTTCGCACACCGCGTCGTTGATGAAGGCGCGGCGGGCGGGATCGGGGAAGGTGCCGCGCTTGCGGCGGCGGCGCTTCTCGGTGGCGCAGGTCTGGTCGTAGATCAGGATGGTGCAGCCCGGCACCTCGCGGAGTTCACGCTGGATGCGATCCAGCTGGTCCCGATGGTGGACGGTCAGCCCCTCGGGCAGCTTGATCGCGCCGTTGTACTTCTCGGGCTGGTCCGTGACGATGACGATCTGCTTCGCGCCCTCGGCGGCCACCTGCCAGGCGATGTCCCGCACCGAGAGCTGGCCGTCGACGGGCTGGCCGCCGGTCATGGCCACGGCGTCGTTGTAGAGGATCTTGTAGGTGATGTTGACCCCCGCCGCGATCGACGCGCGGATGGCCAGCAGCCCCGAATGGAAGTAGGTGCCGTCGCCCAGGTTGGCGAACACGTGCTTGTCCCCCGCGAACGGCGCCTGGCCGATCCAGGCCACGCCTTCGCCGCCCATCTGGCTGAAGGTGCTGGTGCTGCGGTCCATCCACACGGTCATGTAGTGGCAGCCGATGCCGGCCAGCGCGCGCGAACCCTCGGGCACGTTGGTGGACGTATTGTGCGGACAACCGGAGCAGAACCACGGCTTGCGCTCGGCGGTCACGCGCGGCGTGGCCAGCGCGCGCTCCTTGGCCTCGATCACCGCCAGCCGGGCGGCGATGCGGGCGCGCACATCGGACGGCAGGTCGAACTTCTCCAGCCGCGTGGCGATGGCCTTGGCGATGATCGCCGGCGACAGCTCGTAGTGGGCCGGCAGCAGCCAGTTGTTCTGCGGGATCGACCATTCGCCGCCCGCGTTGTCTCGCTCGTCGAACTTGCCATACACCTTGGGGCGCACGTCGTCGCGCCAGTTGTACAGCTCCTCCTTGAGCGCGTATTCCATGATCTGGCGCTTCTCTTCCACCACCAGGATCTCTTGCAGCCCCTCGGCGAACTTGCGCGCGCCGTGCGCTTCCAGCGGCCACACGCAGCCCACCTTGTAGAGGCGGATGCCCAGCCGCGCGCAGGTCTCGTTATCGAGGCCGAGGTCGGACAGCGCCTGGCGGGTGTCGAGGTAGGCCTTGCCGGCGGTCATGATGCCGAAGCGCGCGTGCGGCGAGTCGATCTCGATCCGGTCGAGCTTGTTGGCCCGCACATAGGCCAGGCCGGCGTACCACTTGTAGTCGAGCAGGCGCGCTTCCTGTTCCAGCGGCGGGTCGGGCCAGCGGATGTTCAGGCCGCCCGGCGGCAGGATGAAGTCGTCGGGCAGCACGATCTCCACGCGGTGCGGATCGAGTTCGACCGAGGCCGACGACTCCACCACGTCCGTCACGCACTTCATGGCCACCCAGAGGCCGGAGTAGCGGCTCATCGCCCAGCCGTGCAGGCCGTAGTCGAGGTATTCCTGCACATTGGACGGGTAGAGCACGGGCAGGCCACAGGCCTTGAAGATGTGCTCGGACTGGTGCGCCAGCGTGGAGGACTTGGCCGAATGGTCGTCCCCGGCCAGCACCAGCACGCCGCCGTGCTGGCTGGAGCCGGCGGAGTTGGCGTGCTTGAAGACGTCGCCGGTGCGGTCCACGCCCGGGCCCTTGCCGTACCACATGCCGAAGACGCCATCGAACTTGGCATCCGGATACATGTTGACCTGCTGGGAGCCCCACACCGAGGTGGCGGCGAGATCTTCGTTCAGGCCGGCCTGGAAGACGACGTTGTGCGCTGCAAGATGCTTCTTGGCTTTCCAGAGCGACTGGTCGAGTGCGCCGAGCGGCGACCCGCGATAGCCGGAGATGAACCCGGCAGTGTTCAGGCCCGCGGCGCGATCCCGTTCCTGCTGCAGCATCGGCAGCCGTACCAACGCCTGCGTGCCGCTGATATAGATGCGGCCACGTTCCAGCGTGTACTTGTCTTCGAGGGAAACGTTCTCTAGCGCGCGACGAATGGCGTCGCTGACCGGCGGGGTCAGGGGGGCATTCATAAGTGCTCCTCTATGGGCATGCTGTCGGGATCACCGACACATCAGTTGTGGGCAACCTTCCGGGGCCTCTTGTGGAGGCGTGGGAAGGCCGTGTCTCTGCGCGGCATGGTAGCACCCGCGTAGCGCGCGCGGTACCTTGCTATGCAGCATAAACCGGGCCAGCTACCCCCGTGATTTCCCGTAGGGGCGGGCCTCCAGCGTGTACACTGCGTTGCATCCAGGCGGCCGCGGCTGCCCGCTCCGGGCGGCGCCGGCTGCACCGCAACCCCCCTATCGACACATGACAAATTCCCCTCGCCAGGGCGCGACCCTGGCTGTGCTGATCGACGCCGACAACGCGGCGCCCGCCATCGTGGAAGGCCTGCTGGCCGAAGTGGCCAAGTACGGCGTGGCCGCCGTGAAGCGCATCTACGGCGACTGGACCAAGCCCAACCTCGCCGGATGGAAGGAGCGGCTGCTGTCGCACTCGATCCAGCCGATCCAGCAGTTCCGCTACACCGTGGGCAAGAACGCCACGGACAGCGCGATGATCATCGACGCAATGGACCTGCTCTACACGGGCCGCTTCGACGGGTTCTGCATCGTCTCCAGTGACAGCGACTTCACGCGGCTGGCCTCGCGCATCCGCGAGCAGGGGCTGATCGTCTACGGTTTTGGCGAGCGCAAGACCCCCAAGCCGTTCGTGACGGCCTGCGACAAGTTCATCTATTCCGATGTGCTGCGCGCGGACACCGATACCGACGTGGAAGCCGAGGGCGCCGTGGCGCCGGCGCGCCGCCGCAACACCCAGGAGCTGCGGCAGGACTCGCGGCTGGTGCGCCTGCTGCAAAGCGCCGCGCAGGCGGTGTCCGACGAAGACGGCTGGTCCACGCTGGGCGGCATGGGCAACCACATCGCCAAG
Organism: Cupriavidus sp. 2KB_3; assembly: GCF_052115685.1. Classification (NCBI taxonomy): domain Bacteria; kingdom Pseudomonadati; phylum Pseudomonadota; class Betaproteobacteria; order Burkholderiales; family Burkholderiaceae; genus Cupriavidus; species Cupriavidus sp. 2KB_3. The sequence goes on from NZ_JBFRHD010000016.1 coordinate 128,503, forward strand.
CAGGCGCCGGAATTCGACTCGCGTAACTATGGGTACGGCAAGCTGTCCGAACTCGTGGCGTCGACCAACCTGTTCGAGGTGGAGACGCGCAACGGCGGGAACAACAAGACCATCTGGGTGCGGCTGAAGAAGCGCGCCAGGGGGGAGGGCGGCCAGCCGGGGCAGCAGGGTGGACAGCAGTCTGGCCAGCAGTCTGGCCAGCAATCGGGCCAGCAGTCCGGTCAGCAGTCCGGTCAGCAGTCTGGTCAGTCCGGCCAGCAGCAGCGCCCGCAGCAAAACCAGCCGCAGCACCAGTCGCACCAGCAGGAGCGCCGCCCGTCGCCGCCGCCGCTGCCGGCCACCACGGTGGCCCAGGCTGTGCCGCCAGTGGAAACGCCCGCACCGGTGGTCGAGATCGACGCCATCCCCGAGCCGGCCCCGATCTTCTCGGCGGCGTCCGAAGATGAGCCGGCAGGCTCCGCCTCGACCCTGATCCCGGAAGCCGTGGAACCCCCGGCCTCGTCACGCGGCAAGCGCGCCAAGCGGCCGGAAGTCGCCTTGAGCGACACCCCGTGGCCGATCGACCAGTCGGTCTTCGCCGCCCCGGGCACGACGGTGCTGTCCGCCCAGGTTGTCGAGGAACCCACCGAGCCCGCCCCGGCCCCCGCCGAGGAAGCCCCGAAGCCCGCCGACAAGAAAGCTCCCGCAAAGAAAGCCGCCCCGCGCAAGCGCGCGCCGGCCAAGAAGGCGGTGAAGAAGGCGGCGGAGTAAGTAGTCAGGGAGGGGCGACGGGGTGACTAGACGCCCCGGCCCTCTTCTCGCAGTGGATTACCGCCGGATTCGCGCGAACCTGTACGCCAGCAGCGTCCCAATAGAAACGACCACGAAAGAGGCCGCCATATAAATCAGGACCTCGAGGTCGTAGGCTGATTCTCCATCCCAGAAACCCGGGATATTTGCGAATAGCCACATCCAAAATGCGTCAGGGAAGTAAATAAAGCGGGCGAGCCAGTGAATCCAGAAGTAGGTCAAGCCTAAGGTGGCAGTGAGCAACCATACGGCGAGCAAAAGATAACGCGCGAGTTTTCTCATTTGACCACGACCTTGCCGTAGGTCCTGAGGGATGTTCCCTGAATGGCCTCCGTTCTACGCCCTCGTAGAAGCACCCGCAAACGGTAAAAATCCAGAGCGCTCTCTATGGTGATACACCCCTTGCTCTTGCCGATCAGGCCTTTGGGATGAAGCCGAAAATTTCCGCGTTCTACGGCGCGGCAGAAGGTGTAGTCGTCAATCCGACGATCTATTGCATATAGCGCGAACCAGTCGCTCTTGCCAGTGAACATGTCTTTGAACGGGCCGAGCGTCCCCCCTGATTCACGGTCAACTATGAAATAGGTGCCGCGGGGAATCGCGCCGAAGTCCGGAATGCAGGTAGATTAGGGCTGATTCTTGTAGGTCGGCATCCCAGAAAACGCTGGAAAAGCTAGAGCGCCGCAGCGCAGCGCACTCATTGCCTTGCCATTCAGTTCAAAGGTGCATTCGAGCATGTTCGTTCTCCATCGAAGTCTCTCAACCGTGAGAGCACGAAGGAGGCTACGCCTCAGACTTTGGCGCGAACATCGTACGAGTTCGAAACTCAGCGCATCAGAGGGCTGCGCGCTTGAGCAGGCGGGCGCGGGGAGCTAACCGCCAGCCGTGGCTATGCCTTCGGGGTGCTTCCCTCTCCCCGTGGGAGAGGGACCGAGGGAGAGGGCAGGCGCATCAACGAAGTCCGGCCATGCGCCCACGCCGGGCCAGCATCCACCTGCGCGCCAGCCAGGTTCCGATGACCACCACCCCGAATGACAGCCCGAGGTGGATCAGCATGACGAGGTCGTGGGACGCTTCACAGCCCCCGAACTCTGGGAACAGGGTGAACATCCAGACCCAGAACGTTTCCGGAAATGGGATGAGGTACGAGACCCAGTGGAACCACACGTAGGTCAGGCCGAGCGTCCCGACAATGGTCCACAGGCCGAGCAGAAGGTAGCGGATAAGCGTAGTCATATCACCTCGCAGGTAGCAAAGCCCACGAGGCTAGCGACTACGTATCGCCGCGAACATCGTAAAACCCCGAAACTCAACGCACCAGCTGATTGATCTCGATAATCGGCATCAGCACCGCCAGCACGATGAGCAGCACCACCACGCCCATCGTCAGAATCAGCAGCGGTTCCAGCAGGCTGGTCAGGAACAGCGTGCGGCGTTCCAGTTCCTGGCTTTCGCCGATGGCCGCGCGTTCCAGCATGATCGGCAGGTTGCCGGTGGCTTCGCCGGAGCGGATCAGGTGGACCAGCACCGGCGGGAACTGGTTCTGGGCGGCCAGCGCGCGCGCCAGCGATGCGCCTTCGCGCACGCGGGTGGTGGCGTCGTCGACGTTGGTTTTCAGCGCGAGGTTGGTCAGCGTTTCGCCGGCGGCCTGCAGGCTGCGCAGGATCGGCACGCCGGCCGAGACCAGGATGGCCAGCGTGCTGGCGAAGCGCGCCGTGTTGTAGCCCCGGATCAGCTTGCCCACCAGCGGGGCGGTCAGCAGCCAGCGGTGCCAGGCCAGGCGGACGTCCGGCTGGCGCAGCACGCTGCGGATGGCCAGCGTAGCCACCGCGATCACGGCCAGCGCCGCCCACCACCAGTTCCGCACGAAGTCAGACAGCGCCAGCATGACGATGGTCAGCGTCGGCAGCTTCTGCTTGGTGTTGGCGAACACGCTCACCACCTGCGGCACCACGTACGACAACAGGAAGATCACGATGGCGAACGCCACCACGGTGACGATGGCCGGGTAGGTGAAGGCCAGCCGGATCTTCGAGGTGAGCTGGTTGCGCGTCTCGATATAGGTCGCCAGCCGATCCAGCACCACGCCGAGGTGGCCGGAGTGCTCGCCGGCCGAGACCAGCGCGCGGTAGATATCGGGAAAGTCCTTCGGATGCTGGGCCAGCGCCACGGAGAGCGAGCTGCCGCCCATCACCTCGGCGCGAATGCCGGCCAGCAGTTCGTGCACGTACTGGCGTTCAGCCTGATCGGCCAGCGCGCCCAGCGCCTCGTCCAGCGGCAGGCCGGAGACGATCAGGCTGGCAAGCTGGCGCGTGAACAGCGCCTGCTCCTGCGTGGAGAGCCGGCGCACCAGCACGCTGCTGCCGGTGCGCGGCGCCAGCCCGGCGCCGGCCAGCGGATCGACGGTAATCGGCGTCAGGCCGCGCGCGCGCAGTTGCGTGCGCGCCTGCTTGGGGCTGTCGGCCTCGATGACGCCGCGGTCGGCGCGGCCGGCGGCGTCGGCCGCTTCGTAGCGATAGGCGGGCATGCGGTGCGGCTCCCGGCTATTCGCGCGTCACGCGCAGCACTTCTTCGAGCGACGTGGCGCCGCTGTCGATCCAGCGCTGGGCGTCCGCGCGCATGGTGTGCATGCCCTTGGCCAGCCCCACCTGCTTGATCTCGGATTCCGGCTGCTGGCGGTGGATCATGGTCTGGATGTCGGCATCCACGGTCAGCAGTTCATAGACGCCCATCCGGCCCTGGTAGCCCGAATGGCCGCACTTGTCGCAGCCCACGGCGTGCCACACGCGCTGGAGCGGCTTGCCCTGCGCGTGCAGGATCTCGGCCTCGGCGGGTGTCACTTCGATCACTTCCTCGCGCTTGCAGTGCGGGCACAGCCGGCGTACCAACCGCTGCGCCAGCACGCCGAGCAGCGACGACGACAGCAGGAATGGCTCGATCCCCATGTCGACCAGACGCGTCACGGCCGAGGCCGAATCGTTGGTGTGCAGCGTGGCCAGCACCAGGTGGCCGGTCAGCGAGGCCTGCACGGCGATCTGCGCCGTCTCCAGGTCGCGGATTTCGCCGATCATCACCACGTCCGGGTCCTGCCGCAGGATCGCGCGCAGGGCCTTGCCGAAGGTCATGTCGATGCGCGGATTCACCTGGGTCTGGCCGATGCCGTCCAGGTCGTACTCGATCGGGTCTTCCACCGTCATGATGTTGGTGGTGCGCGCGTCGAGCCGGGACAGTGCCGCGTACAGCGTGGTGGTCTTGCCGGAGCCGGTCGGCCCGGTCACCAGCACGATGCCGTGCGGCTGGCGCACGAGATGGTCGAAGCCGACCAGCGTATTGGGCGCCATGCCGAGCTTGGCAAGGTCCAGCCGGCCGGCTTCCTTGTCGAGCAGACGCAGCACCGCGCGCTCGCCGTGGCCCGTGGGCAGCGTGGAGACGCGCACGTCCACCGGCCGGCCGCCCACGCGCAGCGTGATGCGGCCGTCCTGCGGCAGGCGTTTCTCGGCGATGTCGAGCTGCGCCATGATCTTGATCCGCGAGATCAGCGCGCCGTGCAGGGCCTTCTTGGGCCGCACCACGTCGCGCAGCGTGCCATCCACGCGGAAACGCACCACGGACGACGACTCGAACGGCTCGATGTGGATGTCCGAGGCCTGCTCGCGCGCCGCCTGGGTCAGCAGGGCGTTGATCATGCGGATGATCGGCGCGTCGTCCTCGGACTCCAGCAGGTCTTCCACGGCGGGAATGTCCTGCATCAGGCGCGACAGGTCGACTTCGCCCTCCACCTCGCCCACCACCTGGGCGGCGCTGCCGTCCTGGCGGTTGTAGGCATCGGAGATCGCCGCGATCAGCGCGTCCGGCTCCAGCACGCGCAGTTGCAGCGCGCCGTGCACGCGGGCCACCTCGGCCAGCGCCTGCGGCGCCGTGGCGCGGCTGACCCAGACCTCCACGCCATCGGGGCGCTGGTGGGCGATCAGCAGCGGGGCTTCGCGCGAGAACGAGTACGAGACCAGCCGCGCCGCCATCGGCGAAGGCGGCTCGAGTGGTGCAAGTGCCGGTGCCAGTGCAGGTGCCGACGGCGCCGGCGGGGCGGTGTTGTCGAGGGTTTCGGTGGCCATGGTTCGCCTTTGGTTCGCCCTTTAACCGGCGTGTGGCGTATCGGTGGCTTGCGGGCCCTTGGAGATCGGGCGCGGCGCTGCCTGCGGGGCCGGCGACGGCGCGGCAGGCACGGTCGGGTCCAGCGGCAGCGGGCTCTGCACCGGCCCGTTGTAGCGCGGATCGACGAACGGCGCACCCGGCGCGTCCGCCGGCGGCAGCACCGGGGTGTCCTTGTCGCGTACGAACATGTTAGGCGAGACAAAGCCCTGCTGCTGGCCGCGGATGTACTCGTAGCGGTCTTGCGTCAGGCGGTCCGTAGCCTGCGCCGTGCGCATGATGTACGGACGCAGGAACACCAGCAGGTTGGTCTTCTTGCGGTTCTTGTTCTCGTAGCGGAACAGGGCGCCGAGGTAGGGAATGTCGCCCAGCAGCGGCACCTTCTGCACGCCGTCGCCGTAGCTGTCCTCGATCAGGCCGCCCAGCACGATGATCTGGCCGTCATCCACCAGCACGTTGGTCTCGATCGAGCGCACGTTGGTGGTCGGGCCCTGCGTGGCGTTGACCGTGTTGGCCACCACCGACGAGGACTCCTGGTAGATCTGCATCTTGACCAGCCCGCCGTCCGTGATCTGCGGGCGCACGCGCAGCGTGATGCCGACGTCCTTGCGGTCGAAGGTCTGGAACGGCGTGACCGAGGCCGAGCTGCCGGTCTGGGCGTAGGAGCCGGTCGTGATCGGGATGTTCTGGCCGATCAGGATCTTGGCTTCCTCGTTCTCCAGCGTGATCAGGTTCGGCGTGGAGAGCAGGTTCACGCTGTCGTTGCTGCCCAGCGCGCGCAGCAGCGCGCCCAGGCCGATGGCCTTGTTGACCACGCCCAGGTTCAGGCCGCCGATGTCCGGCACCAGCTGCGTGGCGGCCGCGATGCCCGCCGTGCTGTCGTTGTTGATGGCCGCGATGGCGCCGGTCAGGTTGATGATGTTCTTGCCGCCCGAGCCGAAGTTCGTGCCGGCGAAGCCGATGGCATTCCCACCCGAGTTGATCAGGCCCTGCCACTGGATGCCCAGTTCGCTGGCCTGCGTGGCGCTCACTTCCACGATCATCGACTCGATATAGACCTGCGCGCGGCGCGCGTCGAGGTCCTCGATCACGGCGCGCAGGTTGCGGTAGACCGGCTCGCTGGCGGTGATGATCAGTGCGTTGGTAGTGGGGTCGGCCTGGATCGTGCCGCCGGTGGTCGGCTGCTGGTTGACCGCGAACGACGACGAGAACGCGTTCGACCCGCCGCCGCCGAAGCCCGAGCCCGACGAGCCCGAGCGGCCATAGCCGCCGCTGCTGGACGACCCGCCGCCGTACTGGCCGCTCTGCGTGGACGCCTGGTTCTGGAACGCGCCGGACGTGGCGGTGTTCGCGCCCGCGCCGGCCGTCCCGCCCGGCTGCGTGGAGCTGGCGAAGCTGGTGTCGGCGGCGACGATCGCCCGTAGCGTGGCGGCCAGCTTCACCGCATCGGCGTTCTTGAGCGGCACCACCCAGATGTTGCCGGGGCGGGCGTAGGGCTGGTCGAGCTTCTCGATCAGCTGGCGCGCCTGCTGCACCCGTGCGCGGCTGGAGGCGCGGATCATCAGCGAGTTGGTGCGCGGCTCGGCCACCACCGAGGTGCGCAGGCTGGCATCGCCACCCGGCGCGGCGCCACCACCGGCGCCACCGGAGGCCGACGGGTCGAGCAGCCGTTGCAGGACCACGGCGGCGTCGCTGGCGATGGCGTTCTTCAGCGGAATCAGTTCGACTTCGCCCGACGCTGGCGCGTCTACGGCGGCGATGATGCGGGCCAGCCGGCGCAGGTTGTCGGCGTAGTCGGTAATGACCAGCGTGTTGTTGGCCGGGTAGGCGGTGATGGTGTTGTTCGGCGCGATCATCGGGCGCAGCACCGGCACGAGGTTGTTGGCGGACTCGTAGTTGAGCCGGAACACCTGCGTGACAACCTGATCACCCCGGCTCGAGCCGGCGCCGATCACGGTGGGCGATCCCTGCAGCTTGGCGTCCGCCTCGGGCACCACCTTGGTGAAGCCGTTGCTCTCCACCATCGCATAGCCCTGCATGCGCAGCACGGAGCCGAGCGTCTCCAGCGCCTGCGCGCGCGACACCGGCTGCTCCGTCACCAGATTCACCGTGCCCTTCACGCGCGGATCGATGACGAAGTTCTTGCCCGTGGCCTGGCCAACCGCCTTGACCACCGAGTCGAGGTCGGCGTTGACGAAGTTCAGCACCACCTGGTCGCGGTTCTGCGTGCGCGGCGTGATGTCGTTGGGCTGCGGCGGCTGGCCCTGGCCCTGGGCCCACAGCGGGGCCGGGGCCAGCAGGGACAGGCCGCACAGCAGCGCGGTGGCGCGGGCGCAGGCGGTACGGAGAAAGCGGTGGTGTGCGTGCGTTGTCATCATGGTTCGAAGCGTGCTGCGCTCGGGGTCAAGGGCTAGTGGTGGCTCAGAAGCGCAGCCGTGTCACGTTGTTCTCATGTCTACCCAGCAGGCTCAACAGCCCTGCCAGTTGCGTGGCGGCGTCGGGGTCGGTACGGGCGGTGCCCTCGAAGCGCGCCTGCCGGCCCAGGGTGCCGCTGCCCTCCAGGTACAGCGGTCCGGCCGTGGTCTTCAGTTGCAGCTTGCCGTCCGCGCCGGCCAGGTCCACTTCGGCACGATAGCTGCCCAGCGGACGCAGCCGGCTCACGGCGGAGGACACCTGGTCGAACTGCAACGTCAGGTGCCCGAAGGTCTGGCTACCGGCAAACTGGCCGCGCAGCGCGGACCAGTCGATCCGCATCTGGCCGTCTGGCCGCAGCGTGTTGAACGGGGCGCCGATGCCTTCCAGCAGCGCGGCGGGCAGGCGGATGGCGCCGGCCTGCGCGGTCCAGCCGGTGGGCGTCACGGCCAGCGTCACCGGGGCCGCCATGGCCTCGCTGTGCGCCAGCGCCACGCGCAGCGTGCCGGCCAGCAGCGGCCAGCCCGCTACGTTCCATTCGAGCCGGCCCGGCAGGACCGTCGTGGTCTGGCTGCCCGAACCGGCGGACAGCGCCAGCGTGGCGCTGCCGTGCCAGATCGTGCCGGCCGCATCGGCCAGCAGTACCCGGCGCTGCGTGCGGCTGGCCACGCTTTCGGCCAGCCACGCGGCGGGCGCGCAGGCCGCCACCGTCACGGCTACCGTGGCCACGCCCAGCAGCGTCCAGCGCATGCGCTTCCAGCCACGCGCCACGGGCGCGCGCCGGCGCGTCAGACGCAGCGATTCCAGCCGGACCATCAGTTGCGGCCGCCCGAGCCGGGGCCTTGCAGTGTGGCGGTCACGTTGACCAGCGCCGTGGCGCCCACGTAGGCGATGCGGGCATCGACCACCTTGAGCCGCTGCTGCGCGCGTACGTCCTGGAGCCAGCCGGCTACCGCGCCGAACGGCACTTTGTCGAGTTGAAGCTGCACGGCATTGTCGCCGGTCGGCGCCAGCCGGGTCGGTTTCAGGCCGTGCTGGCCCATGCTGTCCTGCAGCGCCTGGGTCAGCGCATCGCCGCGCAGCGTGGGCGCCGGGCTGGCGGCCAGCCCGCGTGCCTCGTGCGCCAGCGTTTCCATCTCGGCGAGGTCCGCGCGCATCTGCGGCAGGTTGCGGTTCAGGCGGGCACGGCCATCGGCGGCCGGTTCCCACAGCAGCAGGTAGCCGAAGACGAGCACCAGCAACACGGCGCCGCCGCCAAGGATGGCCTGCTCGCGCGGGTTGCGGGCGTTCCAGAAGGCATCGAAGCGTTCGCGCCAGCGTTCCGGCACACGCGGCTTCAGGCGCGCGAAGCGGGCGGACAGGGCGGAAACGGCGCTGGGCTGGGTGGAAGGGCGCGAAATCTTCATGATGCAGCCTTCACGATCCAGCGCGTGGCGCCCTGCGGGGGCGAGCTGCCGCCGCGTGCGGCGTCCGGCGGATTCTTGTCTTCTTCCATCTGCAGGCCGGTCTGGCGCACCGCGTTGCGCAGCGCGCCGGTGTTGGTGCCGGGTTTCAGCGTCACATAGAGCGTGCCCGCACGGTACTCGAGCGCAAGAAGCGCATCAGGCGGCAACTGCTGGGCGCCGCGCGCGAAGCCATCGGCCAGCGGCAGGAAATCGCCCGGCACGCTGCGCCCGCTCGCCGTGCGCAGCTGTTCCACCTGGCGGCGCATCAGCAGCGGCGGCTCGGCGATCTGCGGCACATTGGGGAAGGCGGTGTGGAGCAGGTCCGCCTGCGCGGCCTCGACCCGCTTCGCCTCGTTGCGCAGCAGCAGCCACTGGATATTCGTGCCGATGATCTGCACCAGCAGCAGGCCGACGGCCAGCGCCACGGGCAGGCGCCACGCGCGCAGGTTCCAGCGATCCATGCGGCCCTGCGCGAACTCGAACTGGGCGAGGTCGAGCTGGGGATTCTGCAGGCATTCTTCGGCGCCGGTCAGCCAGATGCGCCAGGTTTCGGAAATCCGCGAGGCGCGGGTAACCGTGGGCTGCGCGCGGAGCGCCGGCACCGGGGCGTGGGCGCGCGCCGTGGCATCGCCATGCCATTGGCCGGCCGGGGCGAGCGCCTGCCAGGCCGCCAGCGCGGCATCGCCCAGCAACAGGCCGAAGCCTTCGTACTGGCCGGTGCGGGCGGTGACCTGCCACGTGCGCGTCGCTTCCGTCGTGGCGGTGGCCGTGACGTCGAGCAGGGAGGCGGATTGCGAAAGTGCCGTGACAGCCGCTTCCACGATCAACGTGGCCGGTTGGACCGGGGCGACCGGTTTCGCTACCGGGACGGCCGGGGCCGGCTGGGCAGCGCCGGCGCCAGCCAGCGCGGGCTCGGGCGCCTCGGCATCGGCGGGCGCAGCCTCGACCGGTTCCGGCAGCGGCAGGCAAAGCTGCGCGGCCACCACGTGGCGGCGGCGGTGCTTGTGTTCGGCGAAGTTGTCGAGCGCGGCGCGCAGCCAGGCGCGGTCCGTCACCATCAGCAGACGGCGGCGCGCGCCGCGGGCGGTCGCCGCGGGGTCCAGCGCCGGCCCGAGCGCGATATGGCACGGGGCGGCGTCCGTCGCCAGCATGTCCTCGACCAGGTTCGGCAGGGCCAGCCGCAGCCGCGCGGGGGGCAGCGGGGGCACCATCGCAGTGGTCAGCAGCACGTCGCTGGCGGCGACGATTAGCACCAGGCGGTCCGCCGCCGGCATGTCGGCGGCCAAGGCGTGGCCTTCGCGCAACAGTTCGGGGGCGTGGGGCAGGCCCGGACGACGGCTCTTGTCCGCCACCGGCGTGCGGACCAAGGCAAACGCCATGGCGCCAAACTGCCACGGTTGCGGCTGGTCGTGCGGCCGTTGCGGCAGGCGGACGTAGAGGGTGGTGCTCAAGGGTTACCTAAATGGAATCGCTCGGTCTGGGTGGGCGGCGCGGCAGGCCGCCCGGGTTCGGCGCAACAGCGTACCTTGCCTGTGTGACTAAAGCACGTCAATACAGTCCTGTCTGAATCTGGGGACGACGTTTGTCCGACGTTCATCCGACATTTATGGAGCATGCCGCACCCGGGGTGCCTGCGCGGCTCAGGGCACCTCGGGCAGGCGGTCGGTGTCGCGTACCCAGAGTACACGGGTGGTGTTGCCACTCCCGAACGTGGGGGCGCGCTGGACCAGTGATACCTGCAGCCGCCGCGCGCGCTCGTGCCGCACCAGACCATACACCAGGAAATAGTGGGTACTTACCTCAAGGGCTTCGCCGGCGGTGCTGCCGGCCTGCGGCGCCACGGCGCGCAGCTGCGTGCTGATGTCGCCCGTATTGCGGAAGTAGGCGCGGTCACGCTGGCGCACCAGTTCGCGGGCGCGGTCCAGCGGGAGCTTGTCGATGGCGGCGGCCAGCACCTCGGGCTCGGCCGTGTTGGCGTTGATCTTGGTCCGTTCGGGCAGGAAGGCGATGAACGGGTCCAGCGCGGCCACCATTTCCGGGTTGTAGCCGGGAATGGCGAGCAGGTCGGCGGCGGTGTCGGGCGGGCGTGGAACGGGCTGGCCGTCGGGCGACGCCCCGCGCGCCGCGCGTACCAGATACTGCGCGGTGGGCTCCGCCAGCGACGGGTTCATGCCGAGCGTTTGAAGCAGGCGGCGGTAGACCAGCAGCGAGGGCAGGTCGATCTCCACCACGCGCCCGGTGCCCGAGGCGTTCCAGATATAGAGGTTGTTGAGGTTGAAGCGCGCCTGCGCATCGACGATGCGGCCGGACAGGAACGAGGTTTCCCCCGCCTGGTCCGTGCGCAGTCCGGCGCCGAGGAAGTCGGACAGCCGCGTCTCCGCCACCGGCACCGACCACGGCTCGCCCAGATAGTCGACGTTGGAGCGGCGCTGGTCGTCGCGCAGGATCAGCCGCGCCCAGTCCACGGCGGCGCGCTCGATCCAGGCGGCCTGTGCGGTCAGGCGCTGGTTCTCGATCGATCGGATCTGCACCTGCTGACGCCACAGCATGCCGGAGACGATGACCACGGCCAGCGTCACTATCAGCAGGGCCGTGACCACGGCGGCGCCGCGCTGGCGGCCGGTACGGCGCGGGAGGACGGGGCGCGCTTTCATAGGCCGGTCATGCAGACTTTCTGGAACCGACGCGGCGCGTCGCCATCACCCATCCGCGCGAGTACGGTCAACTCCAGCGCGCGCAGCGTGGCGTTGCCGTTGATATTGGTGGCGCTGGCGCCCGCGTCACTGGCGCCGGCAGCCGTGGCGGCAGTTGCGGCCTGTGTCGCCGCGCTGTCGATGGCGCTTTGCTGCATCAGCGCGGCCCGCACCCGGCCGTTCTCGGCCTGCCAGCCGGCCGGCTCCACCCAGACGCGCGCGGCCAGTTCGGCCGTATCGGCCAGCAGCGGCCGTACCTGGGCGCCGCCGGGCGCGCCCTGGCGCAGGTTCACCATCGCGCCCTGCACCGCGTTGCGGGAGAGCGCCGGGCGGCTGGCCATCCGGACCAGCGTGTTGTTATCCACACGGTAGACCACCACCTGCCAGGCGGTGGGCTGGCCTTCGTCGCGGCGGTCGCGCACCAGCATCAGCTGGTTGGCGCCGAGTTCCACGGGGCTGGCCTGGAGTTGGGTGGGGTTGGCCAGGTGCTCGCAATCGGACTGGAACTGGCCGTAGAGCACCTTCAGGGCGTCGAGGCGCGCGTCGTGGTCGGTCAGGCGTTCGCGGCTGCGGGTGAGGGAATCCAGCGCGCGCCAGCCAATCACGGCCATCACGGCCAGCAGCGTGATGGCGACGAGCATCTCCAGCAGCGTGAAGCCACCACGCCGGCTGCGGGGGGAGGGCTGCTCAGAGGACGCCGCGCGTTTCATTGGGAACCAGGGTGACGAGCCAGGCCAGCCTGACCGATTTGTCGGTGGCCGACGGGTACACGGCAATTTCCACGCGCCGGAACGACGGATTGGGGGTGCCCGAGACCGATTCCTCGCACCAGAGCGGCGTGCCGCCCTGCGGGCAGTCGTAGCCGCGCGTGCCGGGCTCGGGCCAGGTCTTGGAGAGGCGCAGCGTGGCGAAATGGTTCTCGGCGCTGAACTCGGCCAGCATGCGCGATTGCAGCGCGGCGCTGGACTCGGTCATCGATCCCATCGCCCGCATGGCGGCCGTGAGCGCCACGGCGAGGATGGTCAGCGCCACCAGCACCTCGATCAGCGTGAAGCCGGACCGGTGTTGCGGGCGGAAGGTCGATCGGGGGGCAGTGCGGCGGCTCATTGCGGCACCGTGGCCTGGTAGCGGCCGCTGCCGTCGCCGGTGATGTCCACGCGGATGTCGCCGCGCGTGAGGACCAGACGCTGCGGCTCGTCCACCAGTTCGCGGCCGAATACCAGCCGCTGCGGGCCGGTGCCCACGCGCCGGCCGCCTTCGACGATCATCACGCTGTCCAGCCCGAGCCGCCAGCGGCCGGGCGCGAAGACATCGGCGCGCATCGGCACCCAGCCCTGCGGGGTGGATTCCAGGAAGCGCCAGCCGCCGGCATCGCCCTCCCAGGCCAGCGGGCGGGCGCCCAGTTGGGCGTCCTCCTGGGCCAGTTCGAACAGCCGGGCGATGCGCTGGCCGTCATCGAGCACACGGCCCCGCTCGTTGGGCGAGGCGTTGACGGCCACCAGGGAGATGACGATGCCGGCGATCACCATGACCACCAGCAATTCGAGCAGCGTGAAGCCGGCGGGCCGGCGGCGCTGCGGGCAAGGGCGGCGCGGTAGCAAGGCGGGCGTCGCCGGGACCATGTGGATGAAGGGGCGCGAGGCGGGAGGACTTATTCCCAGTTGCCGATATCGGCGTCGTTGGCGCTGCCGCCGGCCTGGCCGTCGGCGCCGAAGCTGAATACGTCGATCTCGCCGCGCACGCCGGGGTTCAGGTACTGGTAGGCCTGGCCCCAGGGGTCTTTCGGCAGCTTTTCGAGGTAGCCGCCGCCCTTCCAGTTGTTCGGCACCGGCTCGGTGGTCGGCTTGCTGACCAGCGCCTGCACGCCTTGCTCGGTGGTCGGATAGCGGCCGTTGTCGAGGCGATACAGCTTGAGCGCCTGCATGATCGACGAGATATCCTGGCGCGCGGCTACGATACGGGCTTCGTCCGGGCGGCTCATGATCTTGGGCACCACCAGCGCTGCCAGCACCCCCAGGATGACGATCACCACCATGATCTCGATCAGGGTGAAGCCGCCGGCACGGCGCTGGCCATGCGGGCGGGCGGTGGCGGGCGTGCGGGCGGAGGAGAAGTTGGCGAATCTGCGCATCGTGTGTCTGGCCTTATCGGGATGGACATTCCGCGCCTGGCGGGCAGGCACGGCCGGGTATGGCCAGAAAGTATAACCCCCGCGGCGTGACTGTTTCGTGTGGGGTGTGGCGTACCCGGCAACCGCGCATTTATAACTTGCATCTTCAATGCATCTTATTTAGTATTTCAACCACGATGCAACTGACCCGTTTTTCCGACTATGCGCTGCGCCTGCTGATGTATGTATCGCGGGCGGATGGCAGCCGGCCGATCACGATTGCCGAGGTCGGCCAGCAATTCGACATCTCGCACAACCACCTCGTGAAGGTGGCCGCGCGGCTGTCGAAGCTCGGCTGGATCACGGCCACGCGCGGCCGCCATGGTGGCCTGCAGCTTGGGCCGGGTGCGGAACGGCTGTCAGTGGGCACGATCCTGCGCGAGCTGGAAGGGCACAAGTCGGTGGTCGACTGCGCCGATCCGCCGTGCGCGCTCAAGGGTAACTGCCGGCTGAAGCTGGCGTTGGACGAGGCCGAGGAGGCCTTCTACCGCGCGCTGGACGGCGTCACCCTGGGCGATGTCATCGGCAGCCGTACCGCCGAGTCGATCATCACCCTGCATCGTAATTTCCTGAGCCGGCGAGCAGCCTGACGGTTCCGGGACCACAGATCCCGGACCCCCGAGCCATGCGCCGGCTTTATTGTGCGATAAAACATGCATCCAACATGCATGATAATTCGGAGTTTTCCAGATGCTGTCGGCAGCTTCCCGCCCCTATATCGATGCCAGCGTTCCCGTGCTGCGTGAGCACGGCCTTGCCATCACGACGCACTTCTATCGCGAAATGTTCGCCGCGCGGCCGGAACTGACCCGGCTGTTCAACATGGGCAACCAGGCCAATGGCGCGCAGCAGCAGTCGCTCGCCTCGGCCGTGTTTGCCTATGCCGCCAATGTGGACCGCGCCGACGTGCTCGCGCCCGTGGTGGAGCGCATCGTCCACAAGCACGTGGCCGTGGGTTTGACCTCCGCGCACTACCCCATCGTCGGCAAGCACCTGCTCGAAGCGATTTCCGCCGTGCTGGGCGACGCCGCCACGCCGCCGCTGATGGCCGCCTGGGACGAAGCCTACTGGCTGCTGGCCGGCGAACTGATTGCCGCCGAGGCACGCCTCTACGACCGCCACAACGTGAAGGCGGGCGAGCTGCAGGCCGTGCGCGTGGTGCGCCGCGAGAACGAGGGCGATGCCGTGGTGGCGCTGACCCTGGCCGCCGAGGATGGCACGCCGCTGCGTGACTTCGCGCCGGGCCAGTACATCAGCGTGGAAGCCAATTTCCCCGATGGCGGCCGTCAGCTGCGCCAGTATTCGCTCTCCGCCGAACGTGGCCTGCCGACGTGGCGCATCTCGGTCAAGCGGGAAGCCGGCAATGCCGAGACCCCGGCCGGCGCCGTCTCCAACTGGCTGCATGACACCGCCCATGTCGGCACGACGCTGAACGTGAGCACGCCGTGGGGCGACTTCGCGCCCGCGCTGGTCGGCAGCAAGCCGATGGTGCTGATGTCGGCTGGCATCGGCATCACGCCGATGATTGCCGTGCTGCGCACGCTGGCGCTGGAGAACCCGAACCGCCCGGTGCTGTTCGCCCACGCCGCGCGCCATGGCCGTCACCATGCCCACCGCAAGGACCTGACCTGGGCGCGCGAGCGCATGCCCAACCTGCGTACCCATATCAGCTACGAGACGCCCCAGGCGGGCGACGTGGCCGGGCACGACTACGATCACGTCGGCACGCTGCCGATCCACGCGCTGCTGACGGCCGAGGAAACCTCCGCGTTCCAGGACGGCCAGTTCTATATGTGCGGCCCGATCGGCTTCATGCAGGCCCAGCGCCTGGCGCTGATCTCGGCAGGGATTCCGGTGGGCCACATTCATCGCGAAGTGTTCGGTCCCGACCTGCTCGACGACCTGCTCTGACCGGCTGGCGGACCGCCGATTGACAGTCGACTGACAGCCGACACATGCGTCTGGTACGCTAGGCGATCTTCTTTGATCGCCGGCGTGCCGGCGTACTGTCTCGTGGCCACCCTTTCCCGGTCTCCGCTTCGCTTCGACCTCTCCGCTCCCTGGCTGCCCCGCGTCGCGGGGCTGTTGCTATTTGTTGCGTTGTGCGCGCTGGTGACGCACTGGGTGCTCGCGTTCAGCGCGATGCGCACGATCCCGGTGCCCAAGAGCGCGCGCGTGGCGCAGACGGAGGCGGTGGAGACAGGCGCCGTGGCTACGTTGTTCGGCGGCAGCGCCCAGTCGGGCGTGCGTGACGTGCAGCTGATCGGCGTAGTGGCGGACCTCGACGGCGTGGGTCCGGCCGCCGCCATCCTCTCGCTCGATGGCGGGCCGGCCAAGGCCGTGCGCGCCGGGACGTCGCTGTCGCCGCAGATCAAGCTGACCGAGATCCACGGTCGCAACATCGTGATCGAACGCAACGGCGTGCGGCAGGAAATCGCGCTGCCGCTCCAGACCGGCGTGAGCGCTGGCAGCCGTGGCCCCGCGCCGGCGGCACCGCCATCGGGCGCCGCCGCGCCGCTCTCCACGCCGCTGCAACCGCCGGCCAGTCTCGCACCGCCGCCTTCCGTGACGGCTGGCGCGATGGCACAACCGGCCCAGCAGCCCCAGCAGCCTTATCAGCCACCACCGCAGCAGACCATGCAGCCGCAGCCCCAGGTGGCGCCGGCGCAGATGCCTCCGGGCATGCCTGACGCCCCCGGGGGCGGCTGACGCAACCGTTTCAAAAGGTTGCGCAATATTGGGCTGTCTTTCGCATGTTTACGCGAGTCGTCCATTCTGTGAGGCCCGTAACATCGTATTAAAAGTGCCAACTTTGCGAGATCGTCTGCGTTCTAATCCGTACATGCCCAACATGACGAAAAGGAGCACAGACATGCAACGGACTCACAAGACCCACATCCTGAAGAAGTTCGCGGCCGCTTCGGCCATGGTCGTGGTGGCGGGCGCCGCTTTCGCCCAGGCCACCACCCCGGCCCCGGCACCGACCACCCCCCCGGCAGCGCAAGGCCCCCAAGGCGGCCCGCGCGGCGACATGGCGGGTCGCCACGGCGGCCCCGGCCACCACCATGGCGGCATGTGGCTGAAGTCGGTGGATACCGACGGCGACGGCGCCATCTCGAAGGCCGAGGCCGACGCGATGTTCGCCAAGATCGATACCAACAAGGACGGCAAGCTCGACAAGTCGGAACTGGCAGCCTACCGCCAGACCGCCAGGGAAGAGCAGCGCGCCAAGATGAAGGCTGAATTCGAGGCCAAGTTCAAGGCAGCGGACAAGAACAACGACGGCGCGCTGAGCCGTGACGAGTTCAAGGCCGCGTTCCCGCGCATGGCCAACCGCTTCGATGCGATCGATGCCAACCGCGACGGCAAGGTGACCACCGCCGAAGTGGAGTCGAGCATGAAGAAGATGCGCGACGAACACATGAAGCGCCACGGCGGCCCTGGCCGCGGCCCGGGCGCCTCGGCCCCGGCGGTGCCGTCGAGCAGCGGCGGCTAAGTCTTCGCCACCCCGCTGGAAAGCGCGACCTTCGGGTCGCGCTTTTTTTTGCCTGGGCACCCCGGAAAGTGCCGGAGTTGGCACCATCCTTGCCTCTCCGGGGCGCACCGCCGGCGCACGTCGAGGGCGGTTCAGGCGGATATCTCATCAAATAAATTGCGTACTTGTGCCTGACTTGCTAAATTTGCGCAAAAAAATTGCCGACAAATATACTGCGGAGCAACAAAACGTGAGCAAGGTGGAGCTGGACAAGATCGACCGCAAGATTCTGGAGGTCCTGCAGACCAACGGGAGGCTGACCAACCTGGAAGTGGCCGAGCGCGTGAACCTGTCGCCGAGCCCATGCCTGCGCCGGATCCGCCGGCTCGAGGAAATCGGGGTGATCCGCCAGTACGCGGCGCTGCTCGAGCCCTACAAGATCGGGCTGGGGCTGCTCGCCTATATCAATGTGCGGCTGGAGAAGCAGGGCGGTACGCCCAAGGGCAAGGCGCCGCTCGACCAGTTTCGTGCGGCCATCCAGAACTGGCCCGAGGTGGCCGCCTGCCACGCCATGACCGGCGAGATGGACCTGCTGCTCAAGGTCTATGTGCAGGACATGGAGCACTTCGCCCGCTTCATGCAGGAGCAATTGCTGGCGCATCCGTCGGTGATCGATGTGCGGTCCAGCTTCGCGCTGGAGTCGATCAAGGACACCACGGCGCTGCCGGTGGCCGGCGGCTGATCGGGGGAAGTCGGCCCGATAAGTGGCCCGGTAAACGCAATCGGCGCACCACCAGGGTGCGCCGATCGGTCATGCCGTTGAGGGCGAGCCGTCAGACCACGCGCTTCTGCGGCAGCAGCGAGCGCCAGAAGCGCAGGCCGAAGCGCCGTGCGTCGCGCAGGTTGCGGCGGACCATGTAGTCGAGGTCGGCCACCTGCTCGTCGAGCGCCTCGGTCAGGCGGCTCACGGTGTCGGCGGGCGGCAGTTCCAGATAGGCATCGGCCTCGCCATAGGCATATTGCACCTTCATGCCGGCCTTCTTGGCGATGTGCATCATCGCGGCATTGCGCGACAGGCAGTGCATATACAGCGTGCGGACATTGGTATTGCGGCCATGCATTGCGGCGCGTTCGAACAGCGCGCTGCCGATACCCCGGCCGCGCGCGCTCTGCGAGACCGACACGCCGAACTCAGCCACGCGGCCCTGGGCGTTGTCGCGCAGGTTGGCAAAGTGCCCCACACCAATCAGCACGAGGTCTTCGTCATAGACGCCGAATACGGTGTCGTGGTCGAAGTCGATGCTGTCCACGTAGGCTTCGATCACATGGTCGCCAACGGACTGGCCAAAACGGAGCAGGCGATCTTCCTCGCCCAGGGCGAGAAAATGCTTGAGCAGGCGCGAGCGGTGATGCGCGGCCAACTCCCGCACCAGGACGGTGGAGCGTTGTCCGGCCCGGCTGGCGGCACTGGCCTCGGCGGCACGGCGAAGATCTTCATCGGTTACGGCACCGACGGCCTTGCTCAGTTCGAGCGGGTTCACTTTGGTTTCCTCTTGCGACAATCAGTATGAAAATAGCATCCACGCCATGAATGCCCAGTCACTTTCAGCGATACTCGGGGCAAACACTAGGTTGCTGCAATGCGAAAAGTATTGTAGTGGATTTGTCAGGGTCGCGTAAGCTTTCGGGCGCAACAGTCGCCGCGGGAAATTGCATCAGACTGTGACGGCCAAAAAAATCCCGTAAAATCAAGCGGTTGCCGGGGAGCCTGCAACGTCATATGGGTGGCGTCTGTGGATTTGCTGCAACGCCGCACAGATCCAGCGGTCTGTGGTGATCAGACGCTAACCGGAAATCTTCGCCTTGCCACCCTCCATGCACGAGCCCCCCATTGTTGTGATCTATGCGCATCCTGCGCCCCGCCGTTCACGCGTCAACCGTCCGCTTGCCGAGGCACTGTCGGCCCTCCCTCACGTGGCCGTGCGCGAGCTCTACCGGCTCTATGTGGATTACGACATCGACGTCGTGGCCGAGCAGCGGCTGCTTTCCACCACCGAGACGGTGGTCCTGCAATTCCCGGTGCGCTGGTACAGCGTGCCTGCGCTGCTGAAGCTTTGGATCGACGAAGTCCTCGAATCCGGCTGGGCCTACGGGCCGGGCGGCACCGCGCTGCGCGGCAAGTCGATGCTGGTGGTGGTCAGCACCGGCGGCCACGCCGACGCCTACGGGCCGGACGGCTCCCACGGCCATCCGATTGCCGATTTCCTGCTGCCGCTGGAGCAAACCGCCTTGCTGTGCGGCATGACCTGGCTGCCGCCGGTGGTGCTGCACGATGCGGGCAATGCCGATCCGGAGGCCATTGCCCTGCATGTCGAACACGTGGCCCGGCACCTGACGCCGCCCCTGCCGGTACCGCCCGAGGTGTCCTCGGCCGATGAAGTGCCGTCCGAGGAGCCGGAGGACGCGCCATGAACCAGCATGACTTCCTGATCGCGCTGCTGGTGTTCCTGGTGGCGGCCGTGGTGGCGGTGCCGCTGGCGCGGCGGCTCGGCCTGGGCGCGGTGCTCGGCTACCTGATTGCCGGCGCCGCCATCGGCCCGTTTGCACTGCGGCTGGTCACCAATGTCGAGTCGATCCTGCATTTCTCGGAATTCGGCGTCGTGATGATGATGTTCGTCATCGGCCTGGAGTTGGAGCCGCGCAAGCTCAAGAACCTCAAGAAATCGATTTTCGGCTACGGATCGGCACAGCTTGCGGCCTGTGCGTTGGTGCTGGGCGTCCTGGCCGCGCTATTGGGGGCGCCATGGCAGGTGGCACTGGTGGCGGGGCTTGGCCTGGCGCTGTCTTCCACGGCCATCGCGTTCGCCACGCTGGCCGAGCGGAACCTGATGGGCACCCCGGCCGGCGCGGCCAGCTTCGGCATTCTGCTATTCCAGGATATCGCCGCAATCCCGATGATCGCCTTGCTGCCGCTGCTGGCCGCCGACGCCGTCGGCGCGGTGCCGCACGGCCCGCCGGCATGGCAGACCGCCGGCAAGGCGGTGGCCGTGATGGCGTTGCTGGTGGTGGTGGGCCGCTACTTGGTGCGCCCGGTGCTGCGCTTTATCGCCCGCACGGACATGCGCGAAATGTTCACCGCGTTTGCGTTGCTGCTGGTGGTGGGCATCGCGCTGATGATGGACGCGGTGGGCGTTTCCATGGCGCTCGGCACCTTCGTGGCCGGCGTGCTGCTGGCGGATTCGGAGTACCGCCATGCGCTCGAGGCCGATATCGAGCCGTTCAAGGGCCTGTTGCTCGGCCTGTTCTTCATGGCCGTGGGCATGTCGATCGACTTCGGCGTGCTCGCGCAGGCGCCGGGGCAGGTGCTGGGCCTCGTGGCGGGCTTCGTGGTGGTCAAGACGCTGATCCTGGCGCTGCTGGCGCGCCGCTTCGGCATCTCGCGCGGGCAGTGGCTGCTGTTCGGGCTGCTGATCTCGCAAGGCGGCGAGTTCGCCTTCGTGGTATTCGGCGTGGCCGCCCAGGCGGGCCTGCTGCCGCCGCATATGGAGGCGCTGCTGGTGCTGGTGGTGGCCTTGTCGATGGTGGCGACGCCCTTGCTACTGCTGGCTTTCGACCGCCTGATCGCGCCGCGCCTGCATGCACTGTCGCGCCGTAAGGACGACGCGATCCCGCCGCAGCACAACCCGGTGCTGATTGCCGGCTTCGGGCGCTTTGGCCAGATCGTCGGCCGCCTGCTGTACTCGCAGGGCATTACGGCGACGATTCTCGACCACGACCCGGACCAGATCGAGTTCCTCAAAGGCTTCGGCTTCAAGGTGTTCTATGGCGATGCCACCCGCGTGGACCTGCTCGAGGCGGCGGGCGCCGGCACGGCCAAGATCCTCGTGGTGGCCATCGAGGGCATGGAAGACAGCCTGGCGCTGATCGACCGCGTGCGGGCGCGCTTTCCGCACCTGAAGATCTACGCGCGGGCGCGCCACGTCTCGCACGTGTACCAGCTCAAGGACCGTGGCGTGGAGATCTTCGAGCGCGAGATGTTCGAGGGTTCGCTGATGATGGGGCGCCGCGTGCTGGAAGGGTTGGGAATCGATCCGGCCGATGCGCGCAGCGTGGCATTGCGCTTCCGGCGTCACAATATCCAGGCGATCGACCGCTTCTACCCGCACTACCGCGACCAGACCAAGCTGGTGTCGCTGGCGCGGCAGGCGCGCGACGAACTCGAGGAAATGTTCCGCCAGGACCGCGAACAGCGGCAGAAGCAGGAAGACGCGGAGTGGTCCTGATTCAGGGCTGGGCCGGCGCACTGCGCGCCAGCCCGGTTGCCAACCCGGTTGCCAACCCATTGTCGAGCAGGTCCACGACCATCTCGGCGAACTGGGCGTAAGACAGCTTGCCGCCCGGCTTGAGCCAGGTGAAAGTCCAGTTGATCATGCCGAACACGGTCATCGCCAGCGCGGTCTGGTTGTCGCGCGTGACGCGCGCCGGGTAGGCCAGCCGCAGCTTGCGGGAGAAGGCGGCCACCACGTCGCGCTCGCGCTTCAGGATCAGGTCGCGCTGCTCTTCGGCCAGGAACTTGACGTCGTTGATCAGCGCGATGTGCCGGGTTTGAGACGTTTCGTACTCGGCGAGGAAGGCGCGCAGCAGATCGCCGAAACTCTCGGCGTCCGTACGGCCCTGGCGCTCGCTTTCGGCCTCCACCTCGGTGACGATCAGCATCAGCTGGCGCGTGTAGCGGTCCAGCAGGTCGAACAGGATCGCTTCCTTGCTCTCGTAATAGTGATAGAGCCGCGCCTTGGACGTGCCGCAGGCCGCTGCCAGGTCGGCCATCGAGGTGCTCGGGTAGCTGCTCGCCGCGAAGGCGGCGGCGGCCAGGTCCAGGATCTGCTCGCGCTGTGCCTCGAAATCGGGCGCCTTGGTTCTTGCCATGGGCCGCTTATTCCGCGCTTGCGTTGAGTTGGTTGCGGCGCAGTTCGCAGGTCTGGAGCGAATCGGCGTTGCCGCGCAGTACGAGCTGGCCCGTGCCGATCAACTCCCGGCAGCGCCAGAACACGAACCAGTCGCTGGCCAGCAGGCCCTCGATGGCGCCCATGACGCTGGCCACTACCTCGGCGGCCGGCTTCCAGTCCTCGGGGGCGCGCTCCAGGATCACGTCGTCGACGTTATGGTAGGCGGCAGGCACGAGCGTGTTGCCCTTCCAGAGCCGCACGTCGGCGTTCTCCTTCACGTTCTGCTGCCATTCGTAGCCCAGCCGGCCCAGCCGCAGCACCGAGACCGGGGCGATGGTCGAGAACCGCCGCGCCAGCCGCGCGGCCGGGTACATGCCGATGGCGGCGAGGTTGCCCTGGGCGGGCACCTCCAGTTCGCGCAGGTCCATCGACACTTCATTGATCCGCTGGGGCGCCTGGTACAGGTGGAAGACCACCCGGCGCAGCATCAACTGGTCGGAGGCGCTCTGGCCGTGCCAGATGGCGACCTCCATGTCGGCGCGGCGCAGCGACTGGAGCTGGTCCAGCGCCTGGCGCATCTCGGCCGCGAAGTCGATATCGGTATGGGGCGCCACCCGCTGCCAGAAGCCGGAGCGGATCAGGCCGGTGCTGTCCACGTCCGCGATGGGGCCGACGGCCAGGTCGTCGCGCAGGACGACCACCGGGTCGGGACGGGCCGCCTGGGCCAGGGCCTGGCGCAGCGTGTTGCCCGCAACATCGCCGTTGACGACATGGATATATTGCATGACCGTGATTGTATAGGGTGCGACGTGTCCCGGAGGAATCCCGGCCGTCATCGGCCCCGCCGTCAGCGGACGGCCCTGTGGCGGGCGATGCGACGCATGGAGCGTGTCCCGCCATTGTAATCACGGCAACAGTCGTGCCACCAGCAACAACTAGCGTTCGTCGTAGCTGACCACCACCCGGGGCGTGAGCGCGCGCGCCTGGCAGGTGAGCACGAACCCCTTTTCCATCTCCCACGGCTCCAGCGTGTAGTTCTTCTCCATCTCGACCTTGCCCTCGAGCACCTTGGCGCGGCAGGTGCAGCAGACCCCGCCCTTGCAGGCGTAGGGCAGGTCCAGCCCGGCCGCCAGCGCGGTGTCCAGCACATTGGCGTCTTCCAGCGGCAGGCGCATCTTGTGCTGCTTGCCGTCCAGCACGACCACGAGCTCGGCCGTGCCGGCGTGGCTGGCGTGGTGTTCCGTCGACGTTTTACGCGGCGCGGACGCCAGCGGCACGCCAAAGCGTTCGGCATGGATCTGGTGGGGATCCAGCCCCGCTGCCTTCAGTGCCGCCTCCACTTCGTCGATCATCGAGGCCGGGCCGCAGACAAAGGCGGCGTCGATATCGTCGACGGGAATCAGCGTTTCCAGGAAGGCGGCCACGCGCGCGCGGTCGAGCCGGCCGTGCAGCAGGTCCACCTCCTGTGGCTGGCGGGACAGCACGTGATAGAGCGTGAAACGGGACAGATACTGGTTTTTCAGATCCTCCAGCGCCTCGGAGAAGATGATGCTGTCCACGCTGCGGTTGCCGTAGACCAGCGTGAAGCGGCTGTGCGGCTCGCGCGCCAGCGTGGTGCGGATCAGCGACAGCACCGGCGTGATGCCGCTGCCGGCGGCAAAGGCCACGTAGTGGCGCGCGGCGGCGGTGTCCAGCGGCACGTGGAAGCGGCCATCGGGCGTCATTACCTCGAAAACCTGGCCGGGCGCCACGGTGTCGTGCAGCCAGGTGGAGAACAGGCCGTCGTCCACCAGCTTCACGGCCACGCGCAGCTCGCCGCGCTCGTCGTAGTCCTGCACCCCGCAACAGATCGAATAGGAGCGACGCACGTCCTTGCCATCGACGGCGGCCTTCAGCGTGAGGAACTGGCCCTGCGTGAAGCGGTAGGCGTCGCGCAGCGGCTCGGGCACCTCGAAGGCGATCGAGACCGTGTCGGACGTTTCCGGGCGTACCTGCGCCACGCGCAGCGGGTGGAACTGTGGGGTCATCGCGTGTCTGCCTCTGGCTTTCTGGACTTAGTAGGGCTTGAAGTAGTCGAACGGCTCGCGGCAGTCCAGGCAACGGTGGAGCGCCTTGCACGCCGTGGAGGCAAAGCGCGACAGCTCCTCGGTATGCGTGCTGCCGCAATGGGGGCAGGCGATGACCTGGGTTGCGCGCGGTACAAAGCGCAGCGGCCGGACCGCGGCGCCCGCGCCCATCTCGCTGTCTTGCGATCCGCAACGCCCGGGCGGGGCAATGCCGTACGCGCGCAGGCTGGCGCGGCCGGCCTCGGTGATCCAGTCGGTGGTCCAGGCCGGCGCCAGCACCGTGCGCACGCGCCACGGCGCCAGTCCGGCGGCTTCGAGCGCACGGCCCACGTCTTCCTCGATCTGTGACATGGCCGGGCAGCCGGAGTAGGTCGGCGTGATGATCGCCTCGACCGTCGCGCCGTCGTCGGCCAGCCGTATGTCTCGCAAAATGCCGAGATCACGGATCGACACGACCGGGATTTCGGGGTCTGGCACGGCCTCTAGCGCGACCCACGCGGCGGCGAGCCGGTCGTCGGCCGAGCGCGGGCCGGCCGGAGGAGCGGCAGGGAAGGCCGGCGCGAAGGGGGAGGGGATCGTCGACGCAATCCGCATGGCCGGATCCCCGCCTACCACTGCGCGCCGGGGTGGGCGCGCGCCAGCCCCTGCATTTCGGCCAGCAGGTAGCTCATGTGTTCCGAATGCACGCCGAGCTTGCCCGTGGAGACGAACGCCGACGGGGCCGGCAGGCGCAGCGTGGCGTCCTCCAGGGTGGCGTGGACGATGGCCTCCCAGTCGTCGCGCAGGCTCGCCGTCGGCACGGCCACGCCCTGGTCAGCGGCGGCCTGCTCGACCGGATCGGGCGCGAAGCACTCGTTCATATACGGCATCAGGTGGTCCAGCGCGCGCTGCATGCGGACGTGGGACGCATCGGTGCCATCGCCCAGCCGCACGACCCATCCCGCCGCATGCTGCAGGTGGTAGCGCGCCTCCTTGGCCGATTTGGCGGCGATGGCGGCCAGCCCGGCGTCCCGGCTGCTCTCCAGCGCGGGCCAGAGTGCGGCCATCAGCGCCCCGTATAGGAAATTTCGCATGATGGTGACCGCGTAGTCGCGCTCGGTCCGGGCGGTGCCGGCCAGCGGGCCGGTGTGCGGCAGTTCCAGCAGGGTCCAGTTGCGGAATTCGCGCTCCTCCCGCCAGTACGCGTACTCGTCCTCCTGGCGCGCGCGGCCGGTCAGCCGGCCCTCGAGTTCGCCGGCATGGGTGTACAACAGCCGCGCCTGGCCGATCAGGTCCAGGCTGATATTGGCCAGCGCGATGTCTTCTTCCAGCGCCGGGCCGTGGCCGCACCATTCGGCGTTGCGCTGGCCCAGGATCAGCGCGTTGTCGGCCAGCCGCAGCACGTACTGCAACGGCGCGGTGCGGGCGAGGTCTGCGGTGCGGTCGAGGGGGCGGTCGTCGGCGACGGGGGGTTGCATCATGGGGCCGGCCTTACATATGGTTGACTTCGTCGGGGAGCTGGTAGAACGTCGGGTGCCGGTAGATCTTGTCGGCGGCCGGGTCGAACAGCTCGGCCTTCTCCGTCGGCGCGCTGGCCGTGATGGCGGACGAGGGCACCACCCAGATCGACACGCCTTCCTGCCGGCGCGTGTAGACATCGCGGGCCATGTGCAGCGCCTGCTCGGCGTCCGCGGCGTGGAGGCTGCCGCAATGCTTGTGCTCCAGGCCCTGCTTGCTGCGGACAAACACCTCCCACAGCGGCCATTCCTTCTTGCTCGGGTGCATCTCGGGTGTCGATTGCGCCATTTCTGTCTCCTTGGGCCGCGTTCAGGCGGCTTCGCGCTGGGGTCGTTCGGCGCGGCGACGGGCATGGGCCAGCGCGGCCTCGCGCACCCAGGCCCCGTCTTCGTGCGCCTTCACGCGCGTGGCCAGCCGCTCCTTGTTGCAGGGGCCGTCGCCGTTGATCACACGCCAGAATTCATCCCAGTCGAGCGGGCTGTAGTCGTGGTGGCCGCGCTCGGCATTCCACTTCAGGCCGGGGTCGGGCAGCGTCACGCCCAGCACCTTGGCCTGCTCGACGGTCGCATCGACAAACTTCTGGCGCAGGTCGTCATTCGAGATGCGCTTTATGCCCCAGGCCATGGTCTGGCTGCTGTTGGTGGAGGCGGCGTCCGGCGGGCCGAACATCATCAGCACCGGGAACCACCAGCGGTTCACTGCGTCCTGGACCATCTCGCGCTGGGCGTCGGTGCCGCGCATCATGGCCAGCAGGGCGTCGAAGCCCTGGCGCTGGTGGAATGACTCCTCCTTGCAGATGCGGATCATCGCGCGCGCGTACGGGCCGTACGAGCAGCGGCACAACGGAATCTGGTTCATGATCGCCGCGCCATCCACCAGCCAGCCGATCACGCCGACGTCCGCCCAGGTCAGCGTCGGGTAGTTGAAGATCGACGAATACTTGGCGCGGCCGGTGTGCAGGGCATCGACCAGATCGTCGCGCGAGGCATTGAGCGTTTCGGCCGCGCTATATAGATAGAGGCCGTGGCCGCCTTCGTCCTGCACCTTGGCCAGCAGGATGGCCTTGCGCTTGAGCGACGGCGCGCGGCTGATCCAGTTGCCTTCCGGCAGCATGCCAACGATCTCCGAGTGCGCGTGCTGCGAGATCTGGCGCACCAGCGTCTTGCGGTAGGCGTCGGGCATCCAGTCCATCGGCTCGATCTTGCCGTCTTCCGCCATGCGCGCGTCGAACGCGGCCTGGCGCGCGGCGAGGCCGGCGTCCTGCGGCCCGCCATGTGGCGCGGCTGCGCTGGGCTGGCCGGGCAGGTCGAGACTCTGCGTGTACATAACGTCTCCTTCTGGTGGGTGGCCGCGCGGTGGTTGTTCTTGTCGAGGGCTGGACGGCGGCGCGGGTCTGCTCACTATATATATAAACCGACCGGTCGGTCAATTTAATGCCGCGTGGACGGGTGCGGCTGATGGGTGATCCGCCTATCCCATTTTCAGCATCGGCTCATCACGTGGGTTTGGCGCCACGTGTAGTATCGGATGTAGCGATCGCAGCACGGCTGCGACGCTTCTCTCTTCTTACCGGAGGACAAGGCGATGACTAGCACGGCTTACAACAGGATCGTGGTGGCGGTGGACGGCAGCAGCACGTCCGACCTGGCCCTGCGCGAGGCCCTACGGGTGGCCGGCGGCGGTGCGACGATTCTGGCGCTCTATGTGGTGGACAATGGCGTGATGCTGTTCGACGCGGGCTACTACGATCCCACGCAGATCGAGCGCGCCTTCGCAGACAGCGGCAAACGCGCGCTGGAGGCGGCCGGCAAGGTGCTGGCCGATGCGGACGCGACGTTCGAGACCAAGCTGGTGACCGAGCCCGCCGTGGCCGGCGACATCGCCGGGTCGATCAATGAAGCCGCGCGCGGGTGGGGCGGGGACTTGCTGGTCATCGGCACCCATGGCCGGCGCGGCGTGCGGCGTATCGTGCTCGGCAGCGTGGCCGAGGCGGTAATCCGTCAGGCGACGATGCCGGTGCTGCTGGTACGCGGGCAGGCGGCCGAAGGGTAATCGCTTAGTCGTAATCGCTCAGTCCGCGAAGCGGAAATGCCCGCTGCGCAGGACAATCTCGCGAGCCTTGGTCAGCTCGAACATGGTTTCCGCCAGATGTTCGATGCGCTGGCGGTGACTCGTGAACGCGGCGCGCAGGTCGTCCTCGCGCGGCGACTGGGCGCCGCAATGATTCTCGAGCGCCTCGGCCGTGACGGAATACTGCGATGAATTGCCATTGACCGTGGCGGGGCACGATAGCGTCAGACTGGCGGCGCAGTAAGACGGAACGCTGGTCGGGAAGGAGATTTGAGCCATGGCGCACCTCGGACTTGTCGGGAACGGGGAAACGGCGGGTATCCAATCATTCTAGGATAGTTGCCGGTGTCTGCCCGATCGCCTGCCCGAACCCCAAAACGCCGGGCTATCTCATCCCGCCTTGACCCCGCGCAAGCGCGAGCGCGTTGCCAGCGCCTGTTCTGCCACCAAGGCGCGCAGTCGGGCCACCGTGTGATGCGCGGCATCGATATGGTTGTCCGCGTAGCCGGCCTGTTCGGCCAGGAAGCGGTCGAAGGGCGGATCGGCGGGCGTCAGCGGTGCCAGCCGGGCCGGCGCAACCGCGTCCGTCACGCCGGTGTGACCCGGCCGGACGGCCACCTCGGCCAGCCGCGCCTCGAGGTCGCCCAGCAGCGCCTGCACGGCCGGCACGGGCCGCGTGTAGATCTCCCCCGATTCGGTGCCGGCGCGCAGCAGGCCCGCCAGCGCCGCCATGCGGCGCGCAGTGGCGTGCAGGGCGCGATGGGTGGCCGCGAGAGCGGGGTCCAGCTCGGCAGCACATTGGGCAAGGGTGTCCTCGGCCCGGGTGGAAGCGCGGCCTGCGGCCACGCGCAGCGCCTCGAGCCGAGCCGGCGCCGCCGACAGCGCGCGCGCCGCGCTGATCGATGCACGGAGGTAGACGGCATTGACCGCGAGCGCATCCAGGCTGTGGCGGAACGCGCGCGACAGCTCCGCACGAGGCGCCAGCACCACATAGCTGGCCAGCGCGATCAGGCAGCCGATGGCCGTATCGGCGCCGCGCAGCGCCGCCACATGGCTGCTGCTGGCGGCGGGCTCGCCCAGCCACGAGAACAGGATGACGGCCGGCGTCAGGCAGAACGCGAAGGCCCCGGCATTGCCGGCCAGTCGCGTGGCATAGGCGGCGGCAAGGAACGCGGCGCTGATGCCGAGCGCCAGCGCCGGGGTGGGATGCATCAGGCTGATGCCGCAGGCCAGCAGCGCGCCGCCCAGCGAACCGGCAAAGCGCAGAAATGAGATCTGCCGCGTGGTTTGCAGGCGCGGGCTCAGCACCATGATCACGGTGACGGCGACCCAGTAGCTGTGATGAACCTGCCAGATCTGCGACGGCAACAGGCTCAGTCCGCCCGCCAGCGCCAGCCGGACCGCGTGACGCGACACCCGGGCATCGCGCGCGGCGAGGTCGGCCAGCGTATGGGCCAGACGGTCGAGCACGGCCGTGACGCCGGTATTCGGCCAGACGAAGCGCTCGCGCCAGCGGTCGAAACCGGGGTGCTGGGCCAGCGCGGCCAGGGCGGACTGGTAGGGGGGCGGCGCGGATGCATTGGGGCGCTGCGCCACAAGGCTGCGCAGGTCGCGGGTCAGCATCGCGCTGAGAGCCGGCAGGTCCGGGGCATGGCGGGCGAGGGCCTGGCGAACCTGCTCCTGCGTATCGGCAAGGCAGCGGGCGGCATAGGCCAGCGGCAGGCCGTGGGTGTCGCCGGCGCGCTCGCGCAGTTCGCCGGCAACGATCAACAGGGCGAAGATCGCGTCGGCTACCGCCACGGCGTAGGCGTAGTGGAGCAGGCCCAGCGGGTCCCGCAGGCCACGCCGGGCGGTCACGGCGGCGCGCGCGGCTTCGATGCGAAGGCGGATCTCCTGCTTGTGCGGCGTGCTGTCGTGGGCGGGCGAGGTTGTCGCCAGGAAATCGGCAAATCGCAGCAGGGCGTCGTAGACGGCAACCACCTCGGTACGCGGCCGGGTGTCGCGCTGGGAGGGAATCAACAGCAGGCAAGTCAGGCAGGCAAAGACGCCGCCCAGCAGGTAGTCGACACTGCTAGTCCACGCGTAGGTGCCGATCGGCAAGCCTTCGGCCGGCTGCAGGCAGGCGGCGATCAGCACGACATAGAGCAGCTTGAAGCACAAAGCGGCTGCGGGGCCGCGCAGCTCGACCAAACCGGCTGCCAGCCCTGCGGCCAGCACCACGAGCAGCGCCAGCAGCGGCGACCCCGAAAGGCTCGCGCCCAGACCGCTGGCCAGCGCGCCGCCGATGCCCACC
Source organism: Cupriavidus sp. 2KB_3 (assembly GCF_052115685.1). Classification (NCBI taxonomy): domain Bacteria; kingdom Pseudomonadati; phylum Pseudomonadota; class Betaproteobacteria; order Burkholderiales; family Burkholderiaceae; genus Cupriavidus; species Cupriavidus sp. 2KB_3. The sequence goes on from NZ_JBFRHD010000016.1 coordinate 158,508, forward strand.
GTACCGAGCGCGCGCATGCGGGCTGCCGCCGTGCCTTGGCGGTCGGCCAGGCAGGTCCAGATCGACGCCGTCGCGGACCAAAGATAACCGTGTTCGCCGGTCAGCCAGCCAGTGCCAGCCAGCGCAAGGAAAGACAACGCGTAGACGATGCCACGTCGCAGGTAGGCGGCATCGGGCCAGTAGCGGAGAAGGCGCGCGGCGGTAGGCATCGCAGGCAAATAAAGGAGAGCGGCGGGGATCAGGGTTATTGCTGATGCCACTCTACGATGCCGATTGGTGCATCGCAACAAAGCTGTGGGTTTTCTGCGATTTGCGCGGCAACTGTGCGCGTTTGCACCACGGTGGGGAAATGTGACGCTGACCGGTGCAGATGTCAGATTCGTGATGTAGACCGATTAAAAACTACCTATCGATCTGAGGATTCCGCGGATTTTGGGCAAAAAAAACCCGCGCAGGTGATGCGCGGGTTGGAATCCACCGAGGTGGTGGAGGAGACAGACTTCACTATACACAAGTTGTTGCGACGCACCAAGTCCTGTGTTCGAGAATGACTTCAAAAGCGCACAATCACGTTGCATTTGGACAACAGTCTTATCGAAAGAGATAGGCGATCCACACGGCGGCGGTCATGCCGATGACATCGGCAAACAGCGCGCAGCCTAGTGCGTGACGGGTATTGCGCACATTGACGCTGCCGAAGTAGACGGCCATCACATAAAAGGTGGTCTCGGTCGATCCCTGGATGATTGCGGCAAGACGCCCCTGGAAGGAGTCGACACCGTAGGTGCTCATCACATCGACCATCAGCCCGCGTGCGCCGGCGCCGGACAGGATCTTCATCAGGCCGACCGGCAGGGCGGGAACGAAGTCGGTATTGAGTCCCAGCCATGCGAATCCGGCCGACAGACCTTGCATGAGCACATCCATGCACCCCGAGGCGCGGAGCAGCCCAATTGCCACGAGGATCGCGACCAGATAGGGAATGATCTGCACCGCGACGCCGAAGCCTTCCTTCGCGCCATCGATAAAGGCGTCGTAGACATTGACCCGCCGTACCGCGCCGCAAACCAGGAACAGGGTGATCAGCGACAGGATGAATGCGCTACCGGCGAGCGCCGCCAACTGGCTGACCTGGTCCGGCGGTGCCTGCCGCAGCCAGACGAACAGGCCCCCGACGGCCGCCGCCATGATCGCGAACGCGGCCAGCACCGCGGGTTTGAATAAGTTCAGCCGCTGCACCCAGGCCACGGCCAGCAGCCCGGCCAGGCAGGAAACGCCAGTGGCGAGCAGGGTAGGCAGGAAGATATCGGCCGCATTGAAGCCAGTGAGCCCCTGCTTGACCGCCATCGCCTGCCGGATGGCGATGACGGACGTCGGAATCAGCGTCAGCCCGGCCGTGTTCAGGACGATGAACATGATCTGGGCGTTGCTGGCAGTGTCTGGCTTGGGGTTCAGCGCCTGGAGCTCGCGCATCGCGTTGAGCCCGAGCGGCGTGGCGGCGTTGTCCAGGCCAAGCAGGTTGGCCGACACATTCATCATCATCGCGCCCTGTGCCGGATGGCCCTGCGGCACGCCGGGGAAGAAGTGACGCAGCAGTGGGTTCATGGCCCGGGCGAAGAGATCGACGACGCCGGCACGCTCGCCAATCCGCATGATGCCAATCCAGAGGCACATGACGCCGGCCAGCCCAAGAGAAATCTCGAAAGCGGTGCGCGCGTTGTCGAACAGGCTGGCGAGCATGGCGGGGAAGACCGCCGTGTCGCCGTGGGCTAGCCGCACGCAGGCGGCCAGGAAGGAAATCAGAAAGAATCCAAGCCAGACGAAGTTCAGTGCCATCGGCGTATGAGAGGCCAGTGAGAAGCTTCGCCTCGCCTTCTTACTAATAAGGAGGCGGCGAAGCTTCGCATCATAGCGTGCGGATTACGCCAGGTCGGCGCCCCGCTTGGCCAGCAGGTCGCGCAGGATGGTGCGATGACAGTGAGATTCGTCTTCGCAATAGCACCCGAGCGAGAAGTTTGTCTGATGAGACAAGGCCGCGAGCAGATCAAGCGTGCGGCTGGCATCGGGGTCGGCCATCTCGGCGCGGTACTTCTTTTCGAAGGCGCGCCAAGCCTTGTCGTCCGTGGCCGCCTGGGCCAGCGCGACGAGGTCTGCGGACGGCGCGAGCGCCGGGTACCAGACATCGTAATAATCCCGGCTGGCGAACTCGGCTTTGGGCACGCCTCGCGGCGGCCGCCGGACGGTGCCCATGCGTAGCCCTTCGTCCTCGACGCGCGGTGATCCCAATCTCACGATGCGGATGGTCATAATCTTCCTGTTTTGTGCCTTAAACGTAACTTGAGATGAACTTTAGAATTATTTTGCGAAATCGCTTGCCAGCCCGCCATCAGTCGCCTACTATTCGTCCCCTCGCAACACAAACCGCGCTGCAAACGCAGCAGCGACAAGGGTTGCGGGGTTGATGGGTGGTCGGGCTGAGCAGTTTTACAGCGCTGACCGCAGCGAAA
>NZ_JBFRHD010000017.1:0-155340 GCF_052115685.1 Cupriavidus sp. 2KB_3
GATTATGAAGAACTATCTGCGTTTCGTCAACAGGTCAGCGAAGTTTTTTTCGCTGCGGTCAGCGCTGCGAAACTGCTCAGCCCGACCACCCATCAACCCCGCAACCCTTGTCGCTGCTGCGTTTGCAGCGCGGTTTGTGTTGCGAGGGGACGAATAGTAGGCCCGTTTCCAAGGCTTTGCAACACGCTTGTCATGCCACCGTGCGTAACAAGCGCGCATTATCCAGACAAACCCTTGATCGATAAGGAAATTCCATCCCGCAGAATATTTTCGCGGCGGGATAATACCCCTCAACTCCCCTCGGGTATTCCCTAATCGATGCTCAGCGATGCTTGAAATCAGGTGCCCGTTTCTCCACAAACGCGGCCATGCCTTCCTTTTGGTCTGCCGTGGCGAAGGTGGCGTGGAACAGCCGACGCTCGAAGTGGACCCCCTCGTTGAGCGTCGTCTCATAGGCGGCGTTCACAGATTCCTTGATCATCATGACCACGGGCAGCGAATAGCTCGCAATGGCGTCCGCCGCAGCGAAGGCTTCCTCGAGCAGTTTGTCAGCGGGCACCACGCGCGACACCAGCCCGGCACGTTCCGCTTCCGCCGCGTCCATCATGCGGGCGGTCAGGCACAGGTCCATCGCCTTGGCCTTGGAGACCGCGCGCGGCAGGCGCTGGGTACCGCCGGCACCTGGCATGGTGCCGAGCTTGACCTCGGGCTGGCCGAACTTCGCGCTATCCGCCGCGAGGATGATGTCGCACATCATGGCCAGCTCGCAGCCGCCACCCAGCGCGTAACCGGCCACCGCGGCAATCACGGGCTTGCGGATGCGCCGGATGGTTTCCCAGTTTCGTGTGATGTAGTCGCCCTTGTAGACGTCGATGAACGAATATTTCGCCATCATGCCGATATCGGCGCCCGCCGCGAACGCGCGCTCGCTGCCGGTAATGACGATGCAGCCGATGGCCTCGTCCTGGTCGAAGGCGATCAGTGCGGCGCCAAGTTCGTCCATCAGCGCGTCGTTCAGGGCGTTGAGCGCCTTGGGACGGTTCAGCGTGACCAGGCCAACGCGCCCGCGCGTTTCCACCAGGATGTTCTCGTACGACATGTCTGCTCCTCTCTCTATATAAATGGATGGGTCTGCTGCCAGCGCACGATACTGGCGCGCCGGCGGCGTGGTGGTCAAGCGGGAAGACCGGTGCGGCGCTTGCGCGCCGCCATGCCGTCGCCTAATCTGAACCCACGATTTTGCGGTAACTCTTACAAAAAGCGCCGCACCTCCTATTGCGCCGAGCGGCATCCCCAATGCTTTGCCAGCATCCGGTTTCGACCCTATCGAAGCGGAGAAGGGAGCCATCATGAATCGTCGCACGGCAACATTCTCGTTAATTCCCCTGATCGCCTTCCCCGGCCTCGCCTTTGGCGCGAACAAGGCGGAAGAGCAGGCCGAGGTCCGCAAGGCTGCCCAAAATGCGCTGAATGCGCTCTACAAGGCGCAGCCGTCTGCCCGCAAGCAAGTGGAGTCTGCCGCCGGCTACGCTGCGTTCAGCAACTTCGGCATGAAGATCCTGCTGGCCGGGAGCGGCAAGGGGGAAGGCGTCGCCGTCAACAACAAGACCAAGGCCATGGTCTATATGAAGATGGTCGAACTGCAGGCTGGGCTGGGCTTCGGCGTCAAGAAATTCCAGATGGTCTGGGTTTTCGAGAACGACAAGGCGCTGAACGAATTCATCAACTCCGGCTGGACACTCGGCGGGCAAGCCACCGCCGCAGCGAAAACCGGTGACAGCGGTAGCGCCTTCCAGGGCGCGGTAGCCGTCGCGCCGGGGATCTGGGTCTACCAGATCACGGACAGCGGGCTGGCGGTCGAGCTGACGGCCAAGGGCACCAAGTACTACAAGGACGAAGACCTGAACTGAGTCGGCCTGCGCGTGTGTCGCCATGTCGCCCGGGCATTCGCGGGCCAGACTGGCCGCCTGGGTGGCGGCAACCGTCGGCGTGACCGCGCTCGTGACCGGCTGCGCCGGCCCGCCGCCCGAACCCGACCCCGGCGCCGGCTACCAGGACCGCGTGCGGTCACGTTCGGATGGCGGCGTCAACGTGTCGGTCTCGGTCCTCTCCGCGACCGAAAGCGAATCGCTCTACGGCGTACCACTGGCGAAGCGGGGCATGCAGCCCGTATGGGTGGAGATCGGCAATGAGACAGATCGCCCGATCTGGCTCATGTACGTAGGACTGGACCCCAGCTTCTTCCCCAGCTCAGAAGCCGCCGATATCTTTGCTGCCGATGCCTCCCGCGAAGCGCGGCGCGAATCCGCCGAGCGGTTCGGCCGACTGGCCTTCCGCAACCCCGTACTCCCCGGCCAAACCCGTTCGGGCATGGTGCTGACCAACCTCGAGGAAGGCGTCAAGCTGATCCAGCTGGACCTGGTGGCCAAGGACCACGCCCACGCCTTCTCGATCTTCACCGTCGTGCCGGGCTTTCGCGGCGATTACCAGACGAGCGCCGTGTTCCGGCGCGACGTCTATCCGCCCGACCAGATCCGCGACTACGACGATGACGACGCCTTCCGCGCGGCGCTGGAGGCCATGCCCTGCTGCGCCACAAACGAGGGCGGCCGCAAGCATGCCGATCCGCTCAACCTGGTGATCGTGGGCGGGCTGGACGATGCCTTTCCGGCCCTCGTGCGCCGCGGCTGGCGGCCGACGGAAACCAAATGGTCGGGCGCCATCATGCGAGTTGTCTCATCGGCGCTCTCAGGCGAACGCTACCTCAATGCCCCCGTGAGCGATCTGTACCTGTTCGGCCGCCCGCAGGACCTCGCGCTGCAAAAGGCGCGCGACACCATCCACCAGCGCAACCACCTGCGGCTCTGGCTCAGCCCCCTGCGCTATCGCGGCAAGCCGGTCTGGGTCGGCCAGATCAGCCGCGACATCGGCAGCCGCCTGACCATCCACTCGCCCACGCTGACCACGCACAAGATCGACCCCGATGTCGATGAAGCCCGCACCGCGCTGGCCGAGGACATGGCCTATTCGCAAAGCCTGGTGATGATCGGATACGCCTCGGGCGTTGGCGCCGCCCCGCCCGAGCAGCCGCGCCAGAACCTGACCACGGACCCGTACTACACCGATGGGGACCGCCTGGTGATGGTGTTCGACCGCCGCCCGGTGTCGCTGGACAGCATCCAGTTCTTCCGCTGGCAGAACCACGATGCCCTGCGCCAGACCACCCCGGGGATCGGACGATGACGCTGCCGACGCTCTCCCTGCGCTGGCAGATCGTCTTCTTCCCGATGACGTTCATCGCCTGCCTGCTGGCCGGCTGCTCCACCTGGCAGCCGCCGACCGGCGATGCGGTGACCGCGCTGCGCACCCGCGCGGAGACCACATCCAAACAGGGCGTCACCCTGCGCGCCGCCGTGCTGAGCCGGGCGGACACTGACCGGATGTTCGGCATCGACATCCAGGGCACCGGGGTCCAGCCCGTGTGGATCGAGGTGGAGAACGCCTCCGCGCGGTCGATGACCCTGCTGCGCACCGGCACCGATCCCGACTACTTCTCGCCACTCGAAGTGGCGTGGTCCGTGCACAGCTGGTTCGACCGCAAGACCAACGCGCGCCTGGACGAGTGGTTCAACCGGCAGGGCTTCCGCAATCCGATCCCGGCCGGCGCCACCCGCTCGGGCGTGGTGTTCACCAATCCGTCGCGCGGCACCAAGCTGCTCAACGTCGACCTGCTCGGCGATCAAACCCTGATCGCCTTCACGCTGTTCCTGAGCGTGCCGGACGATGCCACCCACCCGGACTTCTCGCGCAAGCTGTTCGCCTATCCACCCGCCGCCGTGACCGACCATGCCGATCTCGACAGCCTGCACGCCACGCTGGAGCGCCTGCCCTGCTGTGCGACGGACGCCGCCGGGCAGGGCGTGGGGGAGCCGCTGAACGGCATCGTCGTCGGCGATGTGGCGGATTTCAGCGCGGCCATGATCCGCCGCAACTACCGGCGCAACCAGCAGGACTTCGACAACGCGCAGCGCGTATTTGGCCGGATTCCGGACGCGGTGCTGCGCAAGCAGGCGCAGGCCGGGGCGCCGGCCACGTGGATCCGCGTCTGGCTGGCGCCCATCAGCTATCAGGGACGGCCGGTGTACCTGCTACAGGTTGGCCGCCCGGTGGGCGGGCGCTTCGCGGCGGCCAATGGAAGCCAGGGCGCCGCGCTGCTGCACGGGGATGTCGATGAGGCGCGCAACCTGATGGTCCAGGACTGCATGTATTCGGAGGGACTGGAGAAGCTGGCGTTCGTCCGGGGCCCCACGCCGGTGGCGCGGGCACAGGAGCAGGCCACCTTCAGCGGTGCCCACTACCATACCGACGGGCGGCGGGCGGTGATGTTCTTCGTCCTCCGCCCGCTAAGCCTGTCGGACATCGACATCCTGGACTGGGAGCCAATCGTCGAAGGGGATGCCCATGCGCGCGAGTAGCCTGGCCTGGATGCTGGCGTTGGCCTTCTTGGCGGGATGCGCCGCGAAGCCGCTGGTGCCCTACTCCACCGAGACCCCGCCGCTGGTCCTGCTGCCGGCCGCTGCCGCCGGCGTGGGCGATGGGCGGGCGCGCTTCCGCGAGATCTTCTGCGCGATCCTCCAGACCCGCCAGCAGACCGTGCCCGACTACCGCCCCTGCGAGGAAGCCCTGACGCGGGTGGGCACGGAGCCGCCCGGCACCGGCAAGCCGGCCGATCTCGGCCCCGCGCACCGGCCACTGATGGCGATGGTCGTGCCCGGCATCGGCTTCAATTGCTTCGCGCCGTGGCTGAGTCCGCCCGATGCGGTGGGCAAGCACCTGCGCCAGTTCGGCTATGACGGGGGGATGCTGTCGGTCGATGCGCTGTCCAGCTCCACCCATAACGCACGGCAGATCCGCGATGCGGTCATGGCCACGCCGCTCGACCCCGCAGGGCCGCGACTCGTACTGATCGGCTATTCGAAGGGCGCGCCAGACATCCTCGAAGCCCTGGTCAACTACCCGGAGATTCTTGGCCGCGTGGCGGCGGTGGTCAGCGCGGCGGGCGCGGTGGGCGGCTCGCCGCTCGCCAACGATGCCGAGCAATATCAGGCAGACCTGCTCCAGCACTTCCCCGGCTCCACCTGCCAGCCCGGCGACGGCGGCGGCGTGATGAGCCTGCGGCCGGCCATCCGCAAAGCGTGGCTGGCGGCGCACCCGCTGCCGGCGGGGCCGCGCTATTACTCGCTGGTCACATTTCCGGAGCCGGGGCGCATTTCGTCAATCCTGACGTCGAGCCATGACAAGCTGGCGCAGATCGATCCCCGCAACGACAGCCAGATGCTGTTCTACGATCAGGTGATTCCGGGCAGCACGCTACTGGCCTACGTCAATGCGGATCATTGGGCACTCGCGGTGCCGATCGCGCGCACGCGCACCACCGTGGCCGCGCTGTTCGTCACGCAGAACGCCTACCCGCGCGAGGCGCTGTCCGAGGCGCTGCTGCGCTATATCGACGAGGAACTGGCGAAACCGGCGCGCTAGGTGCAAACCTCCGCGCCCATCAATACTTGATGTCGCGCGCGGTCTCCCGGCCCTGCTGCTTGGTCTGGCGCTTGTCCTGCCGGCACTGCGGATTGCTCTTCTGGTCGTTGGCGCGGCAGTCCTGCTTCGTCTCCCGCGAACCCTGGCGGGTGTCCTGGCGCACGTCGCGCCCTTCGCGGCGTTGCTGAGCCTGTTCGGTGGCCGAGGCCGTGGCGGGTACCACGGGTAATACCAGCGCCGCCATCAGGACGGCCAGCCATGGATTCCATTTGCGCATACGGGCCTCGCAGAGGTGATGAAAGCGCTAGCTCACGCGCTAACCGTAGTCGAAGGGCAAGAATTGTCAAATCTGCGAGGAGGATGGCCGTCGGCCCCATCCAGACGGCTGCGCGTAACCCCATCTTGCGCCCGATCCGCAGGCCTACTATTATTTGCCGACCGACTGGTCGGTTTATTTAATTGCGCGCGATGGCTGTCTACAATGGCCGGGCGCGCATCGTGGCGTCAGATCCACTCACCGACCCGGAGAACAATATGGCGCAGGAGACAACCATGCCCCCATCCTCATCGTCGGCCGCGGCCCGGGCGACGCTCGACGCCGGCCCGATCCTGCTGCGCTGGCACGGCGACGTGGCCGTGGTCACGCTGAACCGCCCCGACAAGCTCAACAGCTTCACCCGCCAGATGCACGAGGCGCTGGTCGCCGCGCTCGACCACGTGGAAGCCGGCCGCGCCCGTGCCCTGCTGCTGACCGGTGCCGGCCGCGGTTTCTGTGCCGGCCAGGATCTTGCCGATCTCGATTTCACGCCCGGCCACAGTACCGACCTCGGCGAACTGATCGATACCTGGTTCAACCCGCTCGTGCGCCGCCTCCAGGCGCTGCCGCTGCCCGTGGTGGCGGCCGTCAATGGCACGGCGGCCGGCGCCGGCGCCAACCTCGCGCTGGCCTGCGACATGGTGCTGGCCGCCCGCTCGGCCTGCTTTATCCAGGCCTTCGTGAAGATCGGCCTGGTGCCGGACTCCGGCGGTACCTGGCTGCTGCCCAAGCGGCTCGGCATGGGCCGCGCGATGGGGCTGGCGATGACCGGCGACCGCCTCAGCGCCGACGAGGCCGAGAAATGGGGCCTGGTCTGGGAAGTCATGGACGACCCGCTACTGGCCGAACAGGCGATGGCGCTGGCCTCGCACCTCGCCGCCCAGCCCACGCGCGCGCTGGCGGCGATCAAGCAGGCGATGTATGCCAGCGCCACCAACACGCTCGACACCCAGCTGGACCTAGAACGCGACCTCCAGCGCGATCTCGGCCAGTCGCACGACTACACGGAAGGTGTGAACGCATTCCTGGAGAAGCGCGCCCCGCACTTCACCGGCCGATAGCCCTCCGCCCGACCTGCCCAACATCGCCCCCTATATATATAGACAGCCCGAGGAGACCCGCTTGCCCCAAGACCCCCAGGCCCTGGCCGAAGCGGCCGCCGCCGCCATGTATGAGGCCGATGCGTGCAGCCGCTGGCTCGGCATCGTCGTGGAAGCCGTGCGCCCCGGCTACGCCCGGCTCTCGATGCCGGTACGGCCCGAATTCCTCAACGGCCACGGCATCTGCCATGGCGGGCTGATGTTCACGCTCGCCGATTCCAGCTTCGCGTTCGCCTGCAACAGCCACAACATCAACACCGTGGCCGCCGGCTGTTCGATCGAGTTCCTGCGCCCGGTGCACGGCGGCGACGTGCTGACGGCCGAGGCCCAGGAGCAGGTCCTGTCCGGCCGCCACGGCGTCTACGACATCCGCGTGACCAACCAGGCCGGCGAGCCGGTGGCGATGTTCCGGGGCAAGTCCGCCCAGATCAAGGGCCACGTGGTGGAGCCAACATGAGCACGCGCCTTACCGACCTGCCGCTGGAGCCCATCGAGACCGCCAGCCGGCAAGAGCTCCAGGCCTTGCAGCTCGATCGCCTGAAATGGTCCCTGCGCCATGCGTACGACCATTCGCCGGTCTATCGGCGCAAGTTCGACGCCGCCGGCGTGCATCCGGACCAGATCCAGTCACTGTCGGACCTGGCGCGCTTTCCGTTCACCACCAAGCAGGACCTGCGCGATCACTACCCGTTCGGCATGTTCGCCGTGCCGCAGGACCAGATCGCGCGCATCCACGCGTCCTCCGGCACCACGGGCAAGCCCACGGTGGTCGGCTACACGCTGCGCGACATCGACACCTGGGCCACGGTCATGGCGCGCTCGATCCGCTCCTCGGGTGCGCGGCGCGGGGACAAGGTGCACGTCAGCTACGGCTACGGCCTGTTCACCGGTGGGCTGGGCGCGCACTACGGGGTGGAAAAGGCCGGGCTGACGGCGATCCCGTTCGGCGGCGGCCAGACCGAGCGCCAGGTGCAGCTGATCCAGGACTTCAAGCCCGAAATCATCATGGTCACGCCCAGCTACATGCTGGCGATTGCCGATGAATTCGAGCGGCAGGGCATCGACCCGGCCAGCACGTCGCTGCGCATCGGCATCTTCGGCGCCGAGCCGTGGACGCCCGAGATGCGCCTGGCCATCGAACGCCGCATGGGCATCTCGGCGGTCGATATCTACGGATTGTCCGAGGTGATGGGCCCCGGCGTGGCCAACGAATGCGCCGAGACCAAGGACGGCCCGACGATCTGGGAAGACCACTTCTACCCCGAGATCATCGACCCGGAAACCGGCGAAGTGCTACCCGATGGCGAGTTCGGCGAACTGGTCTTCACCTCGCTGACCAAGGAGGCGATGCCGGTGGTCCGCTACCGCACGCGCGACCTCACCCGGCTGCTGCCGGGCACGGCCCGCGCCGCGTTCCGCCGGATGGAGAAGATCACCGGCCGCACCGACGACATGATGATCGTGCGCGGCGTGAACGTGTTTCCGTCGCAGATCGAGGAATTGATCCTGAAGCACGCCGAACTGGCGCCGCACTACCAGTGCGTGCTCGGCAAGGAAGGGCCGATGGATACGCTGACGGTGCGTGTGGAGTGCGCCCACGGCGCCGAGCCGGAGGGGGCGCAGCAGGCCCGCTCGGGGTTGGTCCACGACATCAAGGCGTATATCGGGGTCACGGCCGCCATCGAGATCCTGCCCGAAGGCGGCGTGGAGCGGTCGGTGGGCAAGGCGCGGCGCATCGTGGATCAGCGGCCGCGCTAGCCCCGAAGTTGAGGGCTGCCGCTTAGCTGCGCGGCATCAGCACCCACATCCGGCCGCCCTGCTTCATGCGGCCGGCCGTCTCGCCGGCGGCGTCGCCGGCGCCCCAGAAGAAGTCGGCCCGCACGCCGCCCTTGATGGCCGAGCCGGTGTCCTGCGCGAACATCAGGCGCTGGATCGGTTCAGTCGAGAGCGGCCGCGTGGTCGAGAGGAACACCGGCACGCCCAGCGGAATCGTGGCCGGATCGACCGCAATCGACCGCTCGGCGGTCAGCGGCACGCCCAGCGCGCCGACCGGGCCGTCGTTGTTCGGCGGCAGTTCGCGGAAGAAGACGTAGCGCGGATTCACGTTGAGCATCTCCTCCACGCGGGCCGGATTGGCGCGCGCCCACGCCTTGATGCCCTGCATGGTGGCCTGCGCGGACGTGATCTCGCCCCGGTCGAGCAGCCATTTGCCGAAGGACCGGAACGGCTGGTCATTGGTGCCGCCGAAGCCGACGCGCATCACCGAGCCATCGGGCAGCCGGATGCGGCCCGAGCCCTGAATCTGGAGGAAGGCGGCTTCCACGGCGTCATCCACCCAGACCACTTCGTTGCCGCGCAGCGCCGGGTTGCGCAGCAGCTCGGCCCGGGCCGGCAGCGCGCCCTTGCCCAGTTGCGGCGGACGGCGGTACAGCGGAATCTGGAAGGCGCCCTGGCGCGTGCGCGATCCGTGCAGGATCGGCTCGTAATAGCCGGTGATCAGGCCGCTATCGGTGCCGTCGCCATTGATCACGCGGAAGGGCTGGAAATGGGTCTCGAAGTACTCGCGCATGGCGGAGAGGTCACCGGCATCCACCATCAGACCGACCGCGCAGACGCGGTTCCAGTCGGCGCGCTTCTTCAGCGCCTGGCAGCTGGCCTGCAGCGCGGGCCAGGCAGCGCGCACGTCGTCCTGGCTCCAGCCGCCGATCTCGGCCCAGCTGGCCGGTTGCAGCCGGCCGGCATTGGCTGAAGCCGGCGGCGCCGGAGTGCCGGGCGTGCCGCCCGGGCCTTCCACGCGCGGCGGCGGGCCGCTCATGCAGCCGGCCAGCAGCACGGCCGCCCCGGCCAGCGCCAGCCACGTGCGCCATCCGGCCATGGATGCCGCCGATTTCCCGCCCGTTGCCGGCCGATTGCACGGAGATACCGCCCCAAAGAATTCCTGATATGCCATCGTCTTCGTTGTTAGCACCGTGCGCGCGCTGCGCGGCGGCACGCATGTCCTACAATCTCGTACCTGTCTGACCGATCCACGCCTCGATCCCGACCCTGATCCCGATGAGCCAGTTCTTCGAAGACCATCCCACCCTGCTGCTCGCGGCCGAAGCCGGCGTGGCGCTGTTGCTGCTGATCTTCATCGTGGTGTGGACCATGGGCACGGCGCGCAAGCATCCGCGCCCGAGCCGCGCGCCCCAGGATCATCCGTCCCGGACCGCCGAGGCACCGAAGGACGCAGACCCGCCGCCCGCCGCCTGAGTTCCCGTCCCGGCTCCCTTAATGGAGCATGCGCGGCAGCACCAGCGCGAACTCGGGAATCGGCACCTCGAAGCGATGGCCGTCCTCGGCCACGCAGAAGTACAGGCCCTTCATCGACCCCACCGGGGTGGAAATCGTCGCCCAGCTCGTGTATTCGAAGTGCTCGCCCGGCTTGAGCAGCGGCTGATGGCCCACCACGCCGAGGCCGGCCACTTCCTGCGCGGCGTTGTCGCTGTCCGTGATGGTCCAGTGGCGCGAAATCAGCTGCGCGGCCACTTCGCCGGTGTTGTGGATGGTGATGGTGTACGCGAACGCGAAGCGTCCGCGATCGGGGTCCGACTGGTCGGGCAGGTACTGGGTGCGTACCGCCACGGAAAAAGCGTACTCGCTCATTGCTGGCTCATGCGTCGACCGGGATCGACGGATCGGATGGATGGTCAGGGCGGCCGGCGGCGCCGGGCGCCACGGTCGGGTGTCCGCATTGTGCGGCAAGGCCCCGGCAGGGGCAAGCGGGCGGATTTTGGGCGAGGTTGGGCGGGATTCGGGGCCGGCCCGGCGCCGCGGGCCCGGTCCGGCGTAAAATACGCGCCATTCCCATGCCGACGATCCGGATGCCGGCCGGGCCACCCGCCCCGCCCGCACCGCCCCACACCATGAGCACGCCCACCTACCGCATCGCCCCGTCCATCCTGTCCGCCGACTTCGCCCGCCTGGGCGAGGAAGTGCGCCGCGTCACCGAAGCCGGCGCCGACTGGATCCATTTCGACGTGATGGACAACCACTACGTGCCGAACCTGACCGTGGGCCCGCTGGTCTGCGAGGCCATCCGCCCGCACGTGACCGCCCCGATCGACGTGCACCTGATGGTGCGCCCGGTAGACCGCATCATCCCGGACTTCGCCAAGGCAGGCGCCAATATCATCACCTTCCACCCGGAGGCGAGCGATCACATCGACCGCTCGCTGGCCCTGATCCGCGACCACGGCTGCCAGGCCGGCCTGGTGTTCAACCCGGCCACGCCGCTGCACCACCTGGACCACGTGATGGACCGCCTGGACGTGATCCTGCTGATGTCCGTCAACCCGGGCTTCGGCGGCCAGTCGTTCATTCCCGAGACGCTGAACAAGCTGCGCGCCGTGCGCGCCCGCATCGACGCCTACACGGCCCGCACTGGCCGCCAGATCCTGCTGGAAGTGGACGGCGGCGTGAAGGTGGACAACATCGCCGAGATCGCCGCGGCCGGCGCGGACACCTTCGTGGCCGGCTCCGCCGTGTTCAGCAAGCCCGACGCCGATGGCGGCTACCGCGGCATCCTCGGCCAGCTGCGCGACGCGCTGGCCACGGCTGGCCGTTGAGCGGACGGGCCGGACAGATGGGTCTTGAAATCCTGCGCCGCACGGACTGGAGCGGCATCGAGGCGGTGATCGTCGATCTGGACGGCACCATGGTGGATACGGCGGGCGACTTCCACGCCTCCGTCAACGCAATGCTGCTGGCGCTGGCGCACCTGCATCCGCACCTGGGGCCGGTGGCGCCGATGTCCACCCAGGAGATCGTCAGCTTCGTCGGCAAGGGATCGGAAAACCTGATCCGCCGGGTGCTGGACGCCCGTTTCGCGCCGCTGCACGCCAACGGCCTGTTTGCCGAGGCCTACGCGCTCTATGACCGCGAATACGTGCGCATCAACGGCCAGTTCTCGGCGCTCTACCCCAATGTGCGCGAGGGGCTGGCGGCGCTGAAGGCAACCGGGTTGCGGCTGGCCTGCGTGACCAACAAGCCCTGGAATTTCACCGAACCGCTGCTGGCCAAGACCGGCCTGGCGCCGTTTTTCGAGCTGGTCTATGGCGGCGACGCCTTCGCGCTGCGCAAGCCCGATCCGTTCCCGCTGCTCAAGGTGGCCGAGGCCTTCCGCCTCGATCCGGCCGCCGTGCTGGCCATTGGCGACTCCGAAAACGATGCGCAGGCGGCCCGCGCGGCCGGCATGGGTGTGCTGTTGGTGCCATATGGCTACAACCATGGGAACCCTGTACAAGGCGTTGACGCCGATGGTATAGTCCCCGACATTGCCCGCGCCGCAGCGCTTGTTACCGCACAGCGCGCACAGCGGGTACCACGCTGAAAACCCCATGTTTCTCAACCGCAAACGCATCTTTTCTGGCAGTGATCGGCAGGCCTGGCCCTGGCGTCGCTGGCGCGCCTCTGAACAGGCGTAAAGTGCGTTCGCGAGTCACCTGACGGACTTGCCGGGCCGGACCCCGCTGCTTCAAGCAGCCTGCCGTCCCCGACAAGCTCCCGGTTCCGCCGGACCCGGCCCCCAGTAGTCTTACCGACACCCAAGGCCGGCCTCCGCGCCGATCCCCAGATCCCTCCGCCAGCGCCGTAGCCGCATGTGCTACGGTTAGCTCAAGAACGCGCAGCACGCCACGCCCGGCCGTGTGCGCGCTTGTGCGCCTTCGTGCAAGTCTTTCGCACCACGGTCCGCCCCCGGGGCGGGTTGCCAGCGTTGCCAGCCCTCCCCTGCCGACACAAGCGGTGCCGCGCCCCACATCCGATACGCGGGTGCCGCAAGAAGAGGATCGACATGACCGAACTGGAATTCAAATCGCTGGCCGACCAGGGCTACAACCGTATTCCGATCATCGCCGAGGCGCTGGCCGACCTGGAAACGCCGCTCTCGCTCTACCTGAAGCTGGCCCAGTCGCAAACGCGCGGCGTGAACACCTTCCTGCTGGAATCGGTGGTGGGCGGCGAGCGTTTCGGCCGCTATTCGTTCATCGGCCTGCATGCCCGCACGCTGCTGCGCGCCTACGGCCAGCGCGCCGAGGTGGTGACCGACGGCAAGGTCGTCGAGACCCACGAAGGCAATCCGCTCGACTTCATCGCCACTTTCGAGAGCCGCTTCAAGGTGGCCATGCGCCCCGGCCTGCCGCGCTTCTGCGGCGGCCTGGCCGGCTACTTCGGCTACGACGCGGTGCGCTATATCGAGAAAAAGCTCGCCGATACCCAGAAGCCGGACGACCTGAACCTGCCCGACATCCAGCTGCTGCTGTGCGAGGAACTGGCGGTCATCGACAACCTGTCCGGCAAGCTCTACCTGATTGTCTACGCCGATCCGACCACGCCCGAGGCCTACCCGCGCGCGCGCCAGCGCCTGCGTGAGCTGCGCATGAAGCTGCGCCAGCCGGTGGACGTGCCGGTGACCAGCCCGTCCGTGCAGTCCGAGGTCTACCGCGAGTTCGCCAAGGCGGACTACATCGCCGCCGTGCACAAGGCCAAGGAATACATCATGGCCGGTGACATGATGCAGGTGCAGATCGGCCAGCGTCTGGTCAAGCCGTACCGCGACTCGCCGCTGTCGCTGTACCGCGCGCTGCGCTCGCTGAACCCGTCGCCCTATATGTATTTCTACAATTTCGGCGATTTTCAGGTGGTGGGCGCCTCGCCCGAGATCCTGGTGCGGCAGGAAACCCGCAAGATGGGCAAGGGGCCGGAAGCCAATGGCGCCAACGGTGACAACGAGACCGCGCACATCGTGACGATCCGCCCGCTGGCCGGCACGCGCCCGCGCGGCAGCACGCCCGAGCGCGACGCCCAGTTGGCCACCGAACTGCTCAACGATCCGAAGGAGATCGCCGAGCACGTGATGCTGATCGACCTGGCGCGCAACGACATCGGGCGCATTGCCGAGACCGGTACGGTGAAGGTGACCGACAAGATGGTCATCGAGAAGTACTCGCACGTGCAGCACATCGTCAGCTCGGTGGAAGGCACGCTGCGCGAAGGCATGAGCAATCTGGACGTTTTGCGCGCCACCTTCCCCGCCGGCACGCTGTCCGGCGCGCCCAAGGTGCGGGCGATGGAGATCATCGACGAACTGGAGCCGCGCAAGCGCGGCATCTATGGCGGCGCGGTGGGCTACCTGTCGTTCGGCGGCGAGATGGACCTCGCCATCGCCATCCGCACCGGCATCATCAAGGACGGCAATCTCTACGTGCAGGCGGCAGCCGGCATTGTCGCGGACTCGGACCCCGAGGCCGAATGGAGGGAAACCGAGGCGAAGGCGCGCGCCGTGATCCGCGCCGCCGAGCAAGTCCAGGACGGCCTGGACGCCGACCTCTGACCCCAGGAACTGGAGAAACGACCATGCTGCTGATGATCGACAACTACGACTCGTTTACCTACAACCTGGTGCAGTACTTCGGCGAACTCGGCGCCGACGTGCGGACCTACCGCAACGACGAGATCACGCTCGAGGAAATCGAGGCGCTCAAGCCGGACCACATCTGCGTGTCGCCCGGCCCGTGCAGCCCGAAGGAAGCCGGCATCTCGGTGGCCGTGCTGCAACACTTCGCCGGCAAGATCCCGCTGCTGGGCGTGTGCCTGGGCCACCAGGCCATCGGCGAGGCATTTGGCGGAAAAGTGATCCGCGCCAAGCAGGTCATGCATGGCAAGGTCAGCACCATCGAAACCACCCAGGAAGGCGTGTTCGCCGGCCTGCCCAGGCACTTCGACATCACGCGCTATCATTCGCTGGCGATCGAGCGGGAGACCCTGCCCGATTGCCTGGAAGTGACCGCGTGGACGCCGGACGGCGAGATCATGGGCGTGCGCCACAAGACGCTGGCCGTGGAAGGCGTGCAGTTCCACCCGGAATCGATCCTGTCCGAACACGGCCATGCGCTGCTGGCCAACTTCCTGAAGGTGCCGCGATGAGGCGGCTCGACCCCGCAACATTCGCCCCCGCCCCCGACCACATTCAAGAATCCGCCATGTCCATCACGCCGCAGGAAGCGCTGACGCGCTGCATCGAACACCGCGAGATCTTCCATGACGAGATGCTGCACCTGATGCGGCAGATCATGCAGGCGCAGATCTCGCCCGTGATGGCGGCCGCCATCCTGACCGGGCTGCGCGTCAAGAAGGAAACCATCGGCGAGATCTCGGCGGCGGCGCAGGTGATGCGCGAATTCGCCAACAAGGTGCCGGTGACGGACCGCGACAATTTCGTCGATATCGTGGGAACGGGCGGCGATGGGTCGCATACGTTCAACATCTCCACGGCGTCGATGTTCGTCGCGGCGGCGGCCGGCGCGAAGATCGCCAAACATGGCAACCGGGGCGTGTCGTCCAAGTCGGGCAGCGCCGATGTGCTGGAGGCGCTGGGCGTGAACATCATGCTCACGCCGGAGCAGGTCGGCCAGTGCATCGCGCAGACCGGCATCGGCTTCATGTTCGCGCCGACGCACCACCCGGCCATGAAGAACGTCGCCCCAATCCGCAAGGAAATGGGTGTGCGCACCATCTTCAACATCCTCGGCCCGCTGACCAATCCGGCCGACGCCCCCAATATCCTGATGGGTGTGTTCCATCCGGACCTCGTCGGCATCCAGGTGCGCGTGATGCAGCGCCTGGGCGCCAAGCACGCCATCGTCGTGTACGGCAAGGACGGCATGGACGAGGTTTCGCTCGGCGCCGCCACGCTGGTGGGCGAACTCAAGGATGGCGAGGTGCGCGAGTATGAGATTCATCCCGAGGACTTCGGCCTGTCGATGATCTCCAACCGGGGCCTGAAGGTGGCCGATGCCGTGGAATCGAAGGAGATGCTGCTCGAAGCGCTGACCGATGTGCCCGGTACGCCACGCGAAATCGTCACACTGAACGCCGGCACCGCGCTCTACGCGGCCAATGTGGCCGGCTCGATCGAGGATGGCATCGAACGCGCGCGCGCGGCCATCGCCAGCGGCGCCGCCCGCGAGAAGCTCGACCAGTTCGTGCGCGCCACGCAGCAATTCAAGTAATCCGCCATGTCCGACATCCTGCAAAAAATCCTGGCCGTGAAGGCCGACGAAGTGGCCGCCGCGCGCAAGAAGCGCGACCTGCCCAGCCTGCGCGCCGAGGCCGAGGCCCTGCGCACCGAGCCCGGCCTGGCGCCGCGCGGCTTCGAGCGGGCCCTGCGCGAGAAGATCGCCGCGGGCCACGCGGGCGTGATCGCCGAGGTCAAGAAGGCGTCGCCGTCCAAGGGCGTGCTGCGCGAGCACTTCGTGCCCGAGGCCATCGCCGAAAGCTATGCCAGCCACGGCGCGGCCTGCCTGTCCGTGCTGACCGACGTGAACTTCTTCCAGGGCCATGCCGATTTCCTGAAGCGCGCGCGCGGGGCCTGCCCGCTGCCTGCGCTGCGCAAGGACTTCATGGTCGACCTGTATCAGGTCTACGAAGCCCGCACCTGGGGCGCCGACTGCATCCTGCTGATCGTGGCCGCGCTGGACCCGGGCCTGATGGCCGAACTGGAAGCCTGCGCGCTGGAACTGGGCATGGACGTGCTCGTGGAAGTGCACGGCGCCGACGAACTGGACCACGCGCTGCGCCTCAAGACCCCGCTGGTGGGCGTGAACAACCGCAACCTGCGCACCTTCGAGGTCTCGCTGGACAACACGCTGGACCTGTTGCCGTCGATGCCGCCGGAGCGGCTCGTGGTCACGGAGTCGGGCATCCTCGGCCCGGCCAATGTGAAGCGGATGCGCGACGCCAACGTCAACGCCTTCCTGGTTGGCGAGGCGTTCATGCGCGCGCCCGATCCGGGCGCGGAGCTGGCGCGGCTGTTTGCCTGAGCCCTTCGCCTAACCCCGGACGACCCCCATGCCGCGTGAAATCGAACTGAAGCTCGCCGTGCCAGACGCCGCGCTGGCGGCCGTGGCCGCATGGCTCGATGCCCACGGCGAGGCGCGTGGCGAAACCACGCTGCTCAATGTCTACCTGGACACGCCCGCGCGCGACCTGGCCCGCCAGCGTGCCGCGCTGCGGCTGCGCCAGAAAGACAACCAGACAGGCAGCCAGTGGCTCCAGACGCTGAAGACCGCCGGCAGCAGCCAGGGCGGACTGGCCTCGCGCAACGAGTGGGAGTGCGAGGTGGCCGGCGAGGCCATCGAGCTGTCCCGCTTCCCCGACGACGCGCGCGCCGTGCTGGCCCCGCTGGCCGAACAACTGGCGCCGGTATTTCGCACCGATTTCGTCCGCCGCACGTGGATCGTCACGCAGGACGGCGCGCGCATCGAAGCCGCGCTCGATACCGGCACGATTACGGCGCCCGGGCAGGCCCGGATCGAGACCATCCAGGAACTCGAACTCGAATGGCTGCCCGGTGAGGATGGCGACGACAGCCCCCTCGCCGAAGCCGCGCTACGCGCCTTCGCCGCACGGCTGGCCCATGTGGCACCGCTCACCCCGTCCGATCTGAGCAAGGCCGCGCGCGGCTATCGCCTGACGGGCGGCTCGCTTTCCTGACCTTCTCCCCTCTCCGTCCTCCCGCATGCAAGCCGACTTCTTTGCCGCCCCGGCCGCCGAGCTCCCTGCCATCGCCCCGCTGCAAACCCAGGTCGATGCGCTGCCCGCCGCGTGGCGCGCCCTGCTCGCGCCGTGCCTCGGCCATGCCGCATGGGACGAACTGGCGCGCTTTGTCGATGGCGAGCGCGCCGCCGGCAAGCCGGTATTTCCGCACGCGGTCTTCCATGCGCTGCACCTGACGCCGCCCGATGCCGTCAAGGTCGTGATCCTGGGGCAAGACCCATATCACGGCACTGGGGTGGTCGGCGGCGCGGAAATTCCGCAGGCGCACGGCCTGGCGTTCTCGGTGCCCGAGGGCGTCAAGGTGCCGCCGAGCCTTCGCAATATCTTCAAGGAAATCGGGGCCGAGTATGGCGCCGAGCCGACGCGCGCCTCCGGCAACCTGGAAGGCTGGGCGCGTCAGGGCGTGCTGCTGCTGAACACCGTGCTGACGGTGGAGCAAGGCCAGGCGGCCAGCCACGCCAAGCGCGGCTGGGAGGCGGTGACCGACTGCCTGATCCACGCGCTGGCGGCGTCGCAGCCCAATCTCGTGTTCCTGCTATGGGGCAGCCATGCGCAGGCCAAGCGGGCGCTGCTCGATGGGCAGACCGCGCACACGCATTGCGTCCTGGAGGCGCCGCACCCGTCGCCGCTGTCCGCGCATCGCGGATTCCTGGGTTGCGGGCATTTCCGGCAGGCCAATGACTGGCTGGAACGCCATGGCCGTGCGCCGATCGACTGGCTGAAAGCCGACTGAGGGCTGACGAATCGTCAGGCAGTGGGCAGCCAGCGGAACCCGCTGAACGGCCCTTCTTCCTCCGCCGGGGTCATCTCCACCTTCGACACCTGCGCGGCCGGCGGGCCCGCCGCCATCCACGTCCGCAACGCCTCAAGCTGGTCGCGCGGCCCCCGCGCGATGAGCTCGACCGTGCCATCGGTCCGGTTGCGCACCCATCCCACCAGCCCCAGCGCCGAGGCGCGGTCCGCGCAGGCCGCGCGATAGCCCACGCCCTGCACGCGGCCATGGGCGGTCAGATGCCAGGTTTCGGCGGTCGATGTCATCGGTCGCTCCTTTTCGGAATCGTCTCAGCCCTTCTCCGCCATCGACCGGCCAATCGCGCCGGTGCGCAGCGCGATCTTGGCGGCGTCCTCGCGCAGCGCGCGCAGGCGGCGCTCCAGCACCGCGTTGGCCGCGCGTCCGGTCGAACTCGCGCCCGACTCGGCAGGTTGCGCGGGGTCGTCCCGCTCGTCCGCGCCGATCTCGCCGGCCGCGGCGGCCTGGACCAGCACGTCCGCCTTGCGCCGGTCGGCCGAATCGGCGATCCGCGCGCGGCGCTCGCTGGCTTCCTCGTCTTCGGCGGTGGTGCCTGCGGCCGGCTCGTGCGGCGGCAGGCCCACGCCGGCCACGGCAGTTTCCGTCGGCGTGCGGATAAAGCCGGCGCCGCGTGGTCCGTGCCGCTCCTCGCCCGCCAGCCGCTCGCTGGCCAGCGTCAGGCTGCGCGTGGCGGCCTCCGTGGCCTGCTCGATGGCGGCCTCGGCTGCCGGCACGTCCAGTTCGTCGTAGTGCTGGCGCACCTGGATGCGCGCCGCCGCCACATGCGCCGCCACCAGATAATTCTGATTGATGAAGCGGCTCAGGTTGTCCACGGCGCGGTGCCGGCTGCGCGGCTCGTCGAGCATGCGCTGGAACGAGGCAATCAGCGCCGACAGGTTGTCCATGAACTGCTTGCGCTGCACGCGATAGGCGAAGTCGTCCTTGGTGCGGCGCAGCAGCAGGTCACGCGTGGCGGCGATATAGCGCCGGTTCGCCTGGAGCACGTTCTCCACCAGCTTCGGAATCGCCCGGTACTCCCAGCTCGGCAGCACAAAGCTGAAGATGGACGCAATCACGCCGCCAATCACCGTATCGATCAGCCGCTCGCCCACCACGGTCTGGCTGCCCGGCATCAACAGGTTGATCTGGATCAGCACCTGCACGCAGGCCGCGATAGCCGTGTAGCGGTACTTGATGGTGGAAAACGCCGAACTGGCCACCAGCGCCACGTACAGCACCGCCAGCAGCACCAGCGGCTCCGTCACCACGCGCAGCACCACCACGCTGATGAGGCAGCCGATCAGCGTGCCAATCAGCCGGTCGTTGTAGCGCTGCTTGGTCATGCTGTAGTTCGGCTTCAGGATCACGACAATCGTGAGAAGAATCCAATAGCTGTGCGACGCATACGGCAGCCGGTCGCCCAGCCAGAGCCCTACCGCCACCGCCATCGTGATGCGCAGCGCGTAGCGGAACGCCGGCGAGCGCCAGCGCAGGTTGTCCAGGATCACGCCCAGCTCGTACTTCTGGCGGGTCAGGAACGGGGTCATGTCCGATCCCGGCATCACCTTGGCCGGCTCCACCGGCGTACGGGACGCCTCGTGCAGCTGGCCGACCAGCGTGATGGCGCCGCGAATCATCTCAAGCGTCTCCGCTAGCGCCGTCATGGCCGCCGCCGGCACGTGGTGATGTCGTAGTTGTTCGATTTCCGCCTCCACGGCGCGCAGGTCGGGGCCGTAGTCATGGGCGCTGTACGAGGGCTTGCCGCGCGTGACGTCGTAGGCGATTTCCTCGAGATCCTTGCCCATGCCGCGCACCAGCCGCCGTATCGCGTCCAGCGCCGGCGTGCCGCCGAAGGTCTGGCGCAGCAAGGGATAGTCGGTGTTGGTGGAGAGGATGTACTCGTAGAGATCGAGCATCCGCAGGTGCACGCGCACCAACAGGCCATCGTGCTTGGTGCGGTTGCCCCGCAGCACCAGGTCACGCGCGGCCTGCTGGCGCTCGGCCACCACGATCTGCTGGCGCACCAGCTGGTTGAACTGCGCCTCGTAGTCGGTGCCGGCATCGTAGAAACCTGCCTTGATCTCGAGGTAGTGAGACATTTCGTACAGCGACTCGGCCAGGATCTGCTGGCGCGTGCGCCGCTCCATGACCCAGCTGACCGCCATCGCATACGCCATGTAGGCCACCGCGCCGGCGCCGAACAGCCCGGCGTGGACAAAGGCCTTCTGGAGCACGAAGTCCTCGTTCACGGTAAGCGTCATGACGAACAGTGCCGAAAACTGCAACGGCATGGTCTTGTTGCCATAGACCGTCATCATGCCGGCCAGGAAGGTCACCAGCACCAGCACCCACGGCAGCACGCGCGGGAACGGCGTGGCCAGCGCCACCACGGCGGTCACGGCGGTGCACAGCAGCACGCTGGCCAGCATCTCGTTGAACTTGTGGTTCAGCGGGCTGGGCAGGTCCATCAGGCTGGTACAGAGCGCGCCCATCGACACGACCATGGCGCTGGGCAGGTCCATGACCTGCATGGCCAGCAGCGTGGCGCCGATGACCCCGGTGGCCGAGCGCAGGCCACGGTAGATATAGTGCGAGAAGAGAAACGTGCGGGGATCGTGCGCGTATTCCATGGGGCGGCTTGGGGCTGGCGGGGCTGGCGGACGATGGCGACGTTGGCGACGTTGGCGCGGATGGAGGCGACTGGCGCCCGGTGTCAGGACCCGGGCGCCGTCATCGGCCGGTTACTGCCCCAGCCAGCGCGTGCGGGCCGCATGCTTGCCGGGCTCCACGTTCACTTTGTACTGCATGGCCGGCTCGCGCGCCAGGGTGACGGGCAGCACCTGGAGTTCGTCGCGCCGGAACAGGTGGAGCTGCACGGCGTCACCGGGGCGGTAGCGCGCCAGTTGCTTGTCGAGCTGGCCCGGCGCCAGCCGCAGGCCGTCCAGCGCCACGAGCAGGTCGCCCGCCGAAACGCCGGCCGCCTGCCCTGCCCCGCCGTCGAGCACCTGGCTCACGCGTACCCAGCCTTCCTCGTTGCGGGTCTTGATGCCCAGCGCCGCGCCGGCGGACGGCTTGCCGGGGTCGACACGCTCGGCCTTGATGCCGAACGCGCGGAACAGCGGCGGCAGGTTGATCTCGCCCGTGCCCTCGGTCAGCGCCCGCAGCAGCGGGCCGAGCCGCAGCCCGGTCACCTGATCGAACAGTGCATGGACCTCGGCCTCCGTCACGCCGCGCTGGGTGGCGCCCGGCGCGTAGAAGTCGCGGCCGTAGCGCTGCCAGAGCGCGCGCATGATGTCATCGAGCGACTTGCGCCCGCCGGTCTTCTCGCGGATGGTCAGGTCCAGCGCCAGCCCCACCAGCGAACCCTTGGTGTAGTAGCTGACGATGGCGTTCGGGGCGTTCTCGTCCTGCCGATAGTATTTCGTCCAGGCATCGAAGGCACTGTCGGCCACGCTCTGCTTGGTGCGGCCGTTGCCACGCAAGACGCCGTTCCAGGTCTTGGCCAGCATCTCGATGTACTGCGCGGTTGAAACCAGCCCAGTCCGGGCCAGGATCAGATCGTCGTAGTAGCTCGTAAATCCTTCGAACAGCCACAGCAGCGGCGTATAGGTTTCCTGCGCGAGCTGGTACGGCACGAACGCCGCCGGCTTGATCCGCTTGACGTTCCAGGTGTGGAAGTACTCGTGGCTGCACAGCCCCAGGAAGGTGCGATAGCCCTCGCTGGTCTCGGCGTTGCCGCGCACCGGCAGGTCGCCGCGCGCGCACATCAGCGCCGTGCTGGCGCGGTGCTCAAGGCCGCCGTAGCCGTCGGTGGTCACCATTGTCATGAAGACGTAGCGGCGATTGCTGTCCAGGAACGGCGCGCGCGCCGAGCGCGGCTCGAACAGCCGGATCTGGGCCTCGCAGATCTGCTTCAGGTCGCGGCAGACGCGTTGCAGGTCGAGGTTCGGCACCTTGCCCGTGAACACCACGTCGTGCTGGGCGCCGCAGGCACGAAAACTGGCCATGGCGAACGTGCCCATCTCCACCGGATGGTCGATCAGTTCGTCGTAGTTGGCCGCCTGGTAGCGCCCGAAGCCGTAGCGGCGCGCGCCGCCGGGGCCGCGCGCCTCGGGCAGCGCGGTGGCGACGCGCCAGTCGGCATACGCCTCGCCGGTGGGCGCGTGCAGATCGACGGTGCACGGGTGGTCGTCCTGCCCCACCACGCGCAGGAACACGGAGCTGCCGTTGAAGAAGCCGTGGGTGGTGTCCAGGTGCGCGCTGCGCACCGACAGGTCCCAGGCGTAGACCTCGTATTGCAGGACCAGCGGCCCGCCATCGGTGGTATCGGCGGCATCGGCGGCATCGGCGGCAAGTGGCGCAGCCTGCCAGGTTTGCTTGTCGAGCTTGGTCAGCGGCACCGCCACCCCGCCCGCATCGGCCCGGATACGGACGATATTGCGCGCGAAGTCGCGGATCATGTAGCTGCCCGGAATCCACGCGGGCAGCGTGAACACCTGGCCGGCGGGGTCGGGGGCGTCCACCGTCACGGTCACGGCGAACAGATGGGCTTCGGGCTGAAGCGGGGCGATGGCGTAGCGGATCGGCGTCATGGTTGCGATTGTAGCGCCACGCCCCGTCACCCTTCGAACGTGGACTTGTCTTGTGGGGGTTCCCTCGGACCCTGCCTCAGGCGTTCACATCGACCACCACGCGCCCGCGCATGCCGCCCGCCATGATCTGGCTGGCGGCGTCGATGGCCTCGCCCAGCCGGATCTCGCGCGTGATGGCCTGGAGCCGGTCCGGGGCCAGATCCTGCGCCAGCCGCTTCCACGCGGTTTCGCGCAGCGACATCGGCGCCATCACGCTGTCGATGCCGGCCAGCGTCACGCCGCGCAGGATGAACGGTGCCACCGAGGCCGGAAAATCCATGCCTTGCGCCAGCCCGCACGCCGTGACCACGCCGCCGTAGCGCACCTGGGCGCAGGCGTTGACCAGCGTGTGCGAGCCCACCGAATCCACCACGCCCGCCCAGCGCTCCTTCTGGAGCGGCTTGCCCGGCGCGCCCAGTTCGGCACGGTCGATCACATCGGCGGCGCCCAGCGCGCGCAGGAAATCCGCCTCCGCGGTCTTGCCGGTGGACGCCACCACGCGATAGCCAAGCTTCGACAGGATGGCGATGGCCACCGAGCCCACGCCGCCCGAGGCGCCCGTGACCAGCACCTCGCCATCGCCAGGCTTCACAGGCCCAAGCGCGCCGCCGCGCTCCAGCGCCAGCACCGACAGCATGGCCGTATAGCCGGCCGTGCCGATCGCCATGGCCTGCCGCGACGTGAACGCATCGGGCAGCCGCACCAGCCAGTCGCCCTGCAGCCGCGCGCGCTGCGCCAGACAGCCCCAGTGCGTCTCGCCCACGCCGAAGCCGTTCAGCACCACGCGGTCGCCGGTGCGCCAGCGCGGGTCGCGCGAATCGAGCACCGTGCCGGCCCCGTCGATCCCCGCCACCATCGGCCACTTGCGCACCACCGGCGCGCGGCCCGTGATCGCCAGCCCGTCCTTGAAATTGATGGTCGAATAGTCGACGGCCACCAGCACGTTGCCGTCCACCGGCAGCGCGGATTCATCGAGTTGGGTGACGGCGGCGGCCGTCTTGCCATCGGCCTGGGTCAGCAGCAAAGCCTGGAACGTCATGGTGTCTCCTCGATCTCTTTGATTTTTCAGGGAATTTGGTAACGCAGCGCAGGCGCCGGAAAGCAAAACGGCCGGACAGTGCCGGCCGCTTCAGACAGCCGGGAGGGTCCGGCGCCGCGCGTTACTTCTTGAGACTGGCGAGCTTGCGCTCCAGCGTGGCGATGTCCGCCGCACCCGGGATGCGCGTGCCGTCGGTGAAGAACACCGCCGGCGTGCCCGAGATGTTCAGGCTCTGGCCCAGCGCCAGGTTCTCGTCCACCGGCGTCTTGCAGCTGCCGTTGCCGGTGATGGCCACGTGGTTCAGCATCCAGTCGCGCCACACCTTGGTACGGTCTGTTGCACACCAGACCTGCTTGGCCTTGGTGGTCGAGTCGGGCGACAGCACCGGGTAGAGGAAGGTGTAGACCGTGATGTTGTCCATCTGCTGGAAGGTCTGCTCGATCTTCTTGCAGTAGCCGCAGTTCGGGTCCGAGAACACCGCCACGGTGCGGCTGCCATCGCCCTTCGTCCATTTGATGGCGCGCGCCAGCGGCAGGTCGGACCACTTGATCTTGTTCAGTTCGGCCAGGCGCTCTTCGGTCAGGTTGGTGTTGGTCTTGGTGTCGATGACCTCGCCATTGATGATGTAGCGCCCGGTGGCGTCGGTGTAGACGATCTGGCCGGCCACATTGACTTCATACAGGCCCGGCACTGGCGCCTTGGTCACGCTCTTCACCTCGGCGCGGCCGCCCAGCATCTTCTGGATGGACGCCTTGATGCGGTCCGTGCCCGGCTCGTCCGCGGCCAGCGCGTGCAGGGCGTAGCCGCCGAGGGCCAGGCCGCCGGCCAGGGCAGCGATGGCGCCCATACGGGCGGAACGGCGACGGAACAGTTGCAACATGGTGACTCCAGGGTTCGGGTGCCTTGTCGGCAGATTCTTTAAATAGTGGTTGGCCGTCTCAGCCCAGCGCGCGGCCGATCAGGAAGCGCTTGAGCAGCCCCTGGCCGCCCACGGCGCGCATGCCGGCGTTGCGTATCAGCCGCGCGGGCGTGCCCGGCAGCGAAAACAGCCGGTGCAGGCCATCGGTGGCGGCCGTCAGGGAGAGCAGGTCCGCGGCACGTGCACGCTCGTAGCGGCGTAACAGGCGCAGGTCGCCTTCCGAGCGGAACGGTTCTTTGTCGGCCATCACGCGCCCAAGTTCCGTCACATCGCGTAAACCAAGATTCATCCCCTGCCCAGCCAGCGGATGGACCACATGCGCGGCATCGCCAACCAGCGCCACGTGCGGCTGGACGAACTGCTCGGCACGCTGCAGCACCAGCGGGAAGCCCTTGGCCGGCGTCAGGCAGCGCAGCGCGCCAAACCGCGCGCCGACCGCGCCGTTGGCCACCTGGGCCACGGTGGCGGCGAGGGCCTCGGGGGATAACGCGACGAGGTCCTGCGCATGGGCTTCATCGGCGGACCAGACCATCGACACGCGGTTGCCGGGCAGCGGCAGCATGGCGACGATCTCGCCATTGGCGAGCTCCTCGTCGGCCATGAGCTTCTCGGGCGCGCCCAGGAACCATTGCCACGCGGTTTCCTGGTGCGGCAATTCGCAGGCGAAATTCGCCACCACGCCAAGCTGGCGGTAGCGCCGCTGGCTGGTGCCGATATGGCATTGCTGGCGCACCCAGGAGCGCGCGCCGTCGGCACCGACCACGCAGTTGGCGCGCACGCGGGCGCCGCTGGCGAGGGTCAGGGTCACGCCGTCGAGGTCGCGCTCGAATCCATCGGCGGCTTCGTCGAACCATTGCACCTGGTGCTGGAAGCGCAGCGCGGTGTCCAGCACGCGCTCCACATGGCTCGACTCGATGATCCACGCCAGTTGCGGCACGGCGGCGGCATAGGCCGAGAAATGGAGGTCGCCGTGCGGCGTGGGGCTGGCCTCGGCGGCGCTGACGTCGCCGAAGACGCGCATGTCGCGCACGGGCTGCACGCGGGTGGGGTCGAGCGCCTCCCAGACGCGCAGCCGCTCCAGCAATTGCTGCGAGCTGGCCGAGAACGCGTAGATGCGGCTGTCCCAGTCGTCTTCCCCACTGCGCGCGGTCTCGCCCACGGGGCGCGGGGCGACGAGGGCCACCTGCATGCCCTGCTGGGCCAGCAGCAGCGCGCAGGCCTTGCCGACGATGCCGCCGCCGACGACGGCAATCTGAAAGCGGGAGGATGGAGTCGAGGACATGGAGTGGGAGGCGGCGCGACGCGCCGGTGCGGCTGGTCCGGTCATGCCTCGATTATAGCGACGTGACGTGCGCGCCATCGGAGACATCGCACAAGCCGTGGCGGGCCGGCCGCCGGGGGATAAAGGCTGGCCGAGGGTGGCCATCCGCTAGAATACAGGCTTTGCTATTTCCAGCCAGACACCATGAGCCTCAAATGCGGCATCGTCGGCCTGCCCAACGTCGGCAAGTCCACGCTGTTCAATGCCCTGACCAAGGCCGGCATCGCCGCCGAAAACTATCCGTTCTGCACCATCGAACCCAATGTGGGCGTCGTGGAAGTGCCGGATCCGAGGCTTACGAAGCTGGCTGAGATCGTCAAGCCAGAGCGCATCCTGCCGGCGACGGTGGAATTCGTCGATATCGCCGGCCTGGTGGCGGGCGCGTCCAAGGGCGAAGGGCTGGGCAACCAGTTCCTGGCCAATATCCGCGAAACCGACGCTATCACGCACGTCGTGCGCTGCTTCGAGGATCCGAACGTGATCCACGTGGCGGGCAAGGTGGATCCGCTGTCGGACATCGAAGTTATCAACACCGAACTGGCGCTGGCCGACCTGGCCACCGTGGAAAAGGCCCACGCGCGCTACATCAAGCCCGCCCGCGCCGGTGACAAGGAAGCGCAGCGCCTGGTGGCAGTGCTGGAAAAGGCACAGACCGTGCTCGACCAGGCCAAGGCCGTGCGCACGCTGGACCTGTCGCCCGAGGAATGGGAAGCCATCCGCCCGTTCTGCCTGATCACCGCCAAGCCGACGATGTACGTGGCCAATGTGCGCGAAGACGGTTTTGAGAACAATCCGCACCTGGATGCGGTACGCGAGCACGCCAAGCTGACCAATTCGCCGGTCGTGGCTGTCTGCGCAGCCATCGAAGCCGAGATTGCCGACCTGGAAGACGCCGACAAGGCCGAATTCCTGGCCGACCTGGGCATGGAAGAGCCCGGCCTGGACCGCGTGATCCGCGCTGGCTTCACGCTGCTGGGCCTCCAGACCTACTTCACGGCGGGTGTGAAGGAAGTGCGCGCCTGGACGATCCACGTGGGTGACACCGCCCCCAAGGCGGCCGGCGTGATCCACACCGACTTCGAACGGGGCTTCATCCGCGCGCAAACCATCGCCTACGAGGACTTCATCCAGTTCAAGGGCGAACAGGGCGCGAAGGAAGCCGGCAAGATGCGCGCCGAAGGCAAGGAATACGTGGTCAAGGACGGGGACGTGATGAACTTCCTGTTCAACGTCTGAGGTAGGCGTACCCCTTCCAAGGAAACCCGGCAGATGCCGGGTTTTTTGCTTTTGGGCCGTAACCCGAGCCTCCGCTCCCGGCTACAGCGGCTGCAACTGTTCATCCCGCATGCCCACCAGCAGTGCCTGGCCGCTGCTGTCCAGCCGGAATTCGCCATAGCGGGCCTTGGCGAACCGCTCCGCCTGCCCCTCCTGGAAGAACCACGCGTCGGTGGATACCTGCACGATCGGGCCGCCCCAGCGCGAGGGGACGTTCTGGACGCGCAGGCGCCGCTCGCCCTCGGCCAGCGGCTGGCCGTTCTGCAACCGCACCAGTTGCCCGACCCCGGCGGCGTCGCGGCGGATCACCACCTCGGTCTCCCGCTCGCGCGGGGACTGGGCGCTGGCCTGGGCGGCGGCGATCTCCAGCCCGATGGCGAAGTTCAGCGCCATGTAGTCGCCCTGCATCAGGGACCTCGGGTCCACGGGCGCCAGCCGCAGGTAGACGACCTCGCCATGCGAGAGCACCCGTTCCTTGCCGACGATGACCGCCCCCGCCACGCCGATCACCAGCAGCCATGCCACCACGATCCATCGTTTCATGGCTGTGCCTCCATCCGTCGCATCACGATCCGGACCGCCAGCAGCAACACGCCGGCCGCCACCAGCGTGGCGGACTTGGCCAGTAGGGTCCACTGGAGCGAGCCGTAGTACCAGACAAAGCCTGCGATGAGCGCCGCGATGCCGAGCCCAAGCCATGGCAGCGACCCGCGCCGCAGGGCCAGCGCCAACGCCAGCACCCCGGCGCCGACTGCCGGCGCCATCACCATCAACGCGGCGAACGCCAGCATCACGACCATCACCGCCGCGCTGACGCGCGCCCCGACATGCAGGCGCCGGCATTCGAACAGCGTGAATATCAGCAGCACCAGCTCGGTCAGCACCCCGGCCAGCCACGGCCCGCCCAGGCGCGGCGCGCCACGCTCGTCGAAGACCCCCGCCAGCGGATGGGTCGCGCCAGTCACCAGCAGCGCCGCCGCCAGCGCGAACACCAGCGTGGCGTCCGCGCCGGGCTCCCATCGTCCATGTTGGCCGTGCGCCGCCAGCGCGTGCTCTTTCAGCACGAAGACGGTGACCACCGCGCAGGCCAGCGGCATCAGCCAGCCGAGCGACCACGGCAGCACGACCCAGCCGTAGTGCCTGGCCCCGGCCAGCAGGATATTCAGCGCGAACGCCAGCGCCGCCCAGGCGCCGAGCGCCACCACGAAGCGATGGAGCCGGTTCGGCACGATGACGTACAGCGCCACTTCGAACCCGGCCACGCCGAGCCAGAACGCTGCGCGGCCCACCAGCCACTCGCCGCCGAGCGTCTCCGCCGTGCCGAAGATCGCCATGCCCTGCCCGCCCAGGCTCAGGGCCAGCGCGAAC
Organism: Cupriavidus sp. 2KB_3; assembly: GCF_052115685.1. Taxonomy (NCBI): domain Bacteria; kingdom Pseudomonadati; phylum Pseudomonadota; class Betaproteobacteria; order Burkholderiales; family Burkholderiaceae; genus Cupriavidus; species Cupriavidus sp. 2KB_3. Next base: position 28,894 of record NZ_JBFRHD010000017.1, read on the forward strand.
TGGCCAAGCGCGATGCGCCTGCTGCGCTCGCCGGCCATCCGATACAGCAGCACGGCCCCGCCCAGCATCAGCAGCCCCGTGACCAGCATGGCCAGGCCGTTGCCGCGCGTTGCCGCGAACACCGAGCCGAGCAGGAATACCTGGAAGAACAGCGCGCCGAGCCAGCCCGCCGCGCCCATCAGCAGGCGGATGGGCCACGGCGTGCGCGGATTCGCCACGTATTCCCCCTCGACCACGCCCCGCGCAGCGAGATCGTCCCAAAGCTTCCGCTCCACGGTCTGCGCGCTCATGCCGGGCTCCCGTTGGCGTCTCGCCACGCCCGCAGCAGCCATGCCGCCGCCGCCGCAGCCAGCCCCACCGTGACCAGCCCGAGCAGCAGAAAGATGCCGAAGTCGCCATGGCCCTCGGCCAGCAGGCGTCCCAGCGCCGACACCACCAGCGCGATGCCGGCCAGACACGCCAGGCTCAGCACGACAATATCGAACGACGCGCGCCGCCGGAACCACGCGCCGAGCCCGGCCAGCGCCACCGCGCCAGCCACCAGCCCCACCACCTCCACGCGATGGACCAGCACACTCGTGAGGCCCAGCCAGGCCGCATAGCCGCAGGCGAGCACGGCGATCAGGCGCGGGCCGGCATCGCCACGAAAGCCCCAGCGGGCCGCACGGGCCGCCAGCCCGTACCAGAGCGCCAGTTGAACGCAGCACGCCAGCAGCAGGAACAGCGTGGTCTCGCGCGCATGGCGCCCCGCAAACAGCAGGTCGAACATGCCGCCCACGCCCAGCCGCACGCTGCCATAGCGGAGCAGCGCCACATTGCCCACCACGATCACCAGCCACCAGTGCGGCGCCGCGCGCGCGGCCAGCGCCCACGGCACCGCCAGCAGCGTCCACAGGGCGAACAATTGCCACGCATCGGCACCGGTCTGGTAGGTCTGGCCGATCACGGCCATCCAGACTCCCGATACCACCTGCGCGCCGGCCAGCGCGGCCTGCCCGACACCGTCGCCGGCCGGCCGCCATGCCGCCAGCGCCGCGAGCCCGGTCAGCAGACCCGCCAGCAACCCGAACTTGCTGAACTTGTGCAGCGCGTCCCAGTTGAACGCGAAGAAGACGATGACGCCAGCGCAGAGCAACGCGGTGCCGAGCAGCAGCAGCGCCCGCTCGAGCCAGCGGTGCCAGTCGGCCCGCGCCGGCAGGGTGCGGGCCCACGCGGGCGAGAGGCCCTCCGCGTCAAGGCGATCCTGAGCGCGCCAGTCGGCCAGCGCCTGCTGGGCAATGCGTCGATCTGAAAGCGATGGCAACAGAGGTTCCAACGGAATTCTCCCGGGCTGGAATGCGATGGAAAGCGAACGCAAGCGCACTGTAGCAAAGCGGCCTGCCCGTGCCTATGAGAGGGTTCTGAAAACGCGGCGCACGGCTTCCGCCGCGCTCCCGGCGCCGGTATGCTGGCGCCTTTCTCATCCAATCCGGGCAGCCATGACCCTCGGCATCCTTGCCGCGCTCCACGACGAAGTCGATGGACTGATCGCCGCCATGCGGCACGAAGACGCGCGCGCCACCGTGCGCACCATCGGCATGCGGGACTACTACGCTGGCACGCTCCACGGGCAATCGGTGGTGCTGGTGCTGGCGCGCGTGGGAAAGGTGGCGGCGGCCGCCACCACGGTTACGCTGATCCGCGAGTTCGGCGTGGACGAGATCGTGTTCACGGGGCTGGCCGGCGGCGTGGGGCCGGCGGTGCGTGTGGGCGATATCGTCGTGGCCGACCGCACCCTCCAGCACGACCTGGACGCCCGCCCGCTGTTCCCGCGCCACGAGGTGCCGCTGCTGGCGCGCGCCGAGTTTCCGGCCGATGCCGAACTGACGGCGGCGCTGCGCGCGGCGGCTGACGATTTCCTGCGCCACGACCTCGCCACCGAAGTGCCGGACGGCGTGCTGGCCCGCTTCGGCGTGGCCGCGCCGCGCCTGCACGTGGGCATGGTGGCCAGCGGCGACCAGTTCATCAACGCCCCGGCGGCCGTGGCGGACCTGCGGGAGCGCCTGCCGGGCGTGCAGGCGGTGGAGATGGAAGGCGCGGCGCTGGCCCAGATCTGCTACGAGTACGGCGTGCCCTACGCGGTCACGCGCACCGTGTCCGATCGGGCTGACGACGTCGCCCATGTGGATTTTTCGGCATTTTTGCGCGATGTGGCGAGCCACTATTCGAGCGCGATCCTGCGGCGCTTCCTGTCCGCGCGGGGTCAGGCTTAAGCCGCCGAGGATCCGGACAGCCTTAGCGTCGCGGCCGCGCCACACCCCAAACGCCGACCAGCAGCGCCGCGCCAAGGATGGCGGCAGTCCAGCCCGAGAGCTGGCCGTCGGTAAACAAGTGCGCCGCGCGCCCGCCATAAAACGCGCCCAGCGCGCCGAGCATGCCCAGCACCAGCGCGGCCGGCAGGCTTACGACCCGCCCGGCCGGGTGCATCTGGCGTCCCGCCAGGCCCACGATCGCCCCCACCACCACCAAGCCGAGCATCGGCACCCCCCTGTCTGTCCGGATTTCGGCCACACCGCGTGACCGCGCCGTAACAATACTGGCGTTTTGGCGCACTTGGAACAAAACGCCCCTTCACCCTGCAAAATCGCGGCCCAGCGGTATAATGACCATCGCTTCCGGCTACGATCCGGATGGCAACGAACCCCACAAATGCAACTGCTCGCGATCGGTATCAATCACACGACGGCACCCGTCTCGCTCCGCGAGCGCGTGGCGTTTCCGCTTGAGCAGATCAAACCGGCCCTGGGCGCGCTGCGCACCCACCTGGCCGGCCGCAGCGGCACCGAGGCCGCCATCCTCTCTACCTGCAACCGTACCGAGATCTACTGCGCCACCGATGTGCTGCAGCCCGGTGCGGACGGCTTCGAGCACACGCTGCGCTGGCTGGCCCAGCACCACAATGTGCCGGCCGGCGAACTGGCTCCCCATCTGTACGCGCTGCCCCAGTCCGAAGCCGTGCGTCACGCGTTCCGCGTGGCCAGCGGGCTGGACTCGATGGTGCTTGGCGAAACGCAGATCCTGGGCCAGCTCAAGGACGCAGTGCGCACCGCCGGCGAGGCCGGCGCGCTTGGCACCTACCTGAACCAGCTGTTCCAGCGCACCTTCGCTGTGGCGAAGGAAGTGCGCGGCCAGACCGAGATCGGCGCCCATTCGGTGTCGATGGCTGCCGCCGCCGTGCGGCTCGCCCAGCGGATTTTCGAAAGTGTTTCCACTCAGCGCGTGCTGTTTATCGGCGCGGGCGAGATGATCGAGCTGTGCGCCACGCACTTCGCCGCGCAGATGCCGCGCCAGATCGTGGTGGCCAACCGCACCATCGAGCGCGGCGAGCGGCTGGCCGAGCAACTGGCCGAACAGGGCCTGACCACGCAGGCCATCCGCCTGCAGGATCTGGGCGAACGGCTGCACGAGTTCGACATCGTGGTGTCCTGCACCGCGAGTTCGCTGCCGATCATCGGCCTGGGCGCCGTGGAGCGCGCGGTCAAGCGCCGCAAGCATCGCCCGATCATGATGGTCGACCTGGCCGTGCCGCGCGACGTGGAACCCGAGGTGGCGCGCCTGAACGACGTGTTCCTGTACACCGTGGATGACCTCGGCGCCGTGGTGCGCGAGGGCAACGCGCTGCGCCAGGCCGCCGTGGCGCAGGCCGAGGCGATCATCGAGAGCCGTGTGCAGAACTTCATGCACTGGCTGGAGACGCGCAGCGTGGTGCCCGTGATCCGGGAGATCCAGTCCCACGGCGAGGCCATGCGCCAGGCCGAACTCGAACGCGCGCGCCGCATGCTGGCGCGTGGCGACGACCCAGAAGCGGTGCTGGAAGCGCTCTCCGGCGCGCTGACCCGCAAGTTCCTGCACGGCCCCACCCACGCCCTGAACCACACCCAGGGCGAAGACCGCGAGGCGCTGCTGCGCCTGGTGCCGGGCCTGTTCCGCCACAGCAGCCACTCCGAGCGCTAGCCGCGCTCGCCCCCGGCCGGCCGCGCCGGCCCGCTGGCGTTGTTGCCAGCGTCCCACGGTTGCCCCCACGGCGCCGCGCAGACCTCCCCCCATCGCGCCCCAGTTTCCTTTCGGATACCCATGAAAGCCAGCATGCTCAACAAGCTCGACCAACTGGCCGAGCGACTCGATGAAGTCAACGCCCTGCTTGCCCGCGAGGACGCCACGGCCAACATCGACCAGTACCGCAAGCTCTCGCGGGAACATGCCGAACTGTCGCCGGTGGCCGAGCAGTACGGCCAGTACCGGCAGGCGCAGGAGGATCTGGCCACGGCGCAGGCGCTGCTGGACGACCCCGAGATGAAGGAATTCGCCGCCGACGAGATCGGCGCGGCGCGCCAGCGGCTGGAAGACCTCACCGCCAGCCTCCAGACCCTGCTGTTGCCGAAGGACCCCAACGACGACCGCAACCTGCTGCTCGAAATCCGCGCCGGCACCGGCGGCGAGGAAAGCGCGCTGTTCGCCGCCGATCTGCTGCGCATGTACACGCGCTATGCGGAACGGCAGCGCTGGCAGGTGGAGGTGATGAGCGAGTCCGAGTCGGACCTGGGGGGCTACAAGGAAGTGATTGTGCGGATTGCCGGCGACGCCGCGTTCTCCAAGCTGAAGTTCGAGTCGGGCGGCCACCGCGTGCAGCGCGTGCCGGCCACCGAGGCGCAGGGCCGCATCCACACCTCGGCCTGCACCGTGGCGGTGATGCCGGAGGCCGACGAGGTGGGCGAGGTGGAGATCAACCCGTCGGACCTGCGCGTCGACACCTTCCGCGCGTCCGGCGCGGGCGGCCAGCACGTCAACAAGACCGATTCGGCGGTGCGACTGACCCACCTGCCCACGGGCATCGTGGTGGAGTGCCAGGACGACCGCAGCCAGCATCGCAACAAGGACAAGGCGATGAAGGTGCTGGCGGCGCGTATCAAGGACATGCAGCTGCGCGCGGCGCAGGCCAAGGAAGCCAGCACGCGGCGCAACCTGATCGGCTCGGGCGACCGCAGCGACCGCATCCGCACCTACAACTTCCCGCAGGGCCGCGTGACCGACCACCGCATCAACCTCACGCTCTACAAGATCGACATGATCATGGACGGCGACATGGACGAGTTGATCGCCGCGCTCTCCGCCGAACACCAGGCCGACCAGCTCGCCGCGCTGGGCGACGAGGGCTGACTTGCATCACAAAGTGATGATTTCATCACCAACGGGCAAGTGTTTGTAACTGAGGTAAATGCTTGAAACAGCACTGGCCCGCCAAATCGCGGTGTCTATAATCGATTCGACCAGACCGCCCCCATGCGTCACTTTCCGCACCTGGGAGGCAGCGAAGTCTGGGTTGAAGTCGACTCCTCAAAACAGACACCAAGGATGAAATCATGAAGAAACTGCTCGCCCTGTTGATGATTACCGCCGCCATGGCGGCTTGCAGCAAGAAGGAAGACGCCCCGGCCGCCAACGCCGATGCCGCCATGCAGAGCGCTGCGGAATCGGCCAAGGCCGCCGCCAGCGATGCCGCCGCCGCCGCCGCCAACGCCGCTGACGCCGCCAAGGCCGCCGCGAGCGGTGCCGCCGCCGATGTCTCGGCCGCCGCCGAACAGGCCAAGACCGATGCCGGCCACGCCATGGCCAATGCCAAGGAAGCCGCACGCGATGCCGTGAACACCACGGCGGACAAGGCCAAGGAAACCGTCAATAAGTAATTGGTCCAACGGTAATCACGCCGCCCGCGCGCCCGCGCGCCGCCAAATCGGCTTACACTGGGCGGCTAGTACCCGCGCCAATACGGCGCCCAGCAAAGAACCCCGTCGCGCCAAGTCCCGACGGGGTTTTTTGCACCCGCTCTCCCTGTTTCAGCCATCTATTTCCGATGTCTTCCACCCCGCCGGGCGCCCTGTCGCCCGACCCCACGCTGCGCGAAGCCCAGACGCTGGCTGCGATGGCCGGCCTGCCGGCGCTCGAAGCCCGCATGCTGCTGTCGCACGTGACCGGCCTCACGCGTACGCAACTCATCACGCGTGATACCGACCACCTCAATGCCGCACAACGTGATGCATTCTCCACGTTGATGGCGCGGCGGCTGGCCGGCGAGCCGATGGCCTACCTGCTGGGCGAGCGCGAGTTCTTCGGCCGCACCTTCCGCGTCACGCCCGATGTGCTGATTCCCCGTCCCGATACCGAGATCGCCGTGGAGATGTCCCTGGCGCGCGTGGCCCATGTGCCCGCGCCGCGCGTGCTGGATCTCGGCACCGGTTCCGGCATCCTGGCCGTGACGATTGCCCGCGAGCGGTCCGACGCCGAGGTCTGGGCGACCGATATCTCGCCGGGTGCGCTGATGGTGGCTCAGGACAACGCGCGCGCGCTCGAGGCGCACGGCATCTATTTCCTGGTTTCGGACTGGTACGACGCCGTGCCGGACACCCTGCGCTTCCACCTGATCGTCAGCAATCCGCCCTACATCGCCTCTGGCGACCCGCATCTGGTGGAAGGCGACCTGCGTTTCGAGCCCATCGACGCGCTCACCGACCACGAGGACGGCCTGTCCGACCTGGCCACCATCGTGGCCGGCGCGGCAGGCCGCCTGCTGCCCGGCGGCTGGCTGCTGATGGAGCACGGCTACGACCAGGGCGCGGCCACGCGGGCGCTGCTGGAGGCCGGCGGCTTTACCGAGGTGTCCACCGCCCGCGACCTCGCCGGGCAGGAGCGGTGCAGCGGCGGGCGATGGTCGGGCGAATCCGGTAAAATTCCGACCTGACATCCGCCTCGGCGGCAATCCCCATCCCAAGACACAGGCGGCGCCACACGGCACCGCGCGCAACCGGAAGTGACACCATGAGTGACGTACAGCAGAAGATCGACCAGATCGTGAAGGGCAGCCCCGTGGTCCTGTTCATGAAGGGCACGGCGCAGTTCCCGATGTGCGGCTTCTCCGGCCGTGCCATCCAGATCCTGAAGGCCTGCGGCGTGGACACCCCGACCACGGTCAACGTGCTCGAGGACGAAGGCATCCGCCAGGGCATCAAGGAATATGCGAGCTGGCCCACGATTCCGCAGCTCTACGTGAACGGCGAGTTCGTCGGCGGCTCGGACATCATGATGGAGATGTACCAGAACGGCGAACTGCAATCGCTGCTGAAGTCGTAATCATGCCCGCACCGGATGGCGCCGTGCCGCAACGGCTGATCGTCGCCATCACGGGCGCTACGGGCGCCATCTATGGCGTCCGGCTGCTGCAGGTGCTGCAAGGCGTGGCGGGGGTGGAAACCCATCTGCTGATCTCGCCCGCCGGGGTGATGAACCTCCAGCACGAACTCGATATCAGCCGGGCCCAGGTGGAGGCGCTGGCAGGCGTGGTGCACAACGTGCGCGACATCGGCGCCACCATCGCCAGCGGATCGTTCCGCGCCCATGCGATGGTCGTGGCGCCCTGCTCCATGCGCACGCTGGCCGCCGTCGCCCACGGCCTCTCCGACAACCTGATCACCCGCGCGGCGGACGTCACGCTCAAGGAACGGCGCAAGCTGGTCCTGATGGTGCGTGAAACGCCGCTGAACCTGGCGCACCTGCGCAATATGACGGCGGTCACGGAGATGGGCGGGATCGTGTTCCCGCCGGTGCCGGGCTTCTACCAGAAGCCGCAGACGATTGCCGAACTGGTCGACCATACGGTCGGGCGTGTGCTCGATCTCGTCGATCTGCCAGAGATCGGCCAATCGCTCACGCCGAGTTGGGGCGGGTTGAACCCTGGTGCGGCCGACGCCGTCACCTAGGGCTCTACCCGCTTCTGCTTGTTGTCACCGGCTTCGTATCTCTCGCCGATTTACCAGCCGCCGCGATAATAACGGCGGCCATAGTAACCGTGGCCACCGTAGTAATACGGTGCGGGCCGCACCACCACGGCGGGGGGGCCGACATAGACCGGCGCAGGCGCCACGGCCACCGGAGCCGGGGCCACGGCGGGGCCGTACGGTGTCGGATAGACCGCGCAGCCGCCCAGCATCGCCGCGCCAATCGCCACCAAACCCATCGCACCTATTGCTTTCGCTCGCATGTTGTTGTCCTTGAGTGTGTCAGGCAGTGCCTGCCCTCATGAACGTTATACGGGGCGGTTTGGTAATACAGCGTCAAGACGCCGTAACTATTGTTACGAGTCGCAACGGGATCATCCTTCGCATTATTACGATGTATTACAGCTCGAAGCGGATGCCCTGCGCCAGCGGTAATGCGTCGCCGTAGTTGATGGTATTGGTCGCCCGGCGCATGTAGCCTTTCCACGCATCGGAGCCCGATTCACGCCCGCCGCCGGTGGCCTTCTCCCCGCCGAACGCGCCGCCGATCTCGGCGCCGCTGGTGCCGATGTTCACGTTAGCGATGCCGCAGTCGCTGCCTGCCGCCGAGACGAACCGCTCCGCCTCGCGCAGGGACTCGGTGAAGAGGCACGACGACAGCCCGTGCGACGCCGCGTTGTTCAGCGCGATGGCCTCGTCGAGCGAGGTGTACGGCATCAGGTAGAGGATGGGCGCGAAGGTCTCGGTCAGCATGGTGTCGTGCTGGCTGTCGGTCAGCACCAGCGCCGGCCGCACGTAGCTGGCGTGCGGATAGCGGTCCGCCAGCAGCCGTTCGCCGCCGTGCACCACGTTGCCCTGCGCGCGGCAGGCGGCCAGCGCGTTGGCCATGGTGTCGCCGGCGGCCATGTCGATCAGCGGGCCGACCAGCGTGCCCTCCTGCAACGGATCGCCCACCGGCAGCCGCGCGTAGACCTGGCGCAGCCGGTTGGTCACGGTCTCGATCAGATCAACGTGGACAAAGGCGCGCCGCAGCGTGGTGCAACGCTGCCCGGCGGTGCCCGCTGCCGAGAAGGTCATCGCGCGGATGGTCAGCTCCAGGTTGGCCGATGGCGCGACGATGGCCGCGTTGTTGCCGCCCAGCTCCAGGATGGCGCGCTTGAACCGCCCGGCGCAGGCCATACCCACCTCGCGGCCCATGCGCGTGGAGCCGGTGGCGCTGATCAGCCGCACGCCCGGATGCTGCACCAGCTGCGCGCCCAGCATGCGCCCGCCCGGCAGCACCACGCACAGGCCGGCGTGCTGGGGCGCGGCCTCCTCGAATACCCGATCGAGCAGCGCCTGCGCGGCCAGCGCGCACAGCGGTGTCTTCTCCGACGGCTTCCAGACCACGCCATTGCCGCAGACCAGCGCCAGCGCCGCGTTCCACGCCCACACTGCCACCGGGAAGTTGAACGCCGAAATCACCCCGCACAGCCCGAACGGATGCCAGGTCTCGCGCATCGCGTGCGCGGGGCGCTCCGAGGCAATCGTCAGCCCGTGCAGCTGGCGTGAGAGTCCCACGGCAAAGTCGCAGATGTCGATCATCTCCTGCACTTCGCCGAGTCCTTCCTGAAGGATCTTGCCGGACTCCAGCGCCACCAGCCGCCCCAGCGCGGCCTTGTGCGTGCGCAGCGCCTCGCCGAAGCGCCGCACCACCTCGCCGCGCGCCGGGGCCGGGGTCAGCGCCCAGGTGGTCTGCGCCGCGTGCGCACGGGCGATGCGGGCATCGGCCTCGGCAGCGGTGCAGGCCGGCAGGTGGCCGAAGACTTCCCCATCGACCGGCGAGCGCAGCGCGAGCGCCTCGCCCGCGCCATGCGAATCGTCCCAAGGCTGGCGCAGGCCCATGGCCTGCCAGCATGCGGCAATGTCCTGCGCTTTCATGCGAGCGTCTCCTGTAGCGGGTGGTGGCTGTAATGCTGGCCGAACCGGTTGGCCAGGAAGCGATCGAGCGGCATGGCTTCCTGCGGCACGAAGCCGGACTGGGGCAGCACGCCGGTCGCCACGAGGTCCAGCGCCGTGCAGATACCAGCCGCCGTGGTGAGCTGGATGGCGTTGACGTGCCCGATGCCGCCAAAGTCCTCCATCCCGCCGATGCGCGCCGAGAATGACGCCTGCGTCAGCGGCCCCCGCCCACCCTGTCCGCCATGGCCACCCTGCCCGGCTTTGGCGCCGGGATGCCCCGTGGCGCTCGCGAACACGATCACCACATCCTGCTCGGTCACCGGAATGGCGTGCTCGAAGATCTCGCGCAGCCAGTTCCGGCGCTCGCGCAACCGCAGGTCGTTCAGCAGCAGCTTCATCTGGGCGCAGTGCCCCGGGTAGCGGATCGACTTGTAATCGACATGGCGCGCGCGGCCCGCCAGGGTATCCGGCAGCGTGCCCAGGCCCCCTGAGGTATTAAAGGCTTCGTACTCGATGCCGTCCAGCGCGAAGGATTCATGGCCCTCCAGCGCCGGCAGCTCCACGCGGCGGCCATCGACGATGGCCTCGCAGGGGTTGCAGTACTCGTTGATCAGCCCCTCCGTGCTCCACGTCAGGTTGTACTTGAGCGCGTTGCTGGGGTAGCGCGGCAGCGCGCCCACGCGCATGCGCAGGTCCAGCAGGTCGCCGCCATCGCGCAAAAAGCGCCGCGCCAGATCATGGCCCACCACGCCGATAAAGCCCGGCGCCAGCCCGCACTGCGGCATCAGCACCGAGCGTGCGCCCTGGGCCAGCTGGCGGATGGCGTGGGTGGCGGCCACGTCCTCGGTCAGGTCGAAGTAATGCACGCCGAGCCGCGCGGCCACGGTGGCCACGTGGATGGCCGCGTGGAACGGCAGCGCGTTGAGCACGGCGTCGGCCCCGGCCAGCAAGGCGGCGCAGGTGCCGGGCTCGGTCGGGTCGCCGGCGCGCACGGCAATCTGGCGCGGCAGGCCGTCCAGCCGGTGCGGGTCATGGTCGACCAGACAGACGCGGTAGTCGCCGGTGTCGGCAAGCATCGTCGCGATCACACGGCCGATTTTGCCGGCGCCGAGCACGACGACCGACAGCGGCCGGGGCGATTGGGTCAGGTCCCGTGCGGCGCCAGGACCGAGGTTGGATGGTTGCATGATGGCTCCCCCGTCAAAAATGCATGAATCGTCATGGGAAGTATGGGCAGCGGCGCGCACGTTTTGTAGCTGCAAGATCGACGAAAGCGCCCCATAATCGGACGTATCGACGATCTATCCTGACGAAACGCCATCCGAGCGCATCACGAAAAACCATGGCAGACCTCGACCAGACCGACCGGCACCTGCTGTCCCTGCTGCAGGGCAACGCGCGCGAGAGCGCGGCCAATCTCGCCCGCGTGCTGGGCATCGCCCGGACCACGGTGGTGGCGCGCATCGCCCGGCTCGAGAAGACCGGCGTGATCGCCGGCTTTGGCGTGCGGCTGGGCGGCCAGATGGAGGACAACGCGATCCTCGCCTTCTGCGGCCTCTCCGTGCAGCCGAAGGCGGCGCCCGCGGTGGTCCGTGCGCTGCAACGCTTTCCGGAGATCGAGGAGCTGAATTCGGTGAGCGGCCCGGTGGACTACATGGCCGTGATCCGCTGCGATACCCATGCCCGGCTGGACAAGCTGCTAGACGAAATCGGCATGCTCGATGGGGTGAATCACACCACCACGTCGATCGTGCTGGCGCGCAAGATCGACCGCCGGCGCGCGGCCGGATAGCGCGCTATGCTTGGGCGCTTTGGTCAGGCGCTTTGGCCAACATTCAGGAGATGACGATGAGCGATCGGATTCGCGTTGCCGTGGGCGGCGTCACCGGCTGGGCCGGCGGCGAACTGGCGCGCGGCGTGGCGCACGCGCCGGACATGACGCTGGTGGCCGGCCTCTCGCGCGGCGCCGCCGGGCAGCCGCTGGCGCAGGTGACCGGCCATGCGGACACCCCCGGCGTGGCCGCCGCCAGCATCGAGGCGCTGGGCGCCACGCCCTACGACGTCTACGTCGAGTACACCAAGCCGAACATCGCCAAGCACAACATCCTGCAGGCGCTGGCGCATGGCGCGCACGTGGTGGTGGGTACCTCCGGGCTGACCGACGACGACTACGCCGAGATCGACGCCGCCGCGCGCCAGGCCGACCGTGGCGTGCTCGCCTGCGGCAATTTCGCGATCACGGTGGTGCTGTTGCAGAAGTTCGCCGAGATGGCGGCGCGCCACCTCGACCACTGGGAAATCATCGACTACGCCAAGGCTGGCAAGGTCGATGTGCCGTCCGGCACGGTGCGCGAACTGGCCTTCCGGCTCGGCCAGGTCAAGACCGCCACGCAGGCGGTGCCGGTGGATCAGGTCAACGGTCCGAAGGAGACCCGTGGCGCGACGATGTCCGGTTCGCAGGTCCATGCGGTGCGGCTGCCGGGGTACCAGCTGGGGGTCGAGGTGATCTTCGGTGCGGACGGCCAGCGGCTGCACCTCAAGCACGAGGCGGGCGATGGCTCGAAGCCGTACGTGTCCGGCGCGCTGCTGGCCATCCGCAAGGTGCGCGGCCTGCGCGGGCTGGTGCGGGGGCTGGATAAGGTGATGGAAGGGCTGTAGGCAGGGATGGCGGCGGCGCGGATTGGATGCGCCGCCACGCATCACATCCCAGTTACCACGAGCCCGGGTTCACCGGCTTGGCCGGTTCCTTCTTTGACTTGTCTGATTTGTCCGACTTCTCGGGTTTTTCCGCCTTCTTCGCGGCCGGGGCCGAGGCCGGCGGGGCGAGCGCCTTGTCCACCTCGGCATCGCGATTGGCCATCAGCGCGCGCGCCTGCGGCAGCATCAGCTCGATCGTGCCCTCGTTCGGGTTCTCGGGAATCGCGTACAGCTCCACGGTGAGCGGGCGACGCATCCAGCCGGCATGGATCGACTTCACAGGCTTGCCGGCCTTGTCCTTCATGTCTTCCTGCTCCTGCCGGAACGGCTTGCCATAGCGCGCGGTCAGCGACTGGACGGCGGCCTCCTGCGAGCGGATGCCGTCGGTCGGCACGATCACGCCGACCAGCGCGTTGCCATCGACGAACGCCACCAGGCGTGCGCCATCCATGAATGCGGGACGCTTGTCGCGCGGCACGCCCACCTGGCGCATCACGCCGTCGCCGCGTAATTCCACGCAGAACGCGGTCACGTCGCGGCCATCGGGAGTGCGATGATCGGCGCAATCGGGCAGCGTGGGCAGCGGATTGCCGATCTCGAGCACGCTCAGCATCGGCGCCAGCAAGTCATTCGCGGACGGCGTGGCGGGTGTGGACGGTGCGGCTGGGGTGGCTGGGGCGGCTGGGGCGGCTGGGGTAGCGGCAGGCTGCGACGCGGCCGCCTTCGGTGCGGCATGAGCGGCCGTGGCCGCCAGCAGGGCGGCAGCGGCCAGCCCGGCGAGGGAAACTCTCAAAACTGACTCCTGAAATCGGCTCCGCATTGGAGCCCAACCCGTGGCAGGGGTTCCAGCCGCGACCTTACCACGGCGCGCAAGAGCGCCTAGTGGAGCACTTGCTTCAGGAAATGGTAGCCAATCAGGGCCACGCCGATGACCACGGCCCAGAGCATCAGGCGCGGCACGATGCTCGGCGGCAATTGCGTCGGTGGCGTGCGCTGGACCAGCGGCGCGCGCATGCGGGAATTGGTTTGCAGCCCGCGCGTGTGCCAGATCGCCGTGTCGGCGCCCAGGTCCTGCACGATTGGACGATGCGTGGCGGTTGATGTCGTCGGCTTGGTGGCCGGGCGCGTGCCGGCCGGTCGTTGCGATCCCATTCCAGCTCCCCCTCAGAAGATTCCCGACGCATCGCGGTGTGCCGCCGGTACACAGCGCGGCCGGGAAGTCTGCTGCTGCCGGTCCGCGCGCGGCACATGGTATGACATCGGCAGTCGCCACGCCACAACGGCCAGGGGGGGCGATGCGAAACGGAGACACCCTCCGCCGGAGTCGGCCAGAGGTCAGCCCGGGGCGGTCTTGCGGCCGATCGCCATGGCCTCGCGCCGGAACGCGTGGCCCATGTGGTGATAGAACGGATGCGGGTTGAACTGGCGCGACAGGAACGACGCCAGCAGCGACGCCGCCAGCAGGAACAGCGTCAGGTCCTGCGTGCGCGTCATCTCCATGACGATCACGCTGGCGGTGATCGGCGCCTGCGTGGCGGCAGCCAGGAAGGCGGCCATCGACACCAGCGCCAGCACGCGCGGCTCGGTCATGCCCGAGAGGAAGTGCGACACGGTTTCGCCGATACCCGCCCCGATGGCCAGCGCCGGCGTGAAGATACCGCCCGGAATGCCGGCGAAGTACGACACCACCGTGGCCCCCAGCTTGGCCAGCCCGAACCACAGCGTGTGGTGGGATTCGCCATTGATCAGCGCGGACGCCTGCTCGTAGCCGGTGCCGAAGGTGGCCCCGGCCGTGGCCCAGCCCAGCGCCGCCACCACCAGCCCGCAGCCGAATGCCACCCAGATCGGATGGGCGACCACCCACGCGCGCCAGCGCGACGGCGTCAGCCCCGGCACGCCCGCGATCAGCAACTTGGCGAACAGCCCGCCGAACACGCCGTTGACCACGGCGCAGAGCAGCACCGGGCCCCAGGCGTCGTGGAGCACCAGCATCGGCACCTTCACAGTGAAATACGGGTTGTTGCCGAGCACGGCCAGCGACAGGAAGCCGGCTGTCAGCACGCCGGACAGCACCAGGCGGTCCCAGCGCACGGCGGTGCCGCGCCCGAGTTCCTCGATGGCGAACACCACGCCGGCCAGTGGCGTATTGAAGGCGGCGGCCAGCCCGCCCGCCGCGCCGGCGGCGATCAGCGCATTGGGATGAAAGCCGATGCGGAAGCGGAACTTGTCCTGGCACCAGCGGCCCCAGGCCAGCATCGCCGCCGCGCCCACCTGCACCGACGGGCCTTCGCGGCCCACCGAGGCACCGGCCATCAGCGCGCCGGTGGTCAGCAGCACCTTCCACATCGACTGGCGGAACGACACCAGCACGCCCTGCGCCACCCCATCGGGCGGCAGCGTGACGGCGGCAATCACCTGCGGAATGCCGCTGCCCCGCGCCTGCGGGGCGAGGCGGATGGTCAGCCAGCGCAGCGCGGCCAGCCCGAACGGCAGCAGCACGAACGCCAGCCACGGCGTGGCCGTGGTGACCTGCGCGTTCCAGCGCAGCGCCAGTTCGGCGATATAGGCAAAGACGATGGAGAACAGCGCGACGCAGCCGGCGCCGCACATGAACACGCCGTAGCGCAACGAGGTGCGCGAGATCCGGCTGACCTGGCGGGTCTTGCGCCGGGCTGCGTGGCGGGCCTGCAGCCGCAGCGCGCGCAGGCGGCTGGTCTCGGCGGCGGAGCGGGAATCGGCGGACGGGGGGGACGTCGAGGAATCAGACGAAGGCGGCGAAGCGGACGGATCGGGCGAAGCGGACGGATCAGGCGGCTCGGCGGAATCGGTCATGGCGGGGGCGGTGAGGATCGAAACGTCCCCGTACTATACGCCCCCCTCCTCGCCCGATCCGCCCCGATCCGCCCCCGATTTGTCCCTGATCCGTCTCCGATTCGTCCCCAATGCACCCTGCCCGCTCAGTCCAGGCTGATGTGGTTGGCCCGGATGACCTTGCCCCAGTTGTCGCGGTCGGCGGCCACGTAGCGGTCGATCTCGGCCTGCGTGCGCGGCGCCTGCACCACCAGCCCCAGCGCGCCGAAGGTGTTGCGGAACTGCGGGTCGGTCAACACACGCGCGGCGGCCGCCTGGAGCCGGGCTACGGCCTCCGGCGGGGTCTGCGCGGGCACCGCGAGGCCGAACCACGTGGCCGCATGGAAGCCCGGATAGCCGCTCTCGGCCACGGTCGGCACGTTGGGCAGCACGTCCAGGCGCGCGTTGCTGGTCACGGCCAGCGCCTTGAGCTTGCCAGCCTTGATATGGGGCAGCGAGGTGCTGACCACATCCACCATCAACTGGGTGTCGTTGGCCAGCAGCGCCGACAGCGCGGGCGCGCTGCCGTTGTAGGGCACGTGGGTCATGTCGATGCCCAGCTCGGACTTCAGCATCTCCGTAGCCAGTTGCAGCGGGTTGCCGAGCCCTACGGACGAGTAGTTCAGCTTGCCGCTCGCCGCCTTGGCATAGGCCGCGAAGTCCCGGATATTGGTCGCCGGCACCTGGGTGTTGGTGACCACCACCAGCGGCACCTCGATGCCGATGGCGATGACCTTGAAGTCCTTCGGGTCGTAGCCGGTCTTCTTGTACAGCATGGGATTGAGCACCATGCTCGCGCTGGTCCCCGTCAGCATGGTGTAGCCGTCCGGCTGCGCGCGCGCCACGCTCTGCGTGCCCACCATGGTGTTGGCGCCGGGGCGGTTCTCCACCACCACGGGCTGCTTCAGGTCGCGCGCCATGCCTTCGGCCAGCGCCCGGCCGAACTGGTCCGTGGAGCCGCCCGGGGTGTAGGGCACCACCAGCTTGACCGGCCGCTCGGGCCAGGCCGCGAAGGTGGCCGGTGCGTGGCCGATGGCCAGCGCAAGGCCGAACGCCCCCGCCGCCAGTTGGGCGAATGTGCGATGCATGGTTGTCTCCTGTTGTATTTATATAGAAGGCGGGTGCGCCGGGCCGGGGGTTCAGACCCGCCGCTGGCGCCCCGCCCAGTGCTGGTCGCGCAGCCGGCGCTTGGCCAGCTTGCCGGTCTCGTCGCGCGGCAGGCGCGCGGTGATCTCGATCGTCCGCGGCACCTTGAAGCCCGACAGCCGCGCCTTGAGCCAGTCGATCACGGCCGCCGGCACGATCTCCGCGCCCGGCATCGGCTCGATCACGCCGTGGAGCCGCTCGCCGTATTCGTCGTCCGGCACGCCGAACACCACGCAGTCGGCCACGCCCGGATAGCGCACCAGTTCATGCTCGATCTCGGCCGGGTAGATGTTCACGCCGCCCGAGATAACCATGTCCGAGGCGCGGTCGCAGATGAACAGGTAGCCATCGGCGTCGAGGTAGCCCAGGTCGCCCAGCGTGACCCGGCCCTCGCGGTCGATGGCGCGGCGTGCGGCGTCGTTGTTCAGGTAGGTGAAGTCCGGGTAGGCCGGCTGGCGCACGTAGACCAGGCCGGTCTCGCCCGGCGCGCAGGGCTGGCCCGCTTCGTCGAGGATGCGCACGCTGGCCGCATCGACGGGCCGGCCCGCCGTGCCGGGGCGCTGCGCGGCGTCCTCGGGCGTCGCCACGGTGATCATGCCGGCCTCGCTCGACGCATAGGTCTCGTGGATCACCGGCCCGAACCATTCGATCATCGCCCGCTTGACCTCGGGCGCGCACGGCGAGCCGGTGGACGCCACGAAGCGGATCGACGACAGGTCGTAGCGCGCGCGCACCTCGGCCGGCAGCTTCAGCAGCCGCACGTACATGATCGGCACGAGGTAGAGCACGTCGATCCGGTGTTCCTCGACCAGCGCCAGCACCTGTTCGGCGTCGAAGCGCGGCGTCAGCACCAGCCGCTCGGCCATCTGCAGGGCGTTCTGGATAAACACGCCCGGCGCGCTGTGATAGAGCGGCGCGGACATCAGCGCGCGGCAGCCGGGCACCACGCCGATGGCCTTGGCCACCACCGAGCGCATGCGCGCGAGCTGGTCGTCGAGCTGGTCGAGCGGTACGGCATCGCGCAGCACGCCCTTGGGGCGTCCCGTGGTACCGGAGGTGTAGGCCAGATGGCCGCGCGGCGCCACGCGCGGGCCATCGTACGGGGTCTGGGCCGCCAGCCAGGGTTCGTATTCGATGGCGTCGGCGGCGGTGCCGGGATGGGTGCCGGTCACGGCCAGCACGGCCACCCCGGCGGGGACCACCGCGCGGAGCGCCGGCAGCAGGTCCGCGTGGGCGATCAGCACGCGCGCGCCGCTGTCTTCGAGCAGGAAGCGCACTTCCTCGGCGGTGAAGTGCCAGTTGATCGGGCAGTAATAGGTGCCGGCGGTGCGGCACGCGAAGATCACATCGGCGAAGACCGGGTCGTTGCGCAGCAGCACGGCCACCACGTCGCCCTCCTGCAAACCCAGCCGCCGCAAGCCGCCCGCGAGGTGCGTGCCGCGCGCCAGCACCTCCGCGCCGGGTCGGTGCAGCGATTCGAACCAAAGGTCTGCGGGCATGCGGGTCTCCTGGACATCTGAACATCTGATTAGCAGGCCATCGTAAGGCCCGCTTCCGACATCGACAATCCGGCATTTCGGAATCACAATGTTGCGCCAGACTTTACAATCTTTCAGACATTGCGCATGGACCTCAATCTGATTCAGGCCTTCGTCGACATCGTGGAAGCCGGCAACCTCGCGGAAGCGGGCCGGCGGCGCGGCGTCACGCGCTCCCAGATCAGCCGGCAACTCGGCCAGCTTGAGGATCAGGCCGGCACGCAACTGCTGCGGCGGACCACGCGGCGGCTGGAGATGACGGACTCGGGCCAGTCGCTCTACGAACACGGCCTGCGCATCCTGCAGGAGGTGGCGGCAGCCCAGGCGGAGATCGACAGCCTCGGCAAGACGCTGCGCGGCCATGTGCGGGTCAGCGTGCCCACCGGGCTGGGCGACGCCTTTATCGCGCCGCTGCTGCTGCAATTCGCCGAGCGCCATCCGGGCATCTCGCTGCGTGTGTTCTTCGCCAACCGCGTGACGGACCTGATTGCCGCCGAGATCGACGTGGCACTGCGCGTGACGTCCGAACCGCCGCTGGACACCGTGGCGCGAGAAGTCTGCGCCATCCGCTGGCAGTTGTGCGCCTCACCGGGCTACCTCGCCCAGGTGCCGCCCGTGCGGGAGCCCGGCGACCTCGCCGCATGCCGGTTTCTGTGTCCGCCCTACACAACCAGACGATTCTCATTGACGCTGGGTCGCGACACCGCCAATGGGCCGGAGCGACGTAACGTCGAGATCACCCCTTACCTGCAATCGGAACACTTTCCCTTTCTGATCCGGGCTGTGCGGGAAGGCCACGGCATCAGCCTGCTGCCCGTTTACGCCGGCTGGGAGGATGTGCGGCACGGGTCACTGGTGCCCGTACTGCCGGACTGGAAGCCCGAAGGGCTGGGCAACCGGCTCTACATCATCACCACGCCAAATCCGCATCCGTCGATGGCCACGCGAGCGTTGATTTCGTTCCTGCGGGAGGCCGTTGCCGGGCTCGACGTCTTCAGCACATCCTAGAAAACGGGCTGGTCAACTTTCAATTTGCAAGCTATTCTCCCCTCAACTTGCAAGCCAAAAGTAAAAAGAGGAGACATGGCCCCGACCGATTTTTCCAACATGCCCTGCCCCGTGGCACGCTCGATGGCGATGCTCGGCGAGCGCTGGGCGATCCTGCTGATGCGCGAGGCCTACTACGGCACCACGCGCTTCGACGAGTTCGAGCGGCACCTCGGCATTGCGCCGAATATTCTCAGCGCGCGGCTCAAGACGCTGGTCAGCCATGGCCTGCTGGAGAAGTCGCCCGCCCCGGGCGGCGGCGCGCGCCATATCTATACGCTGACCCAGATGGGGCGCGACTTCTTCCCCGTGTACGTGGCGCTCAAGCACTGGGCAGAGCGCTGGCTGGCCGATGAAAAGGGACCGCCGACGATCTTCGAGGACAAGCGCGATGGTGGCGAGATCATCGCCGGCCGCCTGACCCGGCCCGATGGCAGCACGATCACCGTGGACGACCTGCGCGTGCGGCCCGGCCCCGGCGCGGGCCGCTACATCCGCGCGCGCTTTGGCGACGGGGACGGCAGCGTGGACGCTGGTGCAGGGGCCGAGGCTATCGACCATGAATAAGCCCGACGCCCTCACCCTCGGCGCGGGCGCCCAGGCCCCTGCCGATCCCGTTCCGGCCTCCGAACTGGCCCGCCGCATTGCCGTGCTGGCCGCGCCGACCAGCCTGGTGGCCTTTCTCCAGGCCGGCGCGCAGTTGATCGAAACCTGGCTGGCCGCGCGCCAGGGCACCGCCGCGCTGGCCGGCTGGGCCGTGGTGCTGCCGTTCGCGCTGCTGCTCCAGCAGATGTCCGCCGGCGCGATGGGCGGCGGCGTGGTGTCCGCCATCGCCCGCGCGCTCGGCGCCGGCAAGCGCGAGGACGCCTCGTCGCTGGTCATGCACGCGATGATCATCGCCGTGCTGGCCGGGCTGGCCTTCGCCGTGGCACTGGCCGGCTTCCCGCATGCCGTGTTCGGCGCCGTGGCCGGCCCCACCGCCGCCGAAGCCGCCGCGACCTACGCGATCTGGCTGTTCGGCGTGGGCGCGGTGCCCGCGTGGCTGACCAACACGCTGGCCTCGGTGCTGCGCGGCGGCGGGCGCCACGCGCTGGCCGCGCGCGTGCTGGGCGTGATGTGGATCGTGTTCCCGGTGCTGTCGTGGTACCTCGCGGAGCGCGTGGGCATGGGCCTCGCCGGTATCGGCGCAGCGCTGGCGGCGGTGTCGTGGGCGGCCTCGCTGGCCATGGCCTGGGTGGTGCTGCGCGGGGGCGCCGGCTTTGTGCCGACGCTACGCGTGCGGCCGTCCGGCGCGCTGTTCCATCGCATCCTGTCAGTGGGACTGGTGGCCTGCGCGCTGGCCTCGGTGGCCAACCTGACGACCATCCTCGTCACCGCGCAACTGCGCCACTACGGCACCTCGGTGGTGGCCGCGTACGGCATTTCGGCGCGGCTGGAATTCCTGATGATCCCGCTGGCGTTCGGCGTGGGCTCGGCGCTGACCGCACTGGTCGGCCGTGCCGTGGGCGCCGGGGACTGGCATACCGCGCGCCGCACGGCGTGGGTGGGCGCGCTGATCGCACTCGTCATCGCGGGGGCCGTGGGCGCCGCCGTGGGACTGGCGCCGATGTCGTTCGCGGCGCAGTTCACCAACGATGTCGAAGTCCGCGAGATTGCCGCGCGGGCGCTATCCTGGGTGGGGCCGGCCTTCGGCGGCTTCGGGCTGGGCATGGCGCTCTACTTCGCCTCGCTGGGCGCCGGGCGGATGCGCGGCCCCATTGCCGCCGGGCTGTGCCGCATCGCGCTGGCCGCCGGCGGTGGCTGGCTGCTCGCCAACGTGGCGGGGATGGGCATCGACGGCCATTTCCTCGGCGTGGCGCTCGGCATCACGGCCTATGGGCTGGTCACGGCGCTTGGGGTGCGGCGCGGCGAATGGTCGCCGCGCTGAGCGGGGGAGCTTCTACCTAGATGGCGGAGGCGGAGGAGGCGGAGGAGGCGGGGGAGGCGGCGGGGGTGCGGTGGCACGGGCGTCGCCGGTCAGGCCGGCGTCCCGCACGTCGCTGGGGATGGCCGGCCAGCCGCCGCCGAGCGACTTGTACAGCGCGGCGGTGGCGGTCAGCACATCGACCTGACCCTGGATCGCCGCCAGCTGCACCGTGAACAGCTTCTCCTGCGCATCCGTCACCTCGAGATAGCTGGAATAGCCGCCCTCGTAGCGCGCGCTGGACTGGTCCGCGTAGATCAGCAGGCTCTGCTCCTGCCGCCGCAGGCTGCCGAGCCGGTTGCGGGTTTCCAGGCCGTTGGACAACTGGTTGTTCACATCGGCCAGCGCATTGAGCACGCTGAACTGATAGCCGAGCATGGCCTGATCACGCACCGCCTCGGCCGTGTTCACCTGCCCCCGGATCGCCCCGCCCTGGAACACCGGCTGGGCAAGGTTGGCGCCAAAGCCCCAGATCTGCGAGGCGCTCTGCCACAGGCCGGCCGGCGAGGTGGCTAGCGCGCCAAAGAACCCCGACAAATTGACCGATGGCAGGAACAGCGCCAGCGCAGCGCCCACCTGCGCGTTGGCGGCCACGGCGGTTTGCTCGGCCTGCAGCACGTCCGGTCGGCGTGCCAGCAGCGCGGCAGGCAGGTCGGCGCCGATGGCCGGCGCCATCAGCGCGTTCACCGGCTTGCCGCGCTCCACCGGCCCCGGCTCGCGGCCCAGCAGCACGGACAGCGCGTTCTCGGTCTGGGCGATGGACGTGCGCAGCGGCGGGATGGTCGCCTCGGTCGAATAGAAGTCGTTCTCGGCCTGCGACAGCTCCACCTGCGAGATCACGCCGCCCTGGTAGCGTTGCTGGAAGATGTCCAGCGCGCGCCCGCGTGCCTCGAGCGTGGCGCGCGCCACCTCGAGCTGCGCATCGAGCCCGCGCAGCGTGGCGTAGCCCTGCACCACCGAGGCCGCCAGCGCCAGCACCACGCCGCGCCGGGTGTACTCGGCATTCCACAGGCTGGCCTCGGCCGACTCGGCCTGGCGGCGGATGCGGCCCCAGAGGTCGATCTCCCAGCTGGCGTTCAGCAGCGTCTCGTAGCTGTTGCGCGGGCCGCCCAGCGCCGCGAACGGCGTGCCGTTGAACGAGCCGCTTTTCTGCCGCGCCGCCGCGGCGGTGGCGTTCAGCTGCGGATAGAAGCCCGAGCGCGCCACCATCAACTGGCCCCGGAATTCGTCGATGCGGGCCGCCGCGATGCGCACGTCGTAGTTGCTGCGCAGCGCCGCCTCCACCATCGCGGTCAGCGCCGGGTCGTTGAAGCTGTTCCACCAGTCGCTGTCGGCGGCCACGGTCAGCACGCCGGCATCGATCCGGTAGCTGGGCGGCTCGGCCGCCTCCGGCCGCGCGTAGTCCGGGCCGATGGCACAGCCGCCCAGGATCGCCAGACAGGCCGCCGACATCGCGGTGCTACGCAGTACGGCGTTCATGATGGCTCCCCAGCGGTGGATGACGTGGACGGCGCCACGCGCCTGCGCGGGCGGCGGGCCGCCCACTTGTCGGCGGCGGTGCCCACCAGCCACGAGAACAGCGGCACGAACAGCAGCGCGAGCGAGGTGGCCGCGATCATCCCGCCGATGATGCCGGTGCCGATGGAGTGCCGCGAGTTCGACCCCGCGCCCGAGGCGATGAACAGCGGCACCGCGCCGAGGATGAAGGCGAGCGAGGTCATCACGATCGGCCGCAGGCGCAGCTTGGCCGCCTCCACGGCGGCATCGGCGTGGGAGAGCCCTTCCTTGTGCTTCATCACCGCGAATTCCACGATCAGGATGGCGTTCTTCGCCGCCAGCCCGATCAGCGTCACCATGCCGATCTGGAAGTACACGTCGTTCGACAAGCCCCGCAGCAGGATCGCCATCAAGGCGCCGAAGATGCCGAACGGCACGGCGGTCAGGATCGAAAGCGGCAAGGACCACGACTCGTACTGCGCCGCCAGGATCAGGAACACCATGACGATGCCGAACACGAAGACGATGGTGGTGGTGTTGCCGGACTTCTTCTGCTCGAAGGCCTCGCCGCTCCAGGCGAAGCTGTAGCCGGCGGGCAGCACCTCCCGGGCGACGGCCTCCATGGCCGCCAGCGCCTGGCCCGAGCTGTGGCCGGGCGCGGCATCGCCGGTGATCTTGGCTGCCGGGAAGTTGTTGAAGCGCGAGAGCAGGTCCGGCCCGCTGGAGTAGTAGGTCTTCAGCAGCCCGGAGACCGGCGCCATCTTGCCGTCCCGCCCGCGCACGTACAGGTATTCCAGATTGGTCGGCGTGGCCCGGTACTGTGGCTCGGCCTGCAGGATCACCTGCCACACGCGGCTGTACTGCGTGAACTGGCTGACGTAGAGCGAGCCGAACTGGGTCTGCAGCGTGCCGTAGACATCGGCAATCGGCACGCCCATGGTCTCGGCCTTCTCCTTGTCCACCTCCACCCGCATCTGGCGCGATGCCGACTGGATCGTGCTGGTCAGCCGCCCCAGTTCCTTGTGCGCGGCCGCCGCCTGGATGAAGCGGCGCGTCACGCCCTCCAGCTCGGCCGTGTTGCCGGTGCCACGGTTCTGGATCCAGAACTCGAAGCCGCCCTGCGAGCCCAGCCCGGGAATCGACGGCGGATTGACCGGGATGATTACCGCCTCGGGAATCGCGCGCAGCTTGGGCGTCATCTCGGCCAGCATCGCCGGCACGCCCAGATCTGCGGAACCGCGATCCTTGAAACTCTTCATGCCGACGAACACCGTGCCGGCGTTGGTCTTGTACTGGCTGTCGATGAAGCTGTAGCCGGTCAGCGCGGAGGCATCCTCCACGGCCGGGTGCTTGCGGAACATCTCGGCCACCTGCGAGGTGACCTTCTCGCTGCGATCCAGGCTGGCCGAGTCCGGCATGATCACCGCCACGAGGATGTAGCCCTGGTCCTCGGATGGCACGAAGGCCGTGGGGATGTGCGCGAACAGCTGCCACGTGGCCAGCAGCATCGCCCCGAAAATCGCCAGCGCGACCACCGAGCGCCGCATCACCGTGCGCACCCAGCCGCCGTAGTGGTGCACCAGGCGGTCGAACCGCTCGTTGAACCAGACAAAGCCGCGCCACGGCGTGTGGTGCCCCGGCTTCAGGATCAGCGCCGCCAGCGCCGGCGAGAGCGTGAGCGCGCAGAAGCCCGAGATGACCACCGAGATGACGATGGTCAGCGCGAACTGCCGGTAGAGCTGCCCGGTCGTGCCCGAGACGAAGGCCACCGGGATGAACACCGCCGAGAGCACCAGCACGATGGCGATGACCGGGCCGGTCACCTCCTCCATCGCCCGCAGGGTGGCCTCGCGCGGGGAGAGCTTGAACTCGGCCATGTTCCGCTCGACGTTCTCCACCACCACGATGGCGTCGTCCACCACGATGCCGATCGCCAGCACCAGCGCGAACAGCGTCAGCAGGTTGATCGAGAAGCCCAGCGCCAGCAGCCCGGCGAAGGTACCGATGATCGACACGAACACGGCCAGCACCGGGATCACCGTCGCCCGGATGTTCTGCAGGAAGATGAAGACCACCAGCACGACCAGAATCACGGCTTCCACCAGCGTATGGACCACCTCCTCGATGGAGGCGCTGACGAACTCGGTGGTGTCCAGCGAGACCTTGTACGCCACGCCGGCCGGGAAGGTCTTGGCCATCTCGTCGAGCGTCTTGCGCACGTCGTTGGCCACCTGGAGCGCGTTGGAGCCGGGCTGCTGGTAGACCGCGATGATCGTCGCCGGCTTGCCGTTCAGGGCCGAGCGCAGCATGTACTGCTGATGGCCGATCTCGGCGCGGCCCACGTCCCGCAGCCGCACGATGGCGGCGCCCGTGGCATCGGCACGCAGGATGATGTTCTCGAACTGCTCGGGCGTGGTCAGCCGGCCCGGGGTGACCAGCGGGAACGACAGCTCCACCGGGTTGGCGTTGGGCGACTGGCCGACGCTGCCGGCGCCGAACTGCTCGTTCTGGCTTTGCACCGCGTTCTGCACGTCCTTGGTGGTGATGCCGAGCGCCGCCATGCGGTCTGGCCGCAGCCAGATGCGCATGGCGAGGTCCGCCGAGCCCATGATCTGCGCCTGGTTGGCGCCGTTGACGCGCTTGATGGCGTCCAGCACGTACAGATTCGCGTAATTGTTGATGTACTGCTGGTCGAAGCGGCCATCCGGCGAGTACACCCCGATCAGCAGCAGGAAGCTGGTGGAGCGCTTCTCCACGTTGATGCCGGTCTTCTGCACCGCCTCGGGCAGCTGCGGCAGCGCCAGGTTCACGCGGTTCTGCACCTGCACCTGGGCGGTGTCCGGGTCGGTGCCGATGTCGAAGTAGACGTTGAGCGTCATCGAGCCGGTGGGCGATGACGTGGACTGCATGTAGATCATGTTGTCCGCGCCGTTCACCTGGGTCTCGATGGGCCCGGCAACGGTCTGGGCGACGGTGTCCGAGTCGGCGCCCGCGTAGGTGGCGCTGACCGTGACCTGGGGCGGGGTGATGTCCGGGTACTGGGCGATCGGCAGCGCGAACATCGCCACGCCGCCACCGATGACGATGATCATCGACATCACCATCGCGAAGATCGGCCGCTTGACGCAGAAGGCGGAAATCATGGGGCGCTCCGGTTCAGGTCCTGGCCGGGGCGGCCGGGGCGCTGGCAGGGGCTGCGCCGGCGGCCGTGGCCGGGCGGCTGCCCTCGCCGACCGCCGCGGGCGGGGCCTCGCCGGTCACGCGCACCGGCACGCCGGCCGCCAGCTTGCCGGCGCCGTCCACCACCACGGTCTCGTTCGGCTGGAGGCCCCTGGCGATGCGCCACATCGAGCCGGACAGCTCGCCCACCATCACCGGGCGCGGCTGGGCCTTGTTGTCCTTGTCCACCACGTAGACCAGATCGCCCTTGGGGCCGTGCATGACCGCGCGCTGCGGCACCACAATGGCGCCGGGCCGGCTCGCGCCGCTGACCAGCACGCGCACGAACTGGCCGGGCCGCAACTGGCCGCCCGGGTTCGGCATCAGCGCGCGCACGAGGTAGGTGCCGGTGTGCTGGTTGTAGGTGGCGTCGGCGAAGGCGATGCGGCCCTTGTGCGGATACTCGCTGCCATCGGCCATCACCACGGTCACCGTGTATTGCTCGTCAGGCGGCACCACCAGCGACTTCGCCTCGCGCTGGGCGCGGAATTCAAGCGTCTGGGGCTCGGAGATGCTGAAGTTGATCCGCATCGGCTGGAGCGTGGAGACCGTGGTCAGCAGGCTGTTGGTGGTGCTCACATAGGCCCCCACCGGCAGCACGGCAAAGCTGGACACGCCATCCACGGGCGAGCGCACGTAGGTATAGGACAGGTTCAGTTCCTGGGTCTTTACCTCGGCCTGGGCCTGCTCCACGCCGGCGGCGGCCTCGTGGAAGTTGCCATTGGCATCATCGAGGTCCTTCTGCGAGAGCGCGTTGCGCGCCGCCAGCGGCTTCACGCGGGCGAGGTTGGCGCGGGCCACCTCGAACCGGGCCTTCTGCTGGGCCAGCTGCGCCCGGGCGGCGTCCAGCTGGACCTGGAACGGCTTGTGGTCGATCTCGAACAGCAACTGGTTTTCCTTGACCACCGCGCCTTCGGTGTAGTTGCGCTTGATCAGGAAGCCGGCCACGCGGGCGCGGATATCGACCGCCTGGTCGCTCTCGGTCTGGCCGACGAAGTCGAAAGTCACCGGCAAGTCCTGCGCGGCGGTCTTGACCACCTGCACCGGCACGGCCTGCTGGGCAGCCGGCGGGGGTTCGGATTTCTGACAGGCACCCAGGCCGAGCGCGGCAACGGCCAGGACGAGGGGGGAAAGCAGTTTCATGTGCCGCTCCGCTGCGGTTGGGCCTCGCTGCGCGGCATGCCGCACAACGTTCGTGTGGGCAGGTTAAAGCGGTGTCGGCGGCGTCACCATTCAATCGTTTCGTCGCCGCCTTTAACAAATTCGTTCGATACAGTCTCTGCGGATGGGCGGGTTGGAGACTGCGCGCGGTCAGCGCCGGAAGCCGTGGAAGCGTCCTCCGCCTCCGCCACCGAATCCGCCACCGCCGAAGCGTCCGCCCCCACCCTGGAAGCCGCCCCCACGGCCCTGCCACTGCTGCGCGGAGTTGCCGAAGCGTTGCTGGCCCACGTCGCGCGCCTGGCGCTGCTGGTCGAGCCGGTTCTGCACGTCGCTGTTTGGCTGCACCGGCTGCACCGGCTGCCAGCCGTTGGGGGTGTGCTGCTGCCAGCCATCGTCGGTGCGCTGGTAGACGTTGCCGTCGTGGCCGGCGTAGACATTGCCGTTGTTCCACGCCACGGCATTGTTCTTGTTCGGATTGACCACCACGCCACGGCTGGCGGCGGTGCGGTCGCCGGTCTGGGTGTTGCCGGCCACGCCGAACTCAGCGGCGCCGGCCCGGCCGGTCTGCGCGTTGTAGCCCGCCACCTGCCGGCCGCCCGCGTAGTTGCCGGTGTACTCATTGCCGACCACGCCGCCGCGCCCGGCGCCCTCGCGGCCCGTGGACGGATTCGAGAAAGAGCCCTGCCGCCCGGCGGCGTAATCGCCCGAATACGGATTGAACGCGGCGCCCCGGCTGCCCTGGTAGCGCGCGCCCGTGGCCGGGTTGTAGCCGGAGCCCGCCGTGCCGCGCCACTGGGTGCCGGTCCATGCGTTCCAGCCCTGGGCGTGCGTGACCGTGCCCTGGCCCCATCGGCCATAGAAATTCGCCTGGTTCACGTTGACGTAGTTCCAGCCGTAACCGCCGCCCCACCAGTGGGGGCCCCAGTACGGCGACGCCGCGCCCCAGATGGCGCCGGCCGCGAAGCCGAACGCGAAGCCTTCGGTCACGCCCACGGCAAACCCGGCGCCATAGCCGTAGGTAGCGGGGTAGCCGTAGTAGTAGGCGCCCACATAGGGCGGGTAGACATAGCCGGTGCCGTAGACCACGGTGCCATCCGGGTTGACCACCACGCCCATGTAGCCGGGGGTGTAGCCGACCACCACAGTCTCCGGCGTGACCGAGTAGATCCGCACGTAGGTGACGTAGTAGATCGGCGAACTTGGCGGGATGGTGTAGAGGGCGGACGGCACCTCGGTGGCCACATGCCACGGTCCGCCCGGCACGCTCGCCGTGAACCAGACGCCGTTGGACACGGCGTAATAGTGGTTGCTATCCACCTCGATGACCGGCGTGCCCGTGTTCACCGCGTATTGCAGCGAAGTGCCGGCGATCGGCACGAACTTCGGCGTGCCGTCATAGACCACGGCCACGGTGGCCTTGGCCCGTGCGACCGATGCGGTCTGGGGAATCGTGGCGGCGATCTCGGCCTCGCGCGCCTGCGGCGTGCCCGGCACGGAGACCAGCACGTTGGCCTTGGGGTCCTGCGGCGAGATCCTGGCGAAGTCCGCGGGCAACTGGTTCCCGGTGACGTGCGTCCACGGCCCGGTCAGCATCGGCGCGCGGAACCAGCGGCCCGAGAGCAGCACGTAATACTGATTGGTGGACGGATCGACGAAGACCGCGTGATCGGCGTTGGACAGCGTGAGCAGGCTGGTGCCGCCCACCGGGGTCATCTTCGGCTCGCCGCTGGTGACGACCAGTTCGGCCGGCTGCGTGGCCAGCAGCACGGCCGGCGCCTGCGCGGGCGGCTTGCCGCTGGCGGGCAACATCGGATCAGGCTTCGGCTCGCCCTTGTTTGCCTGGATCTTGCTGGCGGCGCCGAGCAGGGCCGCTGGCGGCGACGGCACCACGGCCCACGCACCGCCCGCCGATTCGGACTTGTACCAGTAACCGGCGGCATTGAGCCAGAGCTCCCCGCCCGCTTCGCGCAACAATAGGGCGCGGCTGTTGATCGCCCGTTCCAGCGAGGTGCCACCGACGGCGCGCCACGCGGGCTCGCCATCGACATGCACCAGCAAGGTCGGCGTGGTGGCGAACAGGATCTGCGGCACGTCGTTCTTCACCGGCACGCGCACCGCGCGACCCAGTTGCTGGGACACCGCGTAGCTGGCCTGCAACTGGTCCAGCGGCACCGTCAGCCCCTTGGCCGGCAGCCGCGCGATGACCGCCTGGCGCACCGTGTCGGCCGCATCGGGGCGGGTGGGGACTTCCACGCTTTCGATCTGGATCTGGGAGAGCTGGACCAGCGCCGAGGGCTTGTCGATATCGGCGGTCGCCGAGAAATGCACCACGCCGTAGGTCGGCGTGCCATCGCGCGGGCCCACCGCCACGGCGGCGCGGCCCGACATGCGGGTGCCATCCCATTTCTCGATCTCTGGCTGATAGAGCTCGATGTGGTCGCCGGCGGTATCGAAGTTGCGCGGCCACGTCAGTGGGGTGAGCGGCGCGCGCGCTGGCGGCTGTGCAGCCAGGGTCGGCGCGGCGGCGCCCAGCAAGGCCAGGGCAACCATCGCCCGGCAGGACAACCCACGCATGAAGCGGAACGACATGGCGACTCCGTCGGATTGCGCAGCATCCGGCACAACCGGGCTGCTGAGAGGAATCTAATGGAGGCGCCCGGGCGGAACAATCCCTCTCGAAAACATTCATTTCAGACCATGAAACGGCGCAGATCACCGCAGCACTAGGTACGGTTTTGGCCGCGCAGCCGGGAGCCGGGTGTGCATCTTGCTTCGCTTGAGATACCTCTGAATCTGGCCCCCGGCCCTTGAAGCCGCGTTATGCCAGCCTCACCTTCCTCGGATAACTACGATGCCTAAGGCCATCCGATGAGCGCCCTGCCGCCCCGCCGTTCGATCCTCTTTGCCGCCTCCATCACGGCGCTGCTGCATGGCTATATCGGCGTGCGGCTGTTGCCGGACCTGCCCGTGCCGATGGCCGTGGCCTGCCTGGGCGCGCTGTGGCTGCTCATCTCGGCCCTGCTGCTGCCCACCGCGCTGCTGGCGCGGCGCCTGACCCCGCCCTGGGCGGACCGGATTTCCTGGCTCGGCATGCTGGCGATGGGATTCTTCTCAACGCTGCTGATCCTGACCGTGGCGCGCGACCTGTTCCTGCTGGGCACGCTGGCCGTGGGCTGGCATCCGCCCGCCCTGCTGCCCAACAGCGCGGTCGCCGTGCTGGGACTGGCGCTGTTCGTCAGCGTGGTCGGCTATTTCAATGCGCGCGGGCTGGCCCGGGTGGTCGAGGTGGATGTGCCGATTCCCAACCTGCCCGAGGCGCTGCACGGCTTCACCATCGCGCAGATCAGCGACATCCACGTCGGCCCGACGATCAAGAAGCCCTACCTGGACCGCATCGTGGACCGCGTGAACCAGTTGCAGGCCGATGCGGTGGCCGTGACCGGCGACCTGGTGGACGGCACGGTGCGCGAGCTGGCCGATCACACCGCGCCGCTGGGCCGGCTATCGGCCCGGCACGGTGCCTTCGTCGTGACCGGCAACCATGAGTATTACTCGGGCGCCGAGGCGTGGATCGTTGAACTACGCCGATTGGGCCTGCGCGTGCTGATGAACGAGCATGTGGTGGTGGAGCGCGACGGCGCGGCGCTGGTGCTGGGCGGCGTGACTGACTATTCGGCAGGCCATTTCATCGATAGCCATCGCAGCGACCCGGCGCAGGCGCTGTCCGGCGCGCCGGCACACGCGGCGGTGCGGGTGCTGCTGGCCCACCAGCCACGTACCGCGCCGGCGGCGGCGGCGGCCGGCTTCGAGCTGCAATTGTCGGGACATACCCACGGCGGGCAGTTCTGGCCGTGGAACCTGTTCGTGCCGATGCAGCAGCCCTATGTGCATGGGCTGAACCGGCATGAAAACCTGTGGGTCTATGTGAGCCGCGGAACGGGCTACTGGGGGCCGCCGAAACGCTTCGGGGCGCCTTCGGAAATCACGAAGGTGAGGTTGGTGCGGGGGTAATGCCTGCGCAGGCCCCTCCCCCGGGCGGGAAGGGGCCTGTCACGATCAACGCGCGATCGGCTTGTAGCGGATGCGCTTCGGCTTGGCGCCTTCCTCGCCGAGGCGGCGCTTCTTGTCCGCCTCATATTCCTGGTAGTTGCCGGGGAAGAATTCCACGTGGGAATCGCCCTCGAACGCCAGGATGTGCGTGGCGATACGGTCCAGGAACCAGCGATCGTGCGAGATCACCATCACGCAGCCCGCGAATTCCAGCAGCGCATCTTCCAGCGCGCGCAGCGTTTCCACGTCGAGGTCGTTCGACGGTTCATCGAGCAGCAGCACGTTGCCGCCGGCAATCAGCGTCTTGGCCATGTGCAGCCGGCCGCGCTCGCCACCGGAGAGCGTGCCCACGTGCTTCTGCTGGTCGCCGCCCTTGAAGTTGAAGCGGCCGATGTAGGCGCGCGACGGGGTCTCGTAGCGGCCCACGGTCAGCACGTCCGAACCGCCCGAGATCTCCTCGAACACGGTCTTGTTCGGATCCAGCGCATCGCGGCTCTGGTCGACGAACGCCATCTTCACGGTCGGCCCGATCTTGATCTCGCCGCTGTCCGGCTGCTCCTTGCCGGTCAGCATGCGGAAGAAGGTGGACTTGCCGGCGCCGTTCGGCCCGATGATGCCGACGATCGCGCCCGGCGGCACCTTGAAGCTCAGGTTGTCGATCAGCAGGCGGTCGCCATAGCCCTTGCTCACATTCTCGAACTCGATGACCTCGTTGCCGAGACGCTCGCCCACGGGGATGAAGATCTCCTGGGTTTCGTTGCGCTTCTGGTATTCCTGGCTGTTCAGTTCGTCGAACCGTGCCAGACGCGCCTTCGACTTGGCCTGCCGGCCCTTCGGGTTCTGGCGCACCCACTCCAGTTCCTTGTTCAGTGCCTTCTGGCGCGCCGACTCGGTCGACTCTTCCTGCTTCAGGCGCTGCTCCTTCTGGTCCAGCCACGAGCTGTAGTTGCCCTTCCAAGGAATGCCGTGGCCGCGATCCAGCTCCAGGATCCATTCGGCGGCGTTGTCGAGGAAGTAGCGATCGTGGGTCACGGCCACCACGGTGCCCGGGAAGCGCGTGAGGAACTGTTCGAGCCAGTCGACGGACTCGGCGTCCAGGTGGTTGGTCGGTTCGTCGAGCAGCAGCATGTCCGGGCGCGACAGCAGCAGGCGGCACAGCGCCACACGGCGCTTCTCGCCACCGGACAGATTGCCGACCTTGGCCTCCCACGGCGGCAGGCGCAGCGCATCGGCGGCGATGTCGAGCTGGAGGTCGACGTTGTTGCCGTCGCTGGCGGCCAGGATGGCCTCGTACTTCGCCTGGTCGGCGGCCAGGGCGTCGAAATCGGCGTCCGGCTCGGCATAGGCCGCGTAGATTTCGTCAAGCTTCTTGCGCGCCTCGAACACGCCGCCGAGCGCCTCTTCCACCGACTCGCGCACGGTCTGCTCGGGGTCGAGCTGCGGTTCCTGCGGCAGGTAACCGATGTTCAGGTTCGGCATCGGCGTGGCCTCGCCCTCGATCTCCTTGTCCAGGCCAGCCATGATCTTCAGCAGCGTGGACTTGCCCGAGCCGTTCAGGCCCAGCACGCCAATCTTGGCGCCGGGGAAGAAGGACAGCGAAATGTCCTTGAGAATGTGACGCTTGGGCGGAACAATCTTGCCCACGCGATTCATGGTGAAAACGTACTGTGCCATGGAGGTGTGCGGTGTGTGACTGGGAATGGCGGGAGTGTAGCAGGCGTATGGGCGGGGCCGGCGTGCCGCGCACGTGGCAAAAATCGCCCCCGCAATTCAGACTCGTCTCATTGCTGAGGCATCGAGCGGTTCGGAGAATCGGACGGGTTCACCACTTGATGGACCCAATATGGCAAAACTGCTGCGTCGCAATGGCAGCCCGATCGGTGCACAGATCACGCTGATTGCCGGCAATCATCTCCCTTTCAGGGTTTCGGGCCTGGGCCCGAACAAAAGGCATCTCGCTTTCCGAAGCGGCGACTCCGCTTTGAGAATCCTCCCACTCAGGGTCAATGACCGGGATATCGAACAACAACTGAAGATCGAGGTCAGCGAAACCGGCATCGTGAGCCGGCGGGTGGTGCATGTCGATGCCTATATATATGGCACCACCCAGCGGGATGCGAATACGCCGAGGCTGACGGTGGAGGTACTGCCAAGGCTCGAATTGCCGGACGCGGGCACGGAGGCGGGGATTTTGGCGCGGATGTTGGTGGTGGAGAACGCGAACCCCGATAGCGACAGATTCAGCAATTTGGATGAGGCGCTCAAATGCATGCAATGGATGATGCATGTCATGCGCAATCGGCTCCGCCTCGGAGCGACGCATTTTGCAGCGCGCGGTGCTACTACCTTGACCGAACTTGTCAAAGCACCCAATCAGGTAGAGGGTTTCGAAAGCTACCCAATCATCTCGGAGCGGCCGGCGCTCCTGCTGAACAAAACAATGAACATTGCGAACGACGGTACGCACGCAAAAAACGCGGCCTTCCGAACCTACGTGGAAAATGCGATAGCGGTTGGCAGTGGAAGACATATTGGACACGATCCATCTCCCGGCGGGATGTACGCGTGGCGAACGCTTCCTTCCAGGCCACCGGGGCCCAATTTCGAGCCATTTCAACAACTTGGGGGTCAGCAGTTCTATACATTGACCAAATCGTTTCTTTCGCAATTGAATGCAAAAAAATAGGGCGACTCCCATGCGAAAGACAATATTGGCGCTCTTGGCCTTCTGGTCCATGAATGTCGTGGCCCAGGACAAACTGCCGGACGCTGTTGCGGATACTGCGACGGGACGCACGAAAGCTTCGACGAACCCCTATTACAAGAATCCCGATAAGGCCATCCGCTATCTCGTCGCCCGCAGCGGCAAAAATCAACAGCGCAATCGATTTTGCACTGTTGGCTACAAGATGCCGCAAGGATATTCAGTGGTCTGGACCTTCTGGGAGGAGGAGCGAACCCTTCTGCTCTGGCGAGGAAGCTCGGACGCGGACATGCGGCTGGCCGGTCTGGCAATGGCGCGCCACAGCCTCAAGCTCGGCCGCGACACCGTTGCCACCGAGAACGACATCAACGGCAGCACCTATCTCGTCACGGTCGACTGGTGGATCTCCATCGCCGACGACTGTCGCAAGCATGGCGAGCAGTACGAAATCGAGCAGTTCCGGATCGTCCCGTCGAAAGCCGGCGATCCACGCTGATTCGCGGGCATCGTTACAATGTCGTCTTTATCCCGTGAATCTCGCGAGTCCTCCGACAATCGGTCCGAATTGCCATGAAAGCTGCCCTTACCCTGAAGTTCAAGTGCAAGAAGTGCACCAAACCCGTCACGTTGTATCTGCAGAAGACGTCGGCCTGCTCGCACATCCTGCCGTATCAGGGTTTCTGCAAGTGCGGCGAGATGATGCGCCATGCCACCGGGGACAAGGACGCCGTCGAGTCGTTCGTGAACTCGGTGGATAACAGCTGGATGCACCACCACCATCATCACCACTAAATAGGAAGGGTCTGTGAGCGAAGGCTGGCGCCCCGGCGTGAAGGATCCGATGCGCTTCCTGGGTGGTTATCCGCCCGGGGTGCTCGACCAGGTGCGCGCGCTGATCGCGGCGGGCGGGCTGGGGGATCACCTCGCGCGGCGCTATCCGGCGCCGCACACGATCCAGACCGATCGCGCGCTGTACGACTACACGTCGGACATCAAGCAGGAATACCTGCGCAGCGCGCCGCCGCTGCACAAGGTGGGCTACGACGCGCGCCTCGATACCGCGCAGCACGCGCTCGGCCTGCACACCGCCATCTCGCGCGTGCAGGGCGGCAAGCTTAAGGCGAAGAAAGAGATCCGCGTGGCGTCGCTGTTCAAGGAGGCGCCGGCGGACTTTCTCCGCATGATCGTCGTCCACGAACTGGCCCATCTTAAAGAGAGCGACCACAACAAGGCGTTCTATCGGCTCTGCGAGCACATGGAGCCACGCTATCACCAGCTCGAATTCGATACGCGCCTGTTCCTGGCGTGGCGCGAGCTGGAGAAGACCGGCAAGACGCCCGATTGAGGCGCCACGCCGGCCCCAATTGCAACAGCCTAGTCGCAGGTGTAGCGGAAGTTATCGTTCAGCTTCAGCGGCAACACCAGCGTGCGCAGGTTCAGCGCCTGGGCCTTTGCGCAGAGCGTGGCGCGCCGCGTGGCGTCCTTCCATTTCGTCGCATATTCCACATTGAACACGGCCTTGCCCTGCGTGGTGAACGCCGCGTAGACCCCGCATTCGTTGTACTGGAAGCACTGCTCGTTGACCGCGAAATCGAAATCGCCAGCAAGCTGGGAGACCTGGTCGATATCGTTCTTGAGTCCGATGGCCAGCCCGCGCGCGTGGGCCTCGGTGGCCAGGAAGCGGTTGTAGTCGAGCTGCGTCGCGGCCGTCAGCGGCAGACCCGGGTTGTTGGTGTAGCCGTCGACGTTATCCGGGTCGATGCCATCGCACCCCTTCGACTTCGCCAGGTCCATCCGCGCCGTCATGATCCTGCGGACGTTGGCGGAACGGGTGTCGAGCCAGCGCTCGCCGGCCCAGCCATCGAGCGGATTGCCCTGGTCAGCGGCCGTGAATTGAGAATAATCTGAACGCCAGTTCTCGCTGCTACCGGCGGAGAAATAGCAGACCACACGCTTGCCCTGGGACTTCAACGTGTCGATGGTGGCCTGCGGGGTGTCGAACAGGTCGAAATCGAACACGACAGCGTTGTACGACGTGTTGAGCTTGCCCTGGAGCTGGAGTTGCCACGTGTCCGTGACGGCCGGCATCCAGCGCGTGGTGGGGAGTACGCTGGCGGTGGACTTGCTCGTCGCGGCGGCAACCTCCGAGACGCGGACAACCGAACCGCCGTCGTCATCCCCCCCACCGCCGCAGGCGGCAAGCGTTGCGACGGCCACCGCCGCAGCGAGGCGCGCCAGGCGGGCGAGGCCGCCCATGCCCTGATTGTTTTGCATCATTGACCCTTCCTGTTGTTATCCCAAATGTATGCGACACATTATGCGTGCAAGCATAGGTGATCAGGCAAGGGGGTCGGCATCGGCGGCCCGGCGCTTGACGCGCGGCCGTTTTGGGGTGCTAGCAGCGCGGCGGGCTGGCGGCTCGGCCGGCGGCACGCCGCCAGTGTTCATCTGCTCTAGCCACGCCAGACCATCGACATAGGACAGGAAACGCTGGAAATAGCCCGGCGACACGTCCCGCATCAGCGCAAGTGCGCCATGTACAAGATGATTTGTATTGAGCGGCCCGGCGTTCGCCGGCACGCTGTCGAGCGCTTCGCGCAGCTGACGGTCCGCGCTGACGCGCGCCCAGCTGTCACGGAAATAGTCGATCAGGGCCGGCGCCGGCTCAGGACCGCGTTGCGCGCCAGCGACAGATGGCTGGGCTCCGGCCGAAGACCGCGCCGCGATGTATTCGATAAGCCCGCCGAGCGGGCTGGCGTCTGGCTTGGCTGGCCGGTCGGCGCGCGGGGCAGCGTGCGTGAGCGCGTCGCCATACGCGGCCACGAGGCGCGCCAGCCGCGCATCGAGCAATTCGCGCGCTTCGCCATGCTGGTCCGCCGAGCGCCGCGCCAGCGCTTCCAGCAACCGGAAGCGCACCGGGTCGATCCGGTCGGCACCGCTCTCGCGCCAGGCGGCGAGACGGGCGCGCGGGTCCTGGAGCGGGTCCTGGAGCGGGTCCTGGCGCGGGTCCAAATCAGCCATGAGACTTTGCCGCCCCCGTGGACACTCTCGGAATCGGCGCGATCTCCACACGCCGGTTCCTGGCGCGGCTCGCGGCGTCGGCATTCGGCACCACCGGCTGCTCCGCGCCAAACGCGGCCGAGAACACCATCGCGGCGGGAATGCCCGCCTCGATCAGCGCACGCGTCACGGTCAGTGCGCGCTGGGCAGACAACTCCCAATTGTCGGCAAAACGGCGATTGCTGTCGCGCACCTGGGTGTCATCGGTGTAGCCGCTCACCATCAGGATCTCGTCGCGCGCATGCAGATAGGCCCCCAGCGGCGCGGCAAGGCCCTTCAGCAACTCGCGCCCTTCTGGCTGCAACTGGTCCGAATTCACCGCGAACAGCACGTTCCCGCTAATGCCGATGCGCCCGTTCACGAGCGTCACGCGGCCCGCCGAAAGCGGCCCGGCGAGCGCCTTCTCGAGCGTCTCGCGCCGCTGCATCTCCTCCTGCCGCTGCTTGACCTCGGCTTCGAGCCGGGCCGACAGTTCCATCTGGAAGCCGATCACCCCAAGCAGGATCAACACGAAGCCGCCCAGCAGCACGGACATCAGGTCGCCAAAGACGGCCCAGACCGGCGCGGTTGACTCCACGCCGGCGTCGAGGTCCTCGCTCATGCGGCCTCCGCGCCCGGTCCGTTGGCCGCGCCCGGCGCTGCCAGCCGTTGCAGGTCTTCCAGAATCTGCTTCTGCGAGAGCATGCTGAGGTCGACAACCTCCCGCGCCTGCGCCACGTAGTAGGCGAGTTGCTCGTCGCTGCGCGCCATCGACTTGTCGAGCGCGGCCTCGATGCGTTGCAGGTGCGCGACCAGTTGTCCATTGGCATCGCTGAACACCTGCACGGCGGCGCCAAACGACTCGCCAAGGCTGGCGGTCTCGACAGCGCTGCACGACACCTGCGCGGCAATCGTCGCCATGCGTTCGGTTTCGGACTCGACCGACTCGGCGAACCGGGCGCCAACGCGCTCGAGCAACTCGGCCGTGGTCGTGACGAGCCCGTCAACCGCAACGCGCTGGTCGGTGGAGGCATGGTTCACGGCATCGAGCAGGGTTTCGAGCGATGCCAGCAGACGGCCGCGTTCGGCGAGCATTGCATTGTCGCGTACGAGTCCTTCGGACAGCTTCTCCCGCAGTTCCTCGATGATGGCGGCCGCCGCCTTGGGCGCCGCTGTTGTCGCCTCGACGAGGCGAGACACTTCCGCAATCGTCTCACTGGCCTGGGCCTGCGTCTGTGTGGCAATCGCAGCAGCCATGGCGCCGAGCGCATCGGTCCACGCGGCCAGGCGCTGTTCGTCGCGGGCCAGCAACTGGGCCTGAAGGTCGGCGTGCGACTGGGTCACCGCCGCCGCCAGCGAAGTCGATTGCGCGGCGAAACTGGACGAGGTGCGAGCCAGTGCTTGCTGATTTTCGCGCACCAGGGCTTCACCGAAGGTATCGAGCGATTGGCGCAGGTCGCGCGTCAGGGTTTCACTTGCGTGCCGATGTTCACCCAACGCCTGTTGCCAGATATCCGCGACGTTGGACGTGGTTGTCGCAAATTCTGTCGAAATGCCCTCGAGTTGTTGCCGCACCGACCCGGAGACGGTATCCCGCAAGGCCGCCATCTCCTGCGCGAGACCGGCCATCGTCTCCCTGACGGCGGGCTCGACCACCGCGCTGACCACGCGCGCGCTATCCGCAATGCTGGTTTTCAAGCTTTCTTCGACGGAAGAGGCCAGCCGTGTGTAAGACGCCTCGGTCGAACCGTGAAACGCCTCCTGGCTCGCCGCGAGGCGCTCGGCCAGGGTCTGGCTCTGGCGCTCCATCGTGGCCATCATGTCTTGCAGACGATCGACCAGTGTCGGCATGACCTCGGCCTGACGCTGCACGAGCCGGAACATTTCATCGCGCTGATGGCTGCGCGAGAACGGGCGCAGCGTGGTGGCGATCCGGGTGTCGAGCTGCCGCACCACTTCGATGCGCTCGCGCCGGCACAGCGCGGCGATGAGGCCGAGCATCGCCGACGTAGCAACGCCCGCCACGGAGGTGCCGAACGCGAAACCCAACCCCTTCACCGGCGCCGCCAGCGAGGCACGCATGGCTTGCAGGTCCGTCGCCCCTTCCAGGGCCATGCCCGTGCCGCGCAGCGTGGCCACCATGCCGAGGAAGGTGCCGAACATGCCGAGCAGGACTAGCAATCCGACGAGATACGGCGTCAGCGTTGGCGCGGGCAGCGTCACGCGCTCGCCTTCGACGCGCAGCCGGACGGCGTCGCGCAGACCGGCCGGGAGCGTGTCCAGCCAGTGGCCGAGACTTACCGGGCTCTCGGACAATTTCGACACCGCATGCGCCAGCGAGGCCGTCGCCTGTCGATAGCGCTGAAGTTCGAACGCGCCGGTCACGTAGAAGGCACCGATCACCAGCGTCACGACAAGGGCGAGCGCGTTCGCGCCCGCGTAACCGGCACCGATCCAGCAAACGACGGCGAGACCCGCCACGAAGGCGACGATATGAGGAAGAATTCTGTTCATGTCTATGCGGTTAGCCAGCGCGCAGGGCGGCGAGCAGCCCTTCGACCGGTTCAAAACGGATGTCCAGTTCGGCCAGCAGAACGGCCTGCATGTCCTTGCGGAACTGCGCGAGCCAGGCGCCGGGCGCATGCCCGGAGGCCTGACGCAAGTGCTCGAAATGGGTTTCCAACAGCCCCGGCACGCTCGACAGCAGGCTCTGCTCGCGTGCGCCCACCACGCGCTCCATGACGGTATCGACCATCGCCAGCTTGGCCATCGCAGGCTGCCGGGCGGTCAGCGCTTTGCGCAGCCGGGCTCGCAAAATGCCGATTTCCGTCGCCATGGTTTGTTGTGTGGTCAGATAACGGTGACGATAGACCGCGAAATCGACCGTCGCGTCGGGCGACTCCGCCGGCACGGCTGGCCGCCCCGGCCCACGGCGCCGCGCGCCGGATGCACCGTCATCGACAATCGCATTGGCCAGCGCCGCGCGCACGCGCACGGCATCGCGCGCCTCGGTATTCCCGGGGCGCGGCGGCAGCGACGATCCCGGCGCCGGATGGCTGGTGAGCGCGGCGGAAAGCGCGATGGCATCCGTCCACCCGAGCCATTGGCTTAGCTGGTGGGAGAGGGAACTGGCAGGTTCCGCGGCATCGACGTGGATCAGGCGAGACAGGAGCCGAACGAGCGTCGGGCCGCTATGGGCAGTGCGCCGTGGCAGATGAGACATACCGCCGGTTTCCGATCGAAAAACCAAGCAGTTTACAACGGACAAGGGGTTACAGCGCTTGCTGTAACCCCTTGTTTTATCTGGTGCCGGCTGCAGGACACAAATAATGCGGTCCATGGCCCGTCTTTTCGAGAAAACGAACATGTGAGTATTGCGGCATGCCCCCAAATATGCCCCCAAAGCATTTGGGTTGGACGTAGCAATGAACTGCTAGTCAATCTCTCCCTGATCGACGAAAACTATCCCCACATCAATTCCGGAAAGAATACCTTGGAGTGGCACGATGCGAGCGATTCCGTATGACACGGCCTCAAACAACGCCCAAAACCCCAAGCAGATGGATATGCCGGCCACCACCACGTCCGGCCATGAGATATAAATTAACAGGTGATCGACATACGAACACCATACATTCATCACCGACCCAAAAAAACACACAAAAAATATCGAAAATGCCAGGTCAGAAAGCATTCGTCGCCCATCGTACCCCTTCTTTCGCTGCTTAATTTCACGCTCCAACACTTTTATTATCTTCTCGCGCTGCTCTTCATTTACCTGCGTCGCGATCTTAAACCCGTGACTTCGAGCTAATTCAAGTTGACCAAGAAGATTTGCCTTGAGAAAAAACTTCCGACACAGTGCCCTACAGAGCGCAACGTTGAAACACACGAGAATGAGCGATAAAACTATCGCCCAAACCTCGACGTTCCAAATCTTTGCGTCCTCGCCCCAAAACAGACCCAAGAGCGTTTGGTCTTTCAACACACTCAGAGGCGTGCGCGCTGAGCTAACAGACAGTTCGGCAATACCGACTGCAAATACGAAAATAAAGCAGGTATGCACTACCGGAAACACTGATAATGCAGCATCCAAACAACGCTCTCTCGCGTTCTCAAGCGCTGATGGCGTATCACTCATTTCTTCGACAACCCTAAGAATTGGATATCACCCCCAACAGGATCGAACGCATCATGCTCGATGATTGGTGCCGCGATGATGTCGAAATCGCCAGTTCGGATATGGGGCGCTAAGAAATCGTAGTCTTCCTGGGAGAAGATGTGGAGCGTGACTGTCTTGCCGTTATCAGCATTAATGAATCGACCTTTATAATTTCGGTGTTGCTTTGGCCCACGATCAAGGCTTCGGAGTTCACCGCGATAAAGAACAGGACCACCCAGGGCTCTATGCGAGACAAGTCTATGGAATGCAGCCGCTGTCTTGGCATCAAACTCGAAAATGCTCTTGCCCCCCTCCTCGAACGTCAGCGTTAGCTTAACCCCCGGATTCTTTCGAACCGCAATCAGTATCTGATCTACTTCTTTACTGATTGAGCGATCACCGTACACCCGCACTATGGCTTCATCTGGTTCCTTCACAAGATCGGCAAACTTTCGAACGGCAATCTGCTTGTGATGGAGCGCATTTCTGGTATTAGCGATTTGGTTTTCAAGCGAATACCCTAGGACCGCCGCTTCATTTTGTGCCGCCTTAAAAGGCGCCGTCAGCGCCTTCGCGATGCGCTTAATTGTCCCCTTCTTTCCGTCCGGACTCTGAAACATCTTCAGAAGGTAGCTTCCCTTTTCCGGCTCGCCGACGATTAGAGCGGTTTCTTGAAACGCCTTCACGCCGCTTAAGCGTGCGTGCTTCCACACCTTGCCGTGCTTGACGTCCAAGTACGCCCGATCCATGGCCGACTGCAAATGTACCAATGATCGCCCCAAATCGCGCACCGAGACTTGATGCTTGTCCGCTATCCCACCGTCGAATTTAATCTCGATATATTCATTCATTTTTGTTTTGCATGGAATGAGATCATCACCCCTTCGGCGATGAAGACCGCTTCATTGTGCCGTATTGAAGCGTCGTCGGCCGCCCCCCATACGGGTAGGATGGAACAGACCCCATCACCACTGGTTCTCCATCGGTGTACATCAGCCGAACCATGCCGCCAGCGCAAGAAAGCAGTTCGATAAGGACACTTGCACGACCCAAAGCGAACCGATATATTAGGAACTATCCAAAAAGAACCATTAGGGGCTTCGTATGTTCGTCCGCGCCTACTTACGCGCTTCGACTAAGGAACAAGACGCCAACCGTGCCAAGGAAGATTTGGAAGCCTTTGCGAAGGAGCGCGCGTTGCAGATTGCCGCCTTCTATGTAGAGAACGAGTCTGGGGCGTCACTGAAGCGGCCAGAGCTGTTCCGTCTGCTTGCCGACTGCCACCCGGGTGACATTCTGCTCATTGAGCAAGTTGACCGGCTGTCGCGCCTCAATACTGAGGATTGGGAAAAGCTGAAGGCTCAGCTTCAGGGTCGCCGGGTCCGCGTGGTTGCCCTTGACTTGCCAACGTCTTGGATGATGAGCAATGCCACAGATGAGATGACGAGCCGGATGTTGGAGGCACTCAACGCCATGATGCTGGATATGTTGGCTGCCATCGCGAGAAAGGACTACACCGACCGCAGACGTCGGCAGGCCCAAGGGATCGCCAAGCTCAAGGCCGAAGGGGGATACAAGGGCCGCAAGCCAGATAACCACCGCAACGCTGCAATCATGCAGATGTTGGCGCGAGGCGACAGTTGGAACCACATCATTGCGGCTACCGGATGCTCCCGTTCCACGCTTTCGCGCTTGGGGCGGCAACTCAAGCGAGAAACCTTGGCAGCCTAATGCAATGTCAACACTTGGTCATGCTTTCAGCATGATGGAGAGCTTCCGAACCAGAGTCTCGCAGAAAACGTAACTCTCGTTACCGGTCGGAAGTCCAGACGCGGCAAGGGCCGGA
Source organism: Cupriavidus sp. 2KB_3 (assembly GCF_052115685.1). NCBI lineage: Bacteria > Pseudomonadati > Pseudomonadota > Betaproteobacteria > Burkholderiales > Burkholderiaceae > Cupriavidus > Cupriavidus sp. 2KB_3. The sequence continues at coordinate 71,562 of NZ_JBFRHD010000017.1, forward strand.
ATACCCAGGCCCTGCCGCTTAGCGTTGACCTTCCTGACGTACTCCTCGCTCATTGGATTAATTCCATTGCGTCGGTCAGCGGCATCGGCAATGCCGTCGTAACAGAAGTCCTGCTCCTCGCTGAACAGCTCTCCCTTCAGCCAGGCAATCGCGGCTACGATGCGGGCTTCCGTTGCATGGAATTCGGCGGCAAGGTCTGCGCTCATACCCTGGTCGATCAAGTCCTGCCGTTCCTTGGCGGCCTTTTCGGCCTCATAGCGTGCCACTCGATTCATTCATCCCTCTCCGAACTCGTTTCTGACCGTCAGCTTTACGCTTTCATCAGGTGGTTCAATCATACCCAAGTGCTGTATTCTTGGCGCAAGCCGGCAATGAATTTGCTTGCTTCCCGCATCGCCACAAAGCTGACGGAGGGACCAAATGGACTATCCAGAATACTTGTCGTTGTTCGCGAGTGAAGGCGACTATGAAATCTCTGTCTCATTTCGTGACAAACGCCAAGTAGTCGCCAAGCGAAAGACTACACCCGGAGATTTTTTACACCTTGTCAGCGCCGAGGACGGAAGCTTTCGAAATCGCATGAATTTCGATGAATGGCCATTCGAAATTTACAAATATCAGATTGATCTGGCCAAGCGCCATATCACCGTCTATGCGCAACGTATCGAGGGTGAAACACCGACGACTTAGCGCCTCACTGTGGTGATCAGGCCTTACCTGCCTCACACCACTCGCGATAAAAGCGCTCTTGCTCTGAGACTTTGGCCGGAATAATGTCAGGCCCTTGATCGAATATCTGCACAAGCTGGTCTTTTGACGAAGGGGCTCCCATCGTCAGGCGATACGCGCGGAGCCCTTCTCCCATCTGCCTAGCCATTGCCGAGGGATAGACGTTCAGGCTAGCACCATAGCAAAAGGGGAGTACATTTTCATCCTCAAGCGTCTTACGAATTTCACAGAAAGCATCAAAATAATCTCCCTCAACAACCTCAATTACCCTCCCTCTAAACTCACAACTCAGTCCACACTCATTACCTGACTCAAACTGAGTGATTAGAATTGCCTCCCCCTCCTCACCACCAATCAAAGAAATTTGATGTTGAATCATCGGAATTAGAACAAGGATAGTAATAAGGAACGTATCATACCATTATATGACGCAAAATGCCGCAAACCCAGTATTCACAAGGCTTACGGCATTTTCACTAGGTACGTTTTACGGGGATTTCTGTCCCACAGATGCTCAGTGATGTTTCGCGCATTATCGTCTCTACCACATCCGCATACCTGCTTTCAACTCGGATCGAGTCGTGCAGAGACACGGGAACAACATTGAGTTCACTGAGACGGCGCATGCATTCGGCCATGATGCAGCTATCTTGGTACTGAAGCTTCAAACCAATATTCGGGATTCCCCAAATCGCAGCAATAGGCGCATGCACTGATTTGAATGCCTCGACCGCCAGCCTGGAGCGATTCAAATAGGATTGCACCTTGACTAGCCTTACAGGCGGAGTTGACCAACGCTCCGCCGCAGCCAGCACCAAAAGTGCCTCGCTTTCCTTGTCCCAATGTGCGCGGACTGCACGAGCATCCCCTCCATTCAGGCAAATCAAGGCGGCGACCTTCATCTCTTCGCGTTCGAAGCCGTCCGCAGCATACGCATCTTCGCCTGAGAAACGTTCGCCCACCATGGCATAGGCGAGATGGATGTGCATGGCGCTGAAATCCAGTTCTATAGTCTTCGCACCGTTTATTAGCATCCTCGACCGGCAGTCCTTGGGAAGCCGGCTAAATTCACAGTAGAAGCGGCCACCGTGCTGCAAATCAAGATTGAATATTCGCCGATACTGAAGACCCGTGTATTCGACTCCGTCGCATTCTATTTTCGCTGCTTTTGTGAGCCTATTCAGCGCACCAAGCTCTAAACTCATTGCGCTGGGAGGCTTCAGCCTAATTTCATCGCCATTTTCATCTCGCACCTGGATCCAATTCTTACGCTGTGCTAGCCGCCGAGCACAATTTTGCTCGCCATAAATCCCGTGAAGATGACCGGTAGCCCTGAAGCTACTGGTAGTCGAGCGATCAATATTGGAACTCCACTTTCCAACTTTCCGTTCGATAAAACCATCCCACCAGAGCAACTGCAGGAAGTTATTCTCTGCCTTCGTTAGACCGTTCTTACGATAGAGACACCATGAATCGGTCTCATATGCATGAATAGCTGCTCTGATGATTCTTGTCATCATCGCTCTAATCTCATCGAAGCCAAGTCGGGGATTAAATTTGACGCGGAAGCGTTTTACGAGATCCTCTCCTAAGATTGGCCCAGGAAACTCGACATCATCATACCAAAATGCTCTTGCCGCATGTCTCGACAGAAAACTTTGGTATGCCTCGTTCCACACTCGTCGATTATGTTCGGTGGCCTGCTGCGGCGCAACTGATAAATTAGTGCTGGTCATTGTGCGCCACCCTTTCTGTACGTCGCTGGATCAGCGAGCCACAGATGCAGATCCCTATTACGCCACACCGTGCATCGACTGCCCATCTTAATGGACGGTGGTGCTTTGCCAGCATTGACCAGCTTGCGCCAGGTCTCGCGGGAGAAAGGAAGAAAAGTTTGAAACTGCTTGAAACGTGAGACGCCATCGATAGGCAGCGCCAGGTGGGATGCATTCATTTGCATTGTTACCTCCAGAATTTTACGTTGATTGCTCCTTAAAGCGTTTGCGCAACATGCGCAGAACCACATAATACATTAGATACAATAGGAAGTCAACAGATATTGCCGACCTCCTATCACATCAAGGAATCACTAACTTTCCTCGCTCCCCGGCAAACGTGGCTCCTCTTTCTTGTTCAGCTTATCGAGATAATCGGAATACCACTGCATCATTCGGCGCCGCTCAACAAGGTACTCGGCATGGTTGTAGGCTGACCGAACACTATCGCGCTCAACATGGGCCAACTGCCGTTCGATCCAGTCTCGGTTGAATCCGTTCTCGTTCAGGATCGTAGAGGCAAGCCCTCTAAAGCCGTGCCCCGTCATCCTGGAGTGGTATCCCATGCGATACAGCGCATAGAGAACGGTGTTCTCGCTCAGCGGCTTTTCTGGCTTGCTGGCGTTGGGGAAGAGCCATCGGCTGCTCCCGGTTAGGCTCCGCAAGGCCTTAAGCTGTCCGATAACCTGCGTAGACAACGGAACAATGTGCAAAACCTCGGACTTCATTTTTGCGGCAGGTATCCGCCATTCGGCTTTTTGCAGGTCGAATTCGGCCCACTCTGCGAATCGTAGCTCCTTCGTCCGCACGAACGTTCTAGTAAGCAGTTGAAGCGCGAAGCGTGTTAGAGGATCGCCGGGGTATGCGTCGATCTTTTCCAGCAACTCGGGAAGTTCGGACTCGGGAATTCGAGCCAAATTCGTCACAGGGCGAGCCTGCAACGCGCCGCGAAGATCGGCAGCGACATCACGCTCTGCGCGGCCTGTGGCAATCGCGTAACGGAACACCTGGCCACAGGTCTGCAAGGTCTTGCTGGCGGTCTCCAACGCTCCCCTGGCTTCGATCTTTCTGATTGCAGCCAGCAACTCCGGCGCGGTAATTTCTGCGATTGGACGCGCTCCAAAAGCTGGCCCCACTTCTCGATCTAGCTGTTTTCGCACACGCGCGGCGTGAGACTTGCTCCAACCAGCCTTTTTGGTTTCGTACCACTCGTTTGCCACCAGCCCGAACACGTTGCTGGATCGAACCTGCGCCTCTCGTCGCGACGCGTCGCGGCAAGCGGCTGGGTCTGCCCCATCAGCGAGTTGCGCCTTCGCCTCCGACCGCCTCTCGCGCGCCATGGCAAGCGTTATGGCAGGATAGTTGCCAAAAGTAAGTCGATTTTCCTTGCCCTGATGCCGAAATTTGAGGCGCCATTTCTTCGTTCCGCTGGGCATCAGTTCCAGATATAGACCCCCTCCATCCGCAAGTTTGTTACCTGATCCAGATGCGTCGTACTTGGCGTTTCGGCATGCCGTATCTGTCAGCGGCTTCGACTTCATCCTCATGCCCCCATTTCCAAAATTCTTGCCCCCTATCCTGCCCCCAAAAAATGTTGCTGACAAGAGACATCGCTTGGCAATGCTGGCAAACAAAAACCCCGCGAAGCTAGGCTTGGCGGGGTTTTGTGGGCAACGTTTGGAAACGTCGGGAAGGAATGTGGTGCCGGCTGCAGGACTCGAACCCGCCACCTGATGATTACAAATCAACTGCTCTACCTGATGAGCTAAGCCGGCATTTTGTTGCAGACCGCGATTCTACTGCATGCGATCCACTTTGACGATGGCTACTTCACCACCTTCAGCGACGGCTTCTTGCCGCCGATTCGCGGCACCGGGGGCGGCGTCGGATCGTCGTCCGTGCCGCCCTCTTCGGCCGTGACCGGCGTATCCGCATCCACCGGCGCCAGCTTGGGCGGGGGATTGGTTTCGCGCTCGGTGGCGGCCTGCGTCTCGGGGATGCTGCGCTCCACCGGGAACGCCATGCCCTGGCCATTTTCGCGCGCGTAGATCGCCAGCACGTTTTCCACCGGCACGTCGATCTTGCGGGACACACCACCAAAGCGTGCGCTGAAGCCGATCCACTCGTTACCCATGTCCAGCCCGCTCGTCGCGTCGAAACTCACGTTCAACACGATCTCGTTGTTCTTCACGAATTCGCGCGGCACGTTCGTATTTCCGTCGACAAACACGGCGACATACGGCGTAAAACCGTTGTCTGTGCACCACTCGTAAATGGCACGGATCAGGTAGGGCTTGGTGGATGTTTCAGACATTACGCTTCCGGTGGCGTCGATACCGTCTTAACGACGCATGACCTTTTCAGACGGGGTCAGCGCCTCGATGTACGCCGGGCGGCTGAAGATCCGTTCCGCATACTTGAGCAGCGGCGCGGCGTTCTTCGACAGCTCGATACCGTAGTGATCCAGGCGCCACAGCAGCGGCGCGATGGCGACGTCGAGCATCGAAAACTCTTCGCCGAGCATGTACTTGTTCTTCACGAAGATCGGTGCGAGCTGTGTCAGGCGGTCACGAATCGCGGCGCGGGCGCGCTCGTGATTCTTCTCGGCGGCCTTGCCCTTCTCGTTCTCGAGCACGTACACGTGGGTGAACAGTTCCTTTTCGAAATTGAACAGGAACAGACGGGCGCGCGCACGCTGCACCGGGTCGGCCGGCATCAGCTGCGGGTGCGGGAAGCGCTCGTCGATATATTCGTTGATGATGTTCGATTCGTACAGGATCAGGTCACGTTCGACGAGGATCGGCACCTGGCCGTACGGGTTCATCACCGAAATATCTTCCGGCTTATTGAACAGGTCAACGTCGCGGATTTCGAAATCCATGCCCTTTTCGAACAGGACAAGGCGGCAACGTTGGGAAAACGGGCAAGTCGTACCCGAATACAACACCATCATGGTTGAATTCCTTGGGTGTAAAGTCGCCGGATGCAGTGCATGACGGCGAACTTGGCAGCGCTAGATCGGACAGGGCAAACATTCTGTCAGAACGCCCCATCGAAAAGCAAATAAGTTACAAATAGCGAAAGCGACGCCCAAGCCACCTGCACTGCCGATCCGCAACGGAAAAGGGCCGGCGCGGTGCTGCAACAGTGCAACTTCCGCGCCGACCCTGCCGGCCACTGCAGACGGCTGTTACAACTTACTTCACGTCCTTCCAGAATGCCGCGTTCAGGCGCCAGGCGAAGACCGTGAACACGCCGAGGAACAGCAGCACCCATACGCCCAGGCGCTTGCGGTGGCTCTGCGCCGGTTCGGCCATCCAGTTCAGGTAGTTCACGATGTCGGCTGCGGCCTGGTCATATTCCTGCGTGCTCAGCTTGCCCGGGGTGACCTGCTCGAAGCCGGTGAACTTGTGCACTTTCTGGCCGTGTTCTTCCACTTCGGCGAACTTGGCCGTGCGCTGGCCCTGCAGTTCCCACAGCACGTGCGGCATGCCGACAGCCGGGAAGACGAGGTTGTTCCAGCCCGTGGCGCGCGTGTCGTCACGGTAGAAGGTACGCAGGTAGGTGTAGAGCCAGTCGTTGCCGCGGGCGCGGGCGATGACCGACAGGTCCGGCGGCATGGCGCCGAAGAACGTCTTGGCGTCCTTCGGCGGCATCGCGATCGTCATCGTCTCGCCCACCTTCTCGGCCGTGAAGAGCAGGTTCTGACGGATCTGGTCGTCCGTCAGTGCCAGGTCCTTGAGCCGGTTGTAGCGCATCATCGACGCACCGTGGCAGTTCAGGCAGTAGTTGACGAACAGCTTGGCACCGCGCTGCAGCGACGATACGTCGCTGGTGTCGAGCGGCGCCGGCTCCAGGGGGTAGCCCCCCTCGGAAGCCATCGCGGGCATGGCCGCGAAGCACGCGCCGACCAGTGCGAAGATCGAAAGCAACTTTTTCATCTTGTGTCCTTGTCCTCTTTTGGGGGTCGCGCGGCGCTTAGTGCGGATGGAACGTGACACGCTCCGGCACCGGCTTGAACTCGCCGGCACGGCTCCACAGCGGCATGGTCAGGAAGAAGGCGAAGTACAGCAGCGTACCGAGCTGCGACACCTTCTCACCCACCGGCGACGGCGGTTGTACGCCCAGGTAGCCGAGGACCAGGAACACCACCACGAAGACCATCAGAATGGTCTTATGGAAGGCGGGACGATAGCGGATGGACTTGACCGGCGAGCAGTCGAGCCAGGGCATGAAGAACAGCACGACCACCGAGCCACCCATCACCAGTACGCCCCAGAACTTGGCGTCGATGAAGTAGAAGCCCGCCGCCAGGATCACGAGGATCGCCACCGAGCCGATCTTCACGCGCACATCCTTGCTGCGCAGGACCACCATGCCCAGCACCACCGCGAAGAACAGCCACAGCACCGGAAGGAAGTTCGACGTCGTGGCGCGCAGCATCGAATAGAACGGGGTGAAGTACCAGACCGGCGCGATGTGCGGCGGCGTCTTCAGCGGATCGGCCGGGAAGAAGTTGTTGGCCTCGAGGAAATAGCCGCCCACTTCCGGGAAGAAGAAGATTACCGCCGAGAAGAAGAACAGGAAGCCGCCCACGCCCAGCAGGTCATGCACCGAGTAGTAGGGGTGGAACGGGATGCCATCCAGCGGGATGCCGTTCTCGTCCTTCTTGGCCTTGATCTCCACGCCGTCCGGGTTGTTGGAGCCCACTTCGTGCAGCGCGATGATGTGCGCCACGACCAGGCCCAGCAGCACCAGCGGCACCGCAATCACGTGGAACGAGAAGAAGCGGTTCAGCGTGGCATCACTCACCACATAGTCGCCGCGGATGAACAGCGACAGGTCCTGGCCGATCACCGGGATCGCCGAGAAGAGGTTCACGATCACCTGCGCACCCCAGTACGACATCTGGCCCCATGGCAGCAGGTAGCCCATGAACGCCTCGGCCATCAGGCACAGGAAGATCAGGCAGCCGAAGATCCAGACCAGTTCACGCGGCTTGCGGTAGGAACCGTACAGCAGCCCACGGAACATGTGGAGGTAGACCACGACGAAGAACGCCGAGGCGCCGGTGGAGTGCATGTAGCGCACCAGCCAGCCCCACGGTACCTCGCGCATGATGTATTCGACGCTGGCGAACGCCACTGGAATGCCGGCTGCGTTGAGCGTGCCGTCCGGCTTGTAGTTCATCACCAGGAAGATGCCGGTGACGATCTGGATCACGAGGACCAGCAGCGCCAGCGAGCCGAAGAAATACCAGAAGTTGAAGTTCTTCGGCGCGTAGTACTTGGAGAGATGATCTTCCCAGAGCTGGGTGGCGGGGAAACGGGCGTCGATCCAGCCCAGCAGCCCGGTGGTCTTGACTTCTTTTTCGGCCGCCATGATCAGGCTTCTCCTTTCTCGTCCTTGCCGATCACGATCTTGGTGTCGGACAGGAACTGGTACGGGGGGACGTCAAGGTTCTGCGGGGCCGGCTTGTTCTTGAACACGCGGCCCGCCAGGTCGAACGTCGAGCCATGGCAGGGGCAGAGGAAACCGGGATCGGCGCCGAGCTGGGGGTTGGCGCCGGACGCGAACGGACCGGACGGCGAGCAGCCAAGGTGGGAACAGATGCCGACGACGACCAGCAGATCCTTGTGTTCGGCACGGGAGCGGGTTTCGTTCTTGCAATAGTCCGGCGTCTCCATCGTGAATGGCACAGCGGACTTCGGATCAGCCACCTCGCTATCGGTTTTCTGGAGCGAGGCCAGCATTTCGGGGGTACGACGAAGAATCCAGACCGGCTTGCCACGCCATTCCACGGTCATCATCTCGCCGGGCTTGAGGCCACCGACATCGGCCTCGACAGGTGCCCCGGCGGCTTTGGCCTTCTCCGACGGTGCAAAGGTACTGACAAAGGGCACTGCTACTGCTACGCCTCCTACGCCGCCCGCGACAGATGTCGCGATCAACCAATTGCGGCGACCTTTGTCCACGTTCTTCACGTTTTGCTGGTCACTCATTCCAAACCCCAGGGGATGTCATCAATTAGATCTTGCGTCAACCAAAAATTATACCTGAGGCACATCCCGCGACGATAGGCGAACTACCGATAGCCGACTGGTCGATAATCGGTCATGGCAGCGCGAATCCCGCGCGCGGGCTTGCGCTCAGGGGTGCGATGATGCAGTCTTTGTCAAACGCAAACGTTAATCTGAAACAACAAAGCGGAGAATAACCAATGAGCATGATCAGCGAATTCCGGACTTTTGCGATGCGCGGCAACGTGATTGATCTTGCCGTCGGCGTGATCATCGGCGCAGCTTTCGGCAAGATCGTGGATTCCGTCGTCAATGACCTGATCATGCCAGTGATCGGCCGCATCATCGGCAAACTGGACTTCTCGAACATGTTCGTCATGCTTGCGGACCCGCCTCCCGGCGTGCCGCATACGCTCGATGCGCTGAAGAAAGCCGGCGTGCCGGTCTTCGCGTACGGCAACTTTCTCACCATCGTGGTGAACTTCGTCATCCTCGCGTTCATCATCTTCATGATGGTCCGCGCCTTCAACCGGATGGCCGCGAAGCACGAGGAGCCGGCGGCGCCGGCGGCCACGCCCGAGGATATCGTGCTGTTGCGCGAGATCCGCGACAGCCTGAAGACGCCACGCGCCTGACCGCGCGCCGCGCCCGGAGCCCGGCTCAGACCGGGTTCGGAATATCGATGAAAGTATGGCGCAGCCCGAAACGCTGCGCCAGGTGCTCCCCCACCGCGCGGATGCCGTAGCGCTCCGTGGCGTGATGGCCAGCGGCCAGGTAGGCCACGCCGCTCTCACGCGCGAGGTGCGTGGTCTGCTCCGAGACCTCCCCACTCAGGTACACATCGACGCCAGCCGCCACGGCGGCGTCGAAATAGCCTTGCGCGCCGCCCGTGCACCAGCCCACCTTGCGGATCGTCTGATCGGGGTCGCCAATCGCCAGCGGCTCGCGCTGGAGCACCGCACCGACATGCGCGGCTAGCGCGCGCAGGGGCATCGGCTGCGGCAGCGTGCCGGTCCAGCCCAGTTGATCATCGCTGAAACGGCCGTTCGGCATAAAGCCGAGCTGCAGGCCCAGCTGCGCGTTATTCCCCAGTTCGGGATGGTTATCCAGCGGCAAGTGGAAAGCCATCAGGTTGACGTCGGCACCAAGCAGCCGTTTCAGGCGCGCATGTTTCTGGCCGATGACCCGAGCATCCTCGTTTTTCCAGAAATAGCCGTGATGGACCAGGATGGCATCGGCGCCAGCCTCGATCGCCGCGTCGACGAGGGCCAGGCTGGCCGTCACGCCGGTCACCACGTGGGTGATCTCCGATCTACCTTGCACTTGGAGGCCGTTCGGGCAATAGTCCTTGAAACGGGAAACTTCCAGTAGATCGTTCAAGTACAATTCAAGCTCTTTTGTTTTCATTTTCTGCTCAAAACTCCAATATGTTGCGCCGATTCTGGCTGTTTTTCGCCCAGGCTGTCACCGTGGTGCTGGCCGTGTGGTTCGTCGTGGCCACGCTGAAACCCGAGTGGCTGCAGCGCGGGCGGGTGGCCGTGCAATCGGGCTCACCGATTGTGGCACTGAAGGAAGTGGTGCCGAGTGTGACGGGTTCCGCGGCCGAGGGCTCTTATAGTGACGCTGCGCGCCAGGCCATGCCTGCGGTGGTGAATATCTTCACGAGCAAGAACGGCTCGCGACGGTCGCCCAATCCGCAAACCGAGGATCCCTGGTTCCGGTTCTTCTTTGGCGACCGGCTGCCGGAGCGCCAGGAACCGGTGTCCAGCCTGGGCTCGGGCGTGATTGTCAGCGCCGAGGGTTATATTCTAACCAACCACCACGTGGTGGACGGCGCCGACGAGATCGAGATTGCCCTGACCGACGGCCGCAAGGCCAACGCCAAGGTCGTGGGGTCGGACCCGGAAACCGACCTGGCCGTGCTCAAGGTCACACTCAAGGACCTGCCGGCAATCACGCTGGGCCGGATCGAGAACGTGAAGGTCGGCGACGTGGTGCTGGCCATCGGCAACCCGTTCGGGGTCGGCCAGACCGTGACGATGGGTATCGTCTCGGCGCTGGGCCGCAGCCACCTGGGCATCAACACCTTCGAGAACTTCATCCAGACCGATGCGGCGATCAACCCCGGCAACTCGGGCGGTGCGCTGGTTGACGCACAGGGCAACCTGCTCGGGATCAACACGGCAATCTACTCGCGCTCGGGCGGCTCGCTGGGGATTGGCTTCGCGATTCCCGTCTCGACAGCCAAGCAGGTGATGGAATCCATCATTTCGTCCGGCACGGTCACGCGCGGCTGGATTGGTGTGGAGCCGCAGGACCTGACGCCCGAGATCGCCGAGTCGTTCGGGCTGGATGCCAAGGACGGCGCGCTGATCGCGGCAGTGGTCCAGGGTGGACCGGCGGACAGGGCCGGGGTGAAGCCGGGTGATGTGCTGGTATCGGTGGATAACCAGGTGATCTCAGATACCACCGCGCTGCTCAATGCGATTGCTCAGCTCAAGCCGGGCGCCGACGTCAAGATGAAGGTGATCCGGCGCGGCAAACCTGCTGACGTCACAGTGACCATCGGCAAGCGCCCTCCCCCGCCACGGCGCGCGATGCCGCTGGATGAGGAAGAGTAGGACTGAGTGAAAGGCTGACGGAAGGCTGAACTGCAGCTGAAGCAACAGGAAGCCCTGAACGCAAAAACCCCCGCCGGGAAACTGGCGGGGGTTTTTTGTTGGTGCGTGGTGCATTGCGCGTCGCGAGTGGGTCGGCCGATGGCGGCAGCGGCTGATCATTGCAGGCGCTACGGGTAGGCGCTGCAGCACGCCATGCGAGTTACAACGTAGAGGGCATCAAGGAGAAGGGGGACAACGTAACGAGCCTGGGTAACCAGGCTCGTTACGTTGCCCCACAAACCCGCGTCGCAAAACAAAACGCCGGCATCCTTTCGGATGCCGGCGTTCTGATCAAGCCGAATCTGATGCGGGCTTACACCCGCGTCAAATTAGAACTTGTGACGCACACCAACCACAGCGCCGAACTGGTTCGACGAACCGCTGGTCGTGCCGAAGGCCGAGCCAGCGATTGCGCCCGGACCACCCGACGAGACGCCCAGGGTCGAGCCGTCCTTGTTCTTGCTGTAAGCCAGGTTCAGGTAGGCGTCGGTACGCTTCGAGAAAGCGTAGTCCGTCGACACCACGAACAGCCACGGATCAGCACCGGTATTGCGGAAGTCTTGGTAGTAAGCCGAGCCCGTCAGCGACAGAGCCGGGGTCAGTTGGTAACCCATGCCCAGCCAGTACAGGTTCGAGACGTTGGCGATGGTCGTCACGCCGCCGTCCGTGCTCGTGCCGCCTGCCAGACGCGCGTTGTCCAGCGCGTGAGCGTAACGGTAGCCGGCAAACACCTTGGCCGGGCCGAAAGCGTACGTACCACCAACCGAAGCGCGTTGGATCTTGGCACGGGTGTTGTCGACGCCGGCGCCAAGCGTCGGGTTGCCCAGGTTGGTTTCGTCAAAAATCGCGCCGAGCGAGAACGGGCCAGCTGCGTAGATCAGGCTGGCGCTGTATGCGCGGCCAGTCTTGTACGAACCCGGAACTTCGCCCGAGATGCCCTGGTAGGCGTTAGCCGTACCAACGGTGTTGGCGCCCGTGCTGTACAGCAGCGAGGCGGTCAGGCCACCGAACTTGCCGATGTACTTCAGCGAGTTGTCGGCGCGAGCTGCGAAGCCACCGTCTTGCGACGTGATCGAGTAGTTCGTCGAAATGGCCATCGGGTCGAAGGCCAGACCGAAGTCATAGAACGGGGTCTGGTGACGGCCCAGGCTCAGCGTGCCGTAGTTGCTTTGCAGACCGACGAAGGCTTGACGACCGAACAGACGGCCACCTTGGCCCGAGGTGCCGGTGTCAAGGTTGAAACCGCTTTCCAGAACGAACACGCCCTTCAGGCCGCCGCCCAGATCTTCCACACCGCGCAGGCCCCAACGGCTGCCGGACATGTTACCCGAGGTCAGGCGCACAACGTCGTGGCTGCCGCCGCTCGTGGTGGGCTGGTGGTTCGCGTACTCGATACCGGCGTCAACCACACCGTACAGGGTCACGCTCGACTGGGCATACGCACCGCCGGCGGCCATGGCGGCAACGGCAGCTGCAAACAGTTTCATCTTCATATCGACACTTTCCTTGTCAACTGATTGGGAAATCTTGGTTGCCCAAGTGCTTGGGCGACGCATTAACCTTCACGTCTGCGTCGTATTATGTGACACCCCCCCTGCCCGCCAGAAGACTTTTTCGCCGTAAACACGGTTTACCAACGTGGTTTGTTGTCATCCAGCAACAACAAACGCAGCATTTTTCCCCACGTTGGTGCAAAACCGCCCATTCGGACGTGGCAGAAACATCTCCGTTACAAGTAACGGGGAACTCAGTCGGCGGGATTTTCGCCCGGAGCGGGCGTACCAAGCGGCTGCTTGGTCACAAATCGGGCGAGCAACAGGCCCAGTTCATATAGCGCGATCAGCGGCACCGCGAGCAGCAACTGCGACATCACATCGGGCGGTGTCACCACGGCGGCGACGATGAAAGCCCCGACGATCACATACGGGCGGATCTGCTTCAGTTTCTCGAGCTCCACCACGCCAAATCGCACCAGGACGATGACCACCACCGGCACTTCGAAGGTAATACCGAAGGCCAGGAACGTCGTCATGGCGAAACTCAGGTATTTATCGATGTCCGTGGACATGTCCGCACCCAATGGCGCGTTGTAATGCGCCATGAAATGGAACACCGTGGGAAACACGAGGAAATAGGCAAACGCCACGCCGCACAGGAACAGCAGGTAGCTGCTGCTCACCAGCGGCATGATCAGTTTCTTCTCATGCTGATACAGGCCCGGCGCCACGAATTGCCAGATCTGATAGAGCACCCACGGCAGTGCGATCAGGAATGCCACGAGCATCGTCACCTTCATCGGCACGAAGAACGAGCCGGTGACGTCGGTCACGATCATCCTGCCGCCCTTCGGCAGCGATTCCATCAGCGGCGCGGAGAACAGGTTGAAGATCTGCGGCGCCCAGTAGACCAGGCCGAGGAAGACGATGATGACCCCCGCTACCGCCTTGACCAGCCGCTCGCGCAGCTCGATCAGGTGGGAGATGAAGGTTTCCTGCTGGGATTCGTCGTTGGGGTCTTGGGAGGGGGAGTCGCTCATGGCGTAGCCGCTTCAGCCGCGCTGGCTGGCATCGTAGTTATCGTGGCGGCGGCCGCCAGCCTGTACGGCGGCGGTACGGCGCTGCACGGCATGGTTACTCGAAGAACGAGCGGGAGCGTCCGGTGGGCGGGCGGTGCCGCTTCACACGTGCGGCACCAGACTGCACCCACACGCGCGTACTCTGCTGACGCTTGAACCAGATCGGCCGCGCGCCCTGCTTGACGCGCCAGCTCTTGCGTCCGTTGTGCAACTTGTGCGCGGCGTCCCAGCTTGGCACGTAGCCGCCACCCACGCCGGGGCTGCCGGCGTCGGAAGCCGCCGTATCGGTGCCGCCCAGCGCCTCGTTGAGCGCCTGGGTCTGCTCGTTCACTTCTTTGTGGATCGTGCGCTCGACATCGCGCGCGGCGTCCTCGAACTCCGTGCGCATCTTGCGCAGTTCGTCCAGTTCCACCTCGCGGCTGACTTCCGCCTTCACATCATTGATATAGCGCTGCGCGCGCCCGACGAGCGCGCCCACGGTGCGTGCCACCTTGGGCAGCCGTTCGGGACCGATCACGATGAGCGCCACGGCGCCAATCAGTGCCAGCTTGGAAATGCCGAGATCGATCATGCGGACATGGAGCCAGGGACACGAGGGGGGCGGGCCGCATTGAACGCGGCCGCCATGAAGAATTCAGGCAATTCGGCTTACTGCTGGCGCGACTTGTCCTTGGCTTCCACGTCGATCGTGGTGGTATCGCGCAGTTCCTTGGCCGGAGCGCCCGGCTCCTCGGCCGCGTTGGCGTTGCCGTCCTTCATGCCGTCCTTGAAGCCCTTGACCGCGCCACCCAGGTCGGTGCCGATGTTGCGCAGCTTCTTGGTGCCGAACACGAGCATGACGATGACCAGCACGATCAGCCAGTGCCAAATGCTAAACGAACCCATTTCTTGCTCCTGATGAAGCCGCGGGCGATGGAGATTGGCCGCCCGGCCCCGTAGTTCCGTCCCTCAAAGGCCGCGTCGGGCGACGGTTGCCGACGCAGCACGTGGCCGGGACGCGAGTCCCGGTCCGCTGATACTCTGGCTGCCCCGATTGCTCAGGGCGCCGGTGCCTTCCACTGTTCGCGCGGGCCGCCGAGCACGTGGACATGGAGGTGGTACACCTCCTGCCCGCCGTCCGGGCCGGTGTTGATTACCGTCCGGAAGCCGTTATCGCAGCCAGCCTGGCGCGCCAGTTCAGGCACCTTGAGCATTATTCTAGCAAGCACATCCCCCTCGCCGGGTCCGCAATCCGCCAGCGAATCGACGTGAGTCTTCGGAATCAGCAGGAAGTGTACCGGTGCCTTGGGATGGATGTCGTGAAATGCCAGCAGCTCGTCGTCCTCGTACAGCTTGTTCGACGGAATCTGTCCGGCCACGATCTTGCAGAAAATGCAATTGTCCTGAGATTTCATGACGTTTTTGTTGCGGGATGTCGGATCGTCGCGTTCTCAGAACTGCTGGTCCGGATACATGGGCTTGCGGTCGTTCAGGTACAGCCAACCCTTGACGATACGATACAGCATCCAAAGTGACAACACGCACCACATCACCCAGGCCACCGGCGCCAGCAGGATGGTGAAGAACAGGACCCAGCTCAGCGCGAACCAGAGTACCGACCACCAGAACGTGCGGATCTGCCAGGCGAAATGCGAGGCATACAACGTGCCGCGCGTGTCGTCGCGCTTCACATAGTTCACCACGATCGCGATCAGCGCCGTGATGCCGCCCGTCAGCCAGAAAATGGCGTAGAGCGCATACAGGATATGCGTCAGCTTGCGCAGGCTGCTCTGCCTGTCGTCGTCAGCCGTGGTAGTGACTTGCGTGGTGGTGTCAGTCGCCATCGTGCCCTCCAGCGTCCGTTGCGTGCATTGCGCGCGGCGCGGGACGATTCCCGCGCCCACATGCGCATTATGCTACGCCTTGCGGCTCGCCTTCTCGGCCAGGCCGGAAAGTCCCTCGCGCCGCGCCAGTTCGCCCACCACGTCGGCCGGGCTCAGCCCGAAGCGCGCCAGCAGCACCATGGTGTGGAACCACAGATCGGCCACCTCGTAGACCACCTTGCCGGTGGCCTCGGCGCTCAGGCCGGCGGCGCGGGCGTCCTTGGCGGCCATCACGGTCTCGGTGGCTTCCTCGCCAATTTTCTTCAGGATGGCGTCGTCGCCCTTGTGGAACAGCTTGGCCACGTAGGACTTGTCCGGATCGCCGCCGTTCTCGGGCTTGCGGGACTCGAGCGTAGCGGCCACGCGCGCCAGCACATCGGCCAGGTCCGCCGGGACGGCGGGGTTCGGGGTATCGCTCATGGTTATTTGGCGTAGATGGTGGAGGGGTCCTTGAGCACCGGCTCCACGGTCTGCCAGTCGCCCGACTCCACATCGCCCTCGAATTTCTGAAAGAAGCACGAGTGACGGCCGGTGTGGCAGGCGATGCTGTCCACCTGGGTCACCTTCAGCAGCACCACGTCCTCGTCGCAATCCAGGCGCATCTCATGAACCTTCTGCACGTGGCCCGATTCCTCGCCCTTGTGCCAGAGCCGCTTGCGCGAGCGCGACCAGAACACGGCCTCGCCCAGTTCCACGGTGCGCTGGAGCGCCTCGCGGTTCATGAACGCAAACATCAGCACATCGTTCGAGCCGACTTCCTGGACGATCACCGGCACCAGGCCGTTATCGTCCCACTTCACCTTGTTCAGCCACTTCTTCGCCATGATCACATCCGGACGGGAATGCCCTCGCGGGCCATGAATGCCTTGGCCTCGCCCACCGTGTGCTGGCCATAGTGGAAGATGCTGGCCGCCAGCACCGCGTCGGCGTGGCCCAGACGGATGCCGTCGGCCAGGTCCTGCAGGCTGCCCACGCCGCCCGAGGCGATCACGGGCACCGGCACGGCGTCGCTGACGGCACGGGTCAGTTCCAGGTCGAAGCCGCTCTTGGTGCCGTCGCGGTCCATGCTGGTCAGCAGGATCTCGCCGGCGCCGCGCGCGGCCATTTCCTTCGCCCATGCCACCGCGTCCAGGCCGGTGGCCTTGCGGCCGCCGTGCGTGAAGACTTCCCAACGCGGCGGCTCGCCCGGCGCGGAACTGCGCTTGGCGTCGATGGCCACCACGATGCACTGCGAGCCGTACTTGCCCGTGGCATCGGATACCAGTTGCGGATTGGCGATGGCCGAGGAGTTCACGCTGATCTTGTCCGCTCCGGCGTTGAGCAGCCGGCGCACGTCTTCCACGGCGCGCACGCCGCCACCCACGGTCAGCGGAATGAACACCTGCGAGGCCACCGCCTCGATGATGTGGAGGATCAGGTCGCGGCCGTCGCTGGTCGCCGTGATGTCGAGAAAAGTGATTTCATCGGCACCTTGCTCGTCATAGCGGCGCGCGATCTCGACCGGGTCCCCTGCGTCGCGGAGTTCGACGAAGTTGACTCCCTTGACCACCCGCCCGTTGGTCACGTCCAGGCAGGGGATGATACGTTTGGCTAACATGGGTTTCCTTGCCGCCCGCCCCTTGCCGGGTGGCGGCGTCTTGCCCGGCGCACCCGCGCCGGGGCGGCTTACTCTTCGCCCAGCTTGTCCGCGCGCGCCTGCGCCTCGGTAAAGTTGAGGTCGCCGGAGTAGATGGCACGGCCGCAGATCACGCCTTCCACGCCTTCGCGCTCCACCGCGCACAGTTGCTCGATGTCGGTCAGGTTGGACAGCCCACCGCTGGCGATCACCGGGATCGACATCGACTGCGCCAGCTTCACCGTGGCGTCGATATTGATGCCCTGGAGCATGCCGTCGCGGCCGATGTCGGTGTAGATGATGGCCTCGACGCCGTAATCCTCGTACTTGCGTGCCAGATCCGCCACTTCGTGGCCGGTCAGCTTGCTCCAGCCATCGGTGGCCACCTTGCCGTCCTTGGCATCGAGCCCGACGATGATGTGGCCGCCGAAGGCCGAGCAGGCGTCCTTCAGGAAGCCGGGGTTCTTGACCGCCGCGGTGCCGATGATGACGTACGACAGCCCGTCATCCAGCCAGCGCTCGATGGTGTTGAGGTCGCGGATACCGCCGCCCAGCTGAACGGGGATCTCGTCGCCCACCTCGGCGATGATGGCCTTGATGGCGGCCTCGTTGCGGGGCTTGCCGACAAATGCGCCGTTGAGGTCGACCAGATGCAGGCGACGCGCGCCCTGGTTGACCCAGTGACGTGCCATGGCGGCGGGATCTTCGGAAAAGACGGTGGCCTGGTCCATGTCGCCTTGTTTAAGGCGTACACACTGACCGTCCTTCAGGTCGATGGCCGGAATGAGCAACATAAGCGTGACGAGCGTGGTGGTTGTGTAAAAAGGAAAAAGGCAGCGATGCCGGCGCGAGCGCCGGTGGGCTCAGGTCATGTCAGTTTGGCAGTTGGATGCGCAGTCTGGTCGGTGGCTCTGAACGATCGCTGGTCAGTATCGGGGCGCTTCGGTTCTCGGGGTGCTTCTCACGCGCTTCGCGGCGCGTTACGGATTCCAGTGCACGAAATTCCGGTAAAGCTGCAAACCCATCGCGGCGCTCTTCTCCGGGTGGAACTGCGTGGCGAAAATATTATCGCGTGCCACCGCGCTGGTAAACACGCCACCGTAGTAGGTTTCGCCCGCGATGTGCGACGCATCCTGCGCGCGCACATAGTAACTGTGGACGAAATAGAACCAGCTCTCGTCCGGAATCCCCTGCCAGAGCGGGTGCGCGCGCGACTGCCGCACGCGGTTCCAGCCCATCTGGGGCACCTTGAAGCGCGAGCCGTCGGGCTGCGTCAGCCCTTCCAGCTCGAAACGGACCACTTCGCCCGGCATCAGCGCCAGGCACGGCGTGGCGGCGTTGCCAGTGCGACTTTCGGTGCTACGGTCGAACAGCATCTGTTCGCCAACGCACACGCCCAGCAGCGGCTTGCTCGCGGCCGCCTCCACCACGGCCTCCTGCAGCCCGGACGCGCCCAGCGCGCCCATGCAGTCGGGCATGGCGCCCTGCCCCGGCAGCACCACGCGGTCCGCCGCGCGGATGGCCTCGGGCCGATCCACCACCTGGACATCCGCTTCCGGTGCCGCGGCGCGCAACGCCTGCGCCACCGAGCGCAGGTTGCCCATGCCGTAATCCACAATTGCTATGGTAGTCATGATTTCAAAACAGGCAACAATGTCTTCAGCCCGTCCACAATGAACTCGACGGCCAGCGCCGACAGGATCAAACCCATCAGACGCGTGCCAATATTGATCCCGGTGCGCCCCATCACCCGTGCGATGGGGTCCGCCGCGCGGAACGTCAGGTACACCACGGCCCCCAGCACCACGCCAATCCCCACCAGCACCAGCGACTGCCACCAGTGCGCCGACTTGCCGGCATAGACGATCACCGTGCTGATGGACCCCGGCCCGGTCAGCAGCGGAATCGCCAGCGGCACCACCGCGATGCTGGCCTTGGCGTCGGCCTCGTCCTCTTCCTCGGGCGTGGCCTTGGTGCGGCTGGTCTGCGCGTTCAGCATGTTCATGGCCATCATGATCATGATCAGCCCGCCTCCCACCTGCAGCGACGCCACCGAGATATTGAAGAACTCGATGATCTGCTGCCCCAGCAGCGCCGAAACCGCCACCACGATCGCCACCGACATCGACGCCGTCTTGATGGTACGCAGCTTTTCCGCTTCCGTCTGCTGACTGGTCAGGCTGATGAAGAACGGGATCGCCCCGATCGGATTGATCAGCGCCAGCAGCGAGATAAAGGACTTGAGCGTATCCATCGGTTGCGCGGTTGGGTGAGCCTCAGCGGGCGCCGCAACCGGCCGGCACGCCCTCAGGTTCGGGTCGGGCCCGGCAGCGGGCCCCTCGCCTTATGCCTTAAAGCGTCCCTTTTGTCGATGGAATCGTGTTGCCCGCGCGCGGGTCGAGCTCCACCGCCATGCGCAGCGCCCGCCCGAAGGCTTTGAACACCGTTTCGCATTGATGGTGGGCATTGATGCCGCGCAGGTTGTCGATATGGAGCGTCACGCCGGCGTGATTGACGAAACCTCGGAAAAATTCGATGGTCAGGTCCACGTCGAAGCTGCCCACGCGCGCACGGGTGAACGGCACGTGGAATTCCAGGCCGGGGCGGCCCGAGAAGTCGATCACCACGCGCGACAGGCACTC
Source organism: Cupriavidus sp. 2KB_3 (assembly GCF_052115685.1). Taxonomy (NCBI): domain Bacteria; kingdom Pseudomonadati; phylum Pseudomonadota; class Betaproteobacteria; order Burkholderiales; family Burkholderiaceae; genus Cupriavidus; species Cupriavidus sp. 2KB_3. The sequence goes on from NZ_JBFRHD010000017.1 coordinate 91,440, forward strand.
GTCCAGCGGCACGTAGCTGTGGCCGTAGCGGGTGATGCCCTTCTTGTCGCCGATCGCCTTGGCCACGGCCTGGCCGAGCGTGATGCCGACGTCTTCCACGGTGTGGTGGTCGTCGATATGCAGGTCGCCGCGGGCCTCGACTTCGAGGTCGACCATGCCATGGCGGGCAATCTGGTCCAGCATGTGGTCGAGGAACGGCACGCCGGTGGCCAGCTTCTGGCGACCGGTGCCATCAAGATTCAGCGAAACGCGGATCTGCGTTTCCGAGGTATCGCGGGTGACCTCTGCTACACGCATGGTGGGGTTAATCCTGCAATGAAGCGGCAAATGCTTCAAGAAACTGCGCGTTTTCTTCGGGTGTGCTGACCGTCACGCGCAGACAGTTGGCCAGCAATGCGTGCATTTTACTCACGTTCTTGATCAATACCTTCCGCGCGAGCAGTCGGTCGAACGTCTGTGCCGCATCCGCCACGCGGATCAGCAGGAAATTGGCGGCGCTCGGGAACACGGTCACGCCCGGCTGGGCCGCCATCGCCTCGGCCAGCCGGTCGCGTTCGGCGCGCAGCTGGGCCGCCTGCTCGTCGAGCACATCCACATGTTCGAGCGCGAACAGCGCGGTGGCCTCGGTCAGCACGTTGACGTTGTACGGCGGGCGCACCTTGTCCAGTTGCGCCAGCCATTCGGGCGCGCCGGCCACGTAGCCGAGCCGGATGCCGGCCAGGCCCAGCTTCGACACCGTGCGCATGACCAGCAGATTGCCGAATTCGGTCAGGCGCGGCATCCAGCTTTCCTGGGCGAACGGCTGGTAGGCCTCGTCCACCACCACCAGGCTGTGGCAGACCTCGCCCTGGGCGGCGCGGACGATAGCCTCCATGTCGGCCGCATCGAACAGGTTGCCAGTGGGGTTGTTCGGATAGGCGAGATAGATGATGGCCGGCTTGTGCTCGGCCATGGCAGCCAGCATCGCGGCGCGGTCCAGGGTGAAATCGGCGCGCAGCGGCACGCCGACGAATTCCAGCCCGGCGAACTGCGCCGACATCGCATACATGACGAAGCCCGGCACCGGCGCCAGCACCTTGGCGCCGGGGCGCGCGGCCGCCAGCGACAGCATGCTGATGATCTCGTCCGAGCCGTTGCCCAGCAGCACGTCCATGCCAGCCGGCACGTCCATGACCTCGCGCAGCCGGGCGCGCAGCGCCTCGCTGCTCGGCACCGGGTAGCGGTTCAGCGCCACCTCGCCAAGCCGCGCGGCCAGCTGGTCGCGCAGCGCGGGTGGCAGGCGGTACGGATTCTCCATGGCGTCCAGCTTCACCAGACCGTGCGAGTCCGCCACGTGGTAGGCGCCCATGGCGCGTACGTCGTCACGGATGATGCGTTCGATCAGGGAAGGGTCTACGGCCGACATGAAAAGTCCTTTATGTTCAAAGAGTTGCGCGCGCTGGCATCAGCCGCGCTTGAAACGGTATTCCGCGCTGCGGGCGTGGGCCTGGAGGCCCTCGCCATAGGCGAGTTCGGCGGCGATCTGTCCCAGCATCTGCGCGCCGCCCTCGCTGACCTCGATCAGGCTCGAGCGCTTCTGGAAGTCGTACACGCCCAGCGGCGACGAGAAGCGCGCCGTGCGCGAGGTCGGCAGCACGTGGTTCGGGCCGGCGCAGTAGTCGCCGAGCGACTCGCTGGTGTAGCGGCCCAGGAAGATGGCGCCGGCGTGGCGGATCTTCTCGCTCCACTGGCGCGGGTTCTCGGCGGAGATCTCCAGGTGTTCCGGGGCGATGGCATTGGCGATCTCGCACGCCTCCTCCATATCGCGCACCTTGATCAGCGCGCCCCGGCCCGCCAGCGAGGCATGGATCACCTCGCGGCGCGGCATGGTCGGCAGCTGGCGGCGGATGCTCGCCTCCACGCGGTCCAGGTATTCGGCGTCCGGGCACAGCAGGATCGACTGCGCCAGTTCATCGTGCTCGGCCTGCGAGAACAGGTCCATCGCTACCCAGTCCGGGTCGGTGGTGCCATCGCAGATCACCAGGATCTCGGACGGCCCGGCGATCATGTCGATGCCGACCGTGCCGAACACGCGGCGCTTGGCCGCCGCCACGTAGGCGTTGCCCGGGCCGACGATCTTGTCCACCTGCGGCAGCGTGGCCGTACCGTAGGCCAGCGCGCCCACGGCCTGGGCGCCGCCGATCGTGAACACCCGGTCCACGCCGGCAATATGCGCGGCGGCCAGCACCAGCTCGTTGCGCACGCCGCCGGGCGTGGGCACGACCATGATCACTTCCTTCACGCCGGCCACACGGGCCGGAATGGCGTTCATCAGCACCGACGACGGATACGCGGCCTTGCCGCCCGGCACGTACAGGCCCACGCGGTCCAGCGGGGTCACCTTCTGGCCCAGCATCGTGCCGTCGGCCTCGGTGTATTCCCAGCTATGGCTGCCGCATTCGATCTTCTGCTTCTCGTGGTAGGCCCGCACGCGCGCGGCGGCAGCCTCCAGCGCGGCGCGGCGCTTCGGCTCCAGGTCTTCCAGCGCCGCTTCCAGTGCGGACTGCGACAGCTCCAGCGCGCCCATCGAGGCCGCCTCCAGGCGGTCGAAGCGGCGCGTGTATTCGAGCACGGCGTCGTCGCCGCGCTGGCGCACATCGGCCAGGATCTCGGCCGCGGCGCGGTCGATGGCTTCGTCCTCGGACGCCTCGAACGCCAGCACCTGGCGCAGCGCGTGCGCGAAGCCCGGCTCCGCCGCGTCCAGCCGGCGTATCGACAGGTTATCCATTTCGCTTTCGTTCATGACTTCCTTCCTCACGGGCACCCCGGGTGCGGCAATGCCTCAGGCGAGCGCCGCCGAGGCCCGTTCAAATGCTTCGAGAATCGGCGTGAGCCGTTCCCGCTTGAGCTTGAGCGCGGCCTGGTTGACCACCAGCCGCGACGAAATCTGCACGATCTCTTCCACTTCGACGAGGTTGTTGGCGCGCAGCGTGCCGCCAGTGCTCACCAGGTCGACGATGGCATCGGACAGGCCCACCAGCGGGCCCAGCTCCATCGAGCCGTACAGCTTGATCAGGTCGACGTGCACGCCCTTCTTGGCGAAGTGCTCGCGCGCCGTCTGCACGTACTTGGTGGCCACGGCCAGCCGCGCGCCCTGGCGCACCGCGTTGGCGTAGTCGAAACCGGCCGGCACCGCCACCGACATGCGGCAGCGGGCGATATTCAGGTCGATCGGCGCGTACAGCCCGGTCATGCCGGTTTCCATCAGCACGTCCTTGCCCGCCACGCCGAAGTCCGCCGCGCCGTACTGCACGTAGGTCGGCACGTCCGAGGCGCGCACGATGATCACGCGCACCGCCGGGTCCGACGTCGGCAGGATCAGCTTGCGCGACGTCTCCGGGTCTTCGGTCACGTGGATGCCGGCGGCCGCCAGCAGCGGCAGCGTCTCGGAGAAGATGCGGCCCTTGGACAGCGCCAGCGTAAGCTGGTCGGGCGAGGCGTTGAAAGCTGGGCTCATCGTACGTTCTTCAATTCTTCGTGCAGTGTTTCAGGGGCCGTCTCAGGCAATGCGGCGGATCTTCGCGCCCACGGCCGACAGCTTGGCTTCCATGCGGTCGTAGCCGCGGTCCAGATGGTAGATGCGGTCGATGACGGTCTCGCCATCGGCCACCAGGCCGCCAATCACCAGGCCGGCCGAGGCGCGCAGGTCGGTGGCCATCACGCTCGCGCCGGACAGGCGCGGCACACCGGTCACCACGGCCGTGTTGCCTTCGGCGGTGATGTTGGCGCCCAGGCGGTTCAGCTCCTGCACGTGCATGAAGCGGTTCTCGAAAATCGTCTCGGTGATCCGCGCAGTGCCTTCGGCCACGGCGTTGAGCGCCATGAACTGGGCCTGCATGTCGGTCGGGAAGGCCGGATATTCCGAGGTGCGGAAGCTCACGGCCTGCGCGCGGCGCGGCATGGCCAGGCGAATCCAGTCGTCGCCGGTCTCGATCGTGGCGCCGGCTTCGCGCAGCTTGATCAGCACGGCGTCCAGGATGGTCGGCGGGATGTCGCGCAGGGTCACGTCGCCCAGCGTGGCCGCGGCCGCGCAGAGGAAGGTGCCGGCCTCGATGCGGTCTGCCACCACGGCGTGGCGCGCGCCGTGCAGGCGGTCCACGCCCTGCACCACCAGGCGGTCGGTACCGATGCCATCGATCTTCGCACCCATCTTCACCAGCAGGTTGGCCAGGTCGGTCACCTCGGGCTCGCGCGCGGCGTTCTCCAGCACGGTCTCGCCCTCGGCCAGCGTGGCGGCCATCAGCAGGTTCTCGGTGCCGGTCACGGTGATCATGTCCGTCACCACGCGCGCGCCCTTCAGGCGGCTGGCGCGGGCGTGGATAAAGCCGTGCTCGATGGTGATCTCGGCGCCCATCGCCTGCAGGCCCTTGATGTGCTGGTCCACCGGCCGCGCGCCGATGCCGCAGCCGCCCGGCAGGGAGACGCGGGCCTCGCCGAAGCGCGCCACCAGCGGCCCCAGTACGAGGATCGACGCGCGCATGGTCTTCACCAGCTCGTACGGCGCTTCCGGGGCGTTGATGTCGGCGGCGGCCAGCGTGGCCGTGGCGCCATCAATGTCGGCCCGGGTGCCCATCTGGCGCAGCAGCTTGAGCATCGTGCGCGTGTCCTGCAGGTTCGGCACGTTGTCGATGGTGATGGCATCGGCGGTCAGCAGGCTGGCGCACAGGATCGGCAGCGCCGCATTCTTGGCGCCCGAAACCCGGATCTCGCCTTTGAGCGGGCCGTTGCCCTCGATCTGGAATTTGTCCATGTTGTGTCGGTATTCGTTATGCAGCGTTAGGCGGCGTGATGCGTCCCGGGACGGACATCAGGCAGCGCCCGACCCGGCCTTCCATTCGGCCGGGGTCAGCGTCTTCATCGACAGCGCATGGATTTCGGCGCGCATGCGGTCGCCCAGCGCCGCGTAGACGCGCTGGTGCCGCTGGATCAGGCGCTTGCCGTCGAACTCCGCGCTGACGATGGTGGCAAAGAAGTGCTGGCCGTCGCCTTCCACTTCCAGATGGTCGCAGGGCAACCCTTGGGCAATGTATTCCCTGACTTGTTCCGGTGTAGGCAGCATGTCTGTCTCTTGTGAATTTGTGTCGATCGCGGGGTGGCTGGCTTTAGTGACGCAACGTAGTGACGCAACTCAGTGGCGCAGCTTGTAGCCGGTGCTGAGCAGCCGCAGCGCCAGCCCGGCCAGCACCGCGAAGGACACGGCCACCACGGCCAGGCTGTGCAGGGGCGGCACGTCCGATACGCCAAAGAAGCCGTAGCGGAACCCGTCGATCATGTAGAAGAACGGGTTGGCGTGCGACACCGCCTGCCAGAACGGCGGCAGCGAGTGAATCGAATAGAACACGCCGGACAGGAACGTCGCCGGCATGATCAGAAAATTCTGAAAAGCGGCCAGCTGGTCGAACTTTTCGGCCCAGATACCCGCAATCAGCCCCAACGTACCGAGAATGCCAGCCCCGCCCAGTGCGAAGACCAGGATCCAGACGACGTTGTACACATGCAGGTGCGCGAACCACGCCGTCACCAGCAGCACGCCCAGCCCCACGCTCAGGCCACGGATGACCGACGCCGCCACGTAGGCGCCGAACATCTCCCAGTGGGACAGCGGCGGCAGCATGATGAACACCAGGTTTCCGGTGATCTTGGACTGGATCAACGACGACGAACTGTTCGCAAACGCATTCTGGAGAATGCTCATCATCACCAGCCCCGGCACCAGGAAAGCGGTATAGCTGATCTGGTCGTACACGCGCACGCGGTCTTCCAGCACATGGCCGAAGATCAGCAGGTACAGCACGGCGGTCAGCACCGGCGCGGCCACGGTCTGGAACGCCACCTTCCAGAAACGCAGCACTTCCTTGTAGAGCAGCGTGCGGAAGCCGACGAAGCCGCCGACCGCCATGGCATCCAGCCGGGCTTTGTCGGTCAGGTCGGACAGCTCCGAAGCGCGATTGTCGAGTTGGTCGATAGGTCGGGTCATGCCGCTGCCTCCAGGGACGCATCGGGCACCGCGCCCGGCATGTGCCCTTCTCGCCGCATGATCTGGACGAACACGTCTTCGAGGTCGGCCTTGCTGATTTCCATGTCTTCCACTTCGCAGCCAGCCTCGCGCAGCGCGGCCAGGATCGGTTCGACGGCTTCGTAGCCCGAAAGGCGCAGCCGGTGGGCGCGCTCGCCGGGGTTGGACGGCGTGCGCAGCGCCTCCAGGGCCGGCGGCAGGGTGCCGCGCGACAGCGTGAGCACCAGCTGCAGCCCCGCGAACTGGGTCAGCAGGTTGCTGGTGCGGTCCAGCGCCACCACCTCGCCAAACTTCAGCATGGCGATGCGGTCGCACAGCGCCTCGGCTTCCTCGAGATAGTGCGTGGTCAGGATGATCGTGTGACCTTCCTTGTTCAGGCGCGAGATGAACTTCCAGAGCGTCTGGCGCAGCTCCACGTCCACGCCGGCGGTCGGCTCATCGAGCACGATCACGGGCGGCCGGTGCACCAGCGCCTGCGCCACCAGCACGCGCCGCTTCATGCCGCCGGACAACTGGCGCATGTTGGCGTCCGCCTTGCTGGTGAGGTCCAGGTTGGCCATGATTTCGTCGATCCAGTCGTCGTTGCGCGTCAGGCCGAAATAGCCCGATTGCAGCCGCAACGTCTCCCGAACCGTGAAAAACGGATCGAAAACCAGTTCCTGGGGCACCACGCCGAGCATGCGGCGCGCCATGCGATAGTCGTCCACCACATCGTGCCCGAGCACGCTCACGCGACCCGAATCGGCGCGGTTCAGGCCCGCGAGGATCGAGATCAGCGTGGTCTTGCCGGCACCGTTGGGACCGAGCAGGCCGAAGAACTCGCCGCGCTCGACGGTGAAACTGACACCCTTGAGCGCCTGCAGGTTGCGGTAGCGCTTGCGGACATCGGTAATTTCGATGGCTTTCATGGCCGATGGTCTTGTGAGGGGCGCCTGGGCGGGCCGCCTCACTGGAGTTGGGGGGGACGTCCTTGAGGTTAGCCGCGCAGCACCTGGTGGAGCCGTGTCAGGACACTTGGGGGCGACTTGGGGACGAACAACCCGGAATTATAGGGGATGCGGGGGGTGTCTCGCTTTGGCCCGACCGGCCCCGCTACCGTTCCGACGCGGCGCCGGCCGCAGCCTGACGCCGGGGCATCGCATCGGCCGCGCCAATCACGCGCAGCCATGGATGCCGGTTCAATGTCGGTGGTGGTGGTGTTCCGGGTGGGAGATCGGCGCGGGCGGCAGGCCCAGCAGGCTTTCCACGCCATAAAGCGTGGCCAGCGAGGCCAGTTGCGGCGGCACGCCATGCAGTGCCAGCGCCTGACCACGAGCGGCGGCGGCGCGTTGCCACGCCAGCAGCACGGCCACGGCAGCCGAATCGACCTGCGCCAGCGTGCTGCAATCGACAGCCACATCGCCCTGGGACACGCGCGACAGCCCCTCACGCAGCACGGCGGCGGCGTTGCGGTTGGTCAGCGAGGTGCCGAGCGAAGGCATCAGATCGATCGAAGAAGGGAAAACAGGGGTCGGAAAACCCGGCGCCCACGCATATTTCTACGAGAAACAGGTTGGCGCCGAGCGGCCATTGTAGACCGGAATGGCTGCGGCGTGCTGCGCCGCAACCAGATTCCACGTCAGCTCTTGGCGTTGGCCAACTGGCGGTTGCGGTCCTGCAGGGTCTTGATGACGCCGTCCACGCCCTGCTGCGTCACGATGGTGTTGAAGCTGCCCTTGTAGGCTTCGGTCAGCCACGCGCCAAGCACGTTGATGTCGTAAACCTTCCAACCCTGGGCGGTCTTCTCGAGGCGGTAATCCATCTGGATCGGCTCGCCCTTGTTGATGACCTGCGTGCGGATCGTGGCGTCCGTGTCCTCGGCCGTGCCGCGATACGGGCGGAACTGCACCTGCTGGTCGCGGATCTGGGCGATGGCGCCGGCATAGGTACGGATCAGCAGCGTCTTGAACTCATCGGTGATGATCTTCTGCTGTTCCGGCGTGGCCTTCGACCAGTTGCGGCCCATGGCGATCTGCGTGGTCTTGCCGAAGTTGGCGTTCGGCAGGATCTTCTGCTCGACCAGCGCCGTGATCTTGCCGAGGTTGCCAGCCTGCATGTCCTTGTCAGAACGCACGGTGGCCATGACGTCGCTTACCACGGTCTTGACCAGCGCGTCCGGCGAGGAAGCGTCCGTGGCCTGCTGGGCCTGCGCGGTGCCGGTGAAGGCCAGCACGGTGAAGACGGAAACAAAGGGGACCAACAGTCGCTTCAGCATCGTAAATATCCTTATCTATCAAGAGCTTCGCGTCGGCCAACGCACGACGGCAGGTGCCCAGGAAACCGCTGCGGCTGGCGTGGGGCTGCCAGAGCGCGCACTCATTGAAACATAGGCGCTCGGGAAGCGTTTGGCATCCGAGCGTCTCAAGCACCACTTTCAAACACTTTGTTGCAGGGCTCACAGCGCTGGCACAGTCGCCGCCAACCCTTGCCAGCACGGGGCTGGCAGATCAATCACCGGCCGAAGCGGAGCGCGCCGCCCGGACCAATCAGGTTCGGGGTCGGCACGGGCATCGGCTGGGCCGGCTGGGTGCCCTGGTCGGCCGGGGCTTCGCCCGCGGGCTTGTCCTGGGCCGGCGCCGCGTCGGACGGGGCTGTCGGGCTGGCCGGGCTGGCCGGGCTGGCTGATGAAGCACCCTCCTGGTCCTGATCATCCTGGGACGGCGGATTGCCGTCGTAGATCAGGTATTGGCGGCGCTGCATATAGGAGTCGCGCAGGAAGGCATAGCGGTCCAGCGCGGCCGCCTCGATCAGGTTCGAGGCGCCCATCAGCTGCGAGCGGCCATCGACGATGCGCACGCCGGCGGCGGTATTGCGCGCCCACACCGGGTAGATATAGGCGGACGGGTCCATCAGGCGGTCCACCAGCATGCCGCCAGTGTCACGCACGGTGCTCGGGCCGAACAGCGGCAGCACCAGGTACGGGCCGGACGGCACCCCCCACACGCCGAGCGTCTGGCCGAAGTCCTCCTTGTACTTGGGCAGCCCGGCCGGCGTGGCGATGTCGATCAGCCCGCCAATGCCGAGCACGCTGTTGATGGCCACCCGCATGGTGTCTTCCGCCGCGCGCGACGGCTTGCCCTGCAGCAGGTTGTTCGCCGCCGAGTAGACATCGGACATATTCGAGAAGAAGTTGCCCACGGCGGTCCGGACCGGCGACGGCACATAGTCGGCATAGACCGTGGCGACCGGCTTCAGCGCGTACTTGTCCACCTGCTCGTTGACCGTCTGCACGCCCCGGTTCAGGGGTTCGAGCGGGTCCTTCGGATTGGCGTCGGGGCCGGTGGCGCAGCCCGCCAGCATCAGGGCGGCGAAGGCGGCAGCACACAGTTGTCCAGGCGCCCGCAGGCGCCGATGCCTGGCACGGCGGCTCATTTCGCGCCCTCCGTGCCCGGTGCGGCCGGCAGCGCGGCGGCGCCGGAAGACGGCGCGGCAGCCGGAGCCGGCGCGGCCGTCGAGGCGGAACCCCCGCCGGCGCCGGCGTCGGCGGCCTTGTTGTACAGGAACTGACCGATCAGGTTTTCAAGCACGACGGCCGACTGGGTCATCGTGATCTTGCTGCCCTGGGCCAGCATGGCGGTGTCGCCGCCGGCCTCGAGGCCGATGTACTGCTCGCCCAGCAGGCCGGACGTCAGGATCTTGGCCGAGGTGTCCTTCGGAAACTGGTACGACTTGTCCAGGTTCAGCTCCACCGTGGCCAGGTAGGACTTGTCATCGAAGCGGATGGACGCCACGCGCCCCACCACCACGCCGGCGCTCTTGACCGGCGCACGCGCCTTCAGCCCGCCGATGTTGTCGAACTGCGCCTGGACCGAGTAGGTCTCCTGGAACGAGAAGCTGCTCATGTTGCCGGCCTTGAGCGCGAGGAACAGCAGCGCGACAAACCCCACCACCACGAACAGCCCCACCCAGTAGTCGAGCGATTTTTTCTTCATGCGAGTCTCTTGTCGAATCGTTTCGTTTGCCGCCGCGTCAGCTGAACATCAGCGCGGTCAGCAGGAAATCCAGGCCCAGCACGGCCAGCGAGGCCATCACCACGGTACGCGTGGTGGCCCGCGACACGCCTTCCGGCGTCGGGCGGGCCTCGAAGCCCTGGTACAAGGCGATAAACGTCACCGCGATACCAAAAATGAAGCTCTTGATCACGCCATTGAGCACGTCGGCGCGCACATCCACGCCGCCCTGCATCTGCGACCAGAACGCGCCGGCGTCCACCCCGATCAACTGCACGCCCACCAGGTAGCCGCCCAGGACGCCCACGGCGCTGAAGATGGCCGCCAGGACCGGCATGGCAATCACGCCGGCCCAGAAGCGCGGCGCAATCACGCGCTGCAACGGGTTCACGGCCATCATTTCCATGGCGGTGAGCTGCTCACCCGCCTTCATCAGGCCGATCTCGGCCGTCAGCGAGGTGCCCGCGCGCCCCGCGAACAGCAGTGCCGAAACCACCGGCCCCAGCTCACGCACCAGCGACAGCGCCACCAGCAGCCCGAGCGCCTGCTCCGAGCCATAGCGGTTCAGCGTGTAGTAGCCCTGCAGGCCCAGCACGAAGCCGACGAACAGCCCGGACACGGCGATGATCACCAGAGACAGGTTGCCGACGAAGAACACCTGGTCGGTGACCAGCCGGGGCCGGCGCAGCAACGCCGGGGACAGTGCCAGCAGCGCGAAGAACATGCGCGTGGCGTGGCCGACGCCGCCCACGAAATTGCGCACGGCGGCGCCGATGCTGGTGAAGAAGGCGGTCAACGGCTACCTCCGGCGGCGAAGTCATCGGCCAGCGAGGGGCCCGGGTAATGGAATGGCACCGGGCCGTCGGCCTCGGCATGGACGAACTGGCGCACGAACGGATCGGTCGAGGCACGCAGCGCGTCCGGCTCGCCCTCGGCCGCGATCCGGCCGTTGGCGATGAAATAGACGTAGTCAGCGATCAGGAACGTCTCCTGCACGTCATGGGAGACGATGATCGTGGTGGCGCCCAGCGCGTCGTTGAGGCTGCGGATCAGGTTGGCGGTGAGGCCGAGCGAGATCGGGTCGAGGCCGGCGAACGGCTCGTCATACATCAGCAGCGCCGGGTCGAGCGCGATGGCCCGCGCCAGCGCCACCCGCCGCGCCATGCCGCCGGAGATCTGGGCCGGCATCAGTTCCCGCGCGCCGCGCAGGCCCACCGCGTTGAGCTTCATCAGCACGAGGTCGCGGATCATCGAATCGGGCAGGTCCGTGTGCTCACGCAACGGAAACGCCACATTATCGAAGACCGAGAGGTCGGTGAACAGCGCCCCGAACTGGAACAGCATGCCCATCTGGCGCCGCACGGCGTAGAGGCCGGGCTGGTCCATGGCATCGATGTCGGCGCCGTTGAAGGTCACCCGTCCGCTGGAGGGGCGCACCATGCCGCCGATCAGGCGCATGACCGTGGTCTTGCCGCAGCCCGAGCCGCCCATCACGGCCACTACCTTGCCGCGCGGGAAGCGCATCGACAAGCCGGCGAGCACCGGCTTGTCGCCCGCCGCATAGGCGAAATCGACATCGGCGAGTTCGACGATGTCCGGGCTGATCAGGGACTGGGCAGGGAGGTTCGGTACGGTAGCGGTCACGTTGGCACCGGATTGGACAGGGCGCCATTATAAGGGCTACCACCTAGACGCGCGGGTTGCTGTGTGGCGACCGCTACATTCCAGTCCGGACAACAGTGTTCCCGAAATGGAACAAATCGCCGGCTGGCGGCCAGTCAAGGCTCCGCGCCCTGTGTCGACTGGCGCACCAGCAGTTGCCACTGGAGGGTCTCGGCGCGGATGGCCGTGGCGAACGCCTCCGGCGAATCGCGCACCACCGTGAGCCCGGACGCCATCAGCCGCGCGCGTACTTCGCGCTCGTTGGTGACGTTATCGAGCTCCGTGGCCAGCCGGGCGACGATGGCGCGTGGCGTCTTGGCCGGGGCCATCACGCCGTACCAGGCCGTAGCGCCGTAGCCATCCACGCCCGCTTCCTGCAGCGTGGGCACCTGTGGCGCCAACGGGGACCGCTGCCCGCCGGTCACGCCGAGCAGGCGCAGCGCGCCGCTGCGCACGTGGTTCTGCACGGCCATATAGGAGCAGAAGCAGGCACTGACACGGCCGGCGAGCATTTCGAGGACCACGGCGGCCTCGCCCTTGGCGGTCACCAGCGGCACCCCGCTCGGGATGCCGCGCACCGCGTATTCGGCATAGAAGTGGGACGGGCTGCCGGGCTGGCCGTAGCCATAGCTATAGGAGCCCGGGCTCGACCGCACCGCCGTGACCCATTGCTGCGGCGTCTGCATCGGCAGGCGCCCATCGATCACGAGGAACAGCGGCATCGTGGCCACACGCGCCACGGGCGTGAAGTCGCGCACCACGTCATAGGGCACCGGCTCCAGGCCGGGCTGGATCAGCATATTGGCCTGGTGGAACAGCAGCGTGTGGCCATCGGAACTGGACTTGGCGACGACATCGCCAGCCATCGTGCCCGCCGCGCCGGGGCGGTTGTCCACCTCGACCGGCACGCCCAGGCGCACCGCGAGGCGCTCGGCCAGCAGCCGCGCCGTGGCATCGGCCACACCGCCGGCCGGGAACGGCACGATCATGCGGATGGGCCGCGCCGGGAAGGACACGGGACGGTTCAGCAGTTCGGGACGGCTGCCGTTGGGAATGGCGGCGAATTGTGCGGTGGCCAGTCCGGCGGGAGGCTGCGCGAATGCCACTGCCGCACCGAGGAAGGCGGGCAGCATCAGGACGGCCCGCCAGGAACGGTGCGGGGCCGCCGGGGAGGCAGCGAGTGTCGGCAACTTCGTTTTACCTCGCCAAAGCCGCGACCTTTTGCGCACTTCGGGCATCAATTTCCTCCGGACCACGACGCAAGGCCATGGCACCAAATCGGCTGAAAGGGATTTCGAGGCAGTCTCTTGTTATCGTTTTTTGGGCATTGTACGAACAATGCCCAGGACGGCACAGACCACGTAAACCATAGCCGGGTGGACCCCAATGGGTGATCGCAGGGCGCAATGGATCCGTCTTTTATAATCGCCCGATGTCCGAAATTGTCCTGCGGCGGATGCTGGCCGCCGACCTGCCCGCCGTGCTCGCCGTCCAGGCGCAGTGCTATGCCTCCACGCTGATCGAATCCGCCGACGCCCTCGCCAGCCGCCTCACGCTATCGCCCGAGACCTGCTGGGTGGCCGCGCTGCCCGAAAGCCGGCTGGCCGCCTACCTGTTCACCCACGCCTGGCCGGAGGCCACGCTGCCACCGCTCGACGGCGTGCTGGCGCGCGACTGGCCGCCCACCACGCCACTGACCTGGTTCGTCCACGACATGGCCGTGGCGCCCGCCGGCCAGGGCGCCGGCCTGGCCGCCCGCCTCTACACCGCCGCCGAACAGTCGGCCCGCACGCTTGGCCTGACCTCATCGCGCCTGATCGCCGTTCAGTCCGCCGCCACCTGGTGGCGCAGGATCGGGTACGCCCCGTTGAGCGCTATGGAAGTCGTACCCCATCGCGCGAAACTGGCGGCTTACGGGGATGATTCGATACTCATGGAGCGCAAGCTTGAAGCACGAGCCGTACGGCTTGGCGTGACGTGACCTCGAGCAAGTCGGCCAAAGAATCAGAGAAGTTCTATTCCCTTTGCAGACTGCCCAGGAATACGCTGCCAGGTCCAACTGACACTACGGTGCCTATATGGGCAACACGTATCGCTATGGCGTCCACGAAAATCTCACACCATCTGAAATGCTGCTGCTGATCACCATAGACGAGACATGCAAGCAACTTGGAGTTGAAGATTTTGCTACGGTAGGTGCTATTTTGGTGGGGCAAAATTGGATACCCACAAGAGGAAAATTCAAAGGCGCGACACCGAGAGCCTCCGTCGCCTCGAAGCTTTCACGTACTTACCTAGATTATGATTTAAAACGCCGCATATTGCCGACTGTCACAAATGCCAGCCTGAAGATGTTGAAAATGCGCATGACACGGAATATCGGGGTATTTGTAGGTCGGAGCATTCCAATACTAGGTTGGGCACTGCTTGCCCGGGATGTCAGCCTCATCACTGTCAACTCCGTGAGGCAGTACCATCTTCTGGTCAAGAACGAAGACAGGGTATTCTGATGCCGGATAACGTCACGCCGGACCTCATTCTTTTTATACGCCAGGAAACGGGGCTTCCAGAAAACCGGCAAATTTTCCGAACCGATAGGGTGGAAGACGATCTCGACCTCACCGGCGACGAAGCATTCGAATTTATGAAGAAGTTTTTCGAGCACTTTGGCATCGCGCGTGGAGACTATGAATTCCAACGCTATTTCAATGAAGAGGGATTTAATCTGTTCGTTATTCTTGCCATGCCATTCTCGAAGAAGATAAGGAAAAAATATGATCGAGAGCCGCTTACCGTTGGGATGCTCGACCAAGCGGTAGAGGCGGGAGTATGGCGGACTTCATGACGCGACTCGTTCGCACCCTGGCGCATTTCGGCAGCGTCTTCTTATTGCTTGTCCTACCCGGACTGGCAGGAAACCCCTACGACTGGATGACCGAGATGGGTCCGGCAATGCCTCCAGGCGGCATCGCGGACGCGTCAGGAAATCGGCTCCTTTTCTCGAATTTCCTGTTCGCCACGATCGCCGCGGTCCAACTGGGATTGTTTTTCACCACGGGCCGGACTGCAGGAAAGTGGCTGTCAGCGTGCGTTATTTTTACGGCCACCGCTCTCTGGGGGATGACCCGCTGACCCACCGTCCACAAAACAAAAAGCCCGCCCGGGGTGACCCCGGGCGGGCTTTTTACCTGCAACGCGACGATCAGCGCGGCAGTTCGGTGTGGCCCATCAGGAAGGCGTCGACCGAGCGGGCGGCCTGGCGGCCTTCGCGGATGGCCCAGACCACGAGGGACTGGCCGCGGCGCACGTCGCCGGCGGCGAAGACCTTGGGCACGTTGGTGTAGTACGCGCGATCGCCTTCGGTGGAGGCCTTGGCGTTCTTGCGGGCGTCCGTATCCACGCCAAAGGCTTCCAGCACCGAGCCCACCGGGTTGGTGAAGCCCATGGCCAGCAGCACCAGGTCTGCCGGCAGCACGAATTCGCTGCCCGGCACTTCCTGCATGCGGCCGTCCTTCCACTCCACGCGGCAGGCCTTCAGGGCCGTCAGCTTGCCGTTCTCGCCGATGAATTCCTTGGTGGCCACGGACCAGTCGCGCGAGCAGCCTTCGTCGTGGGAGGACGACGTGCGCAGCTTGATCGGCCAGTACGGCCACACCAGCGGCTTGTTCTCCTCGTCCGGCGGCTGCGGCAGCAGTTCGAACTGGGTCACCGACACCGCGCCATGGCGATTCGACGTGCCGACGCAGTCGGAACCCGTATCGCCACCGCCGATCACGATCACGTGCTTGCCATCCGCGCGGATGTCGTTCACGGCGTCGCCGGCCACTTCCTTGTTCTGCGGGATCAGGAATTCCAGCGCGTAGTGCACGCCGGCCAGCTCACGGCCCGGCACCGGCAGGTCGCGCGGCACTTCCGAGCCGCCGGCCAGCACCACGGCGTCGAACTGGTCCATCAGCGACTGCGCGGACACCGTCTCGCGGGCGTAGTTCACGATACCGGCGGGCAGTTCGCCTTCGGTCACCATCACGCCGGCCCGGAACGTCACGCCTTCGGCCTGCATCTGCTCGATGCGGCGGTCGATCAGCGTCTTCTCCATCTTGAAGTCGGGGATGCCATAGCGCAGCAGGCCGCCGATGCGGTCGTTCTTCTCGAACACCGTCACGTCATGGCCGGCGCGGGCCAGTTGCTGCGCGGCAGCCAGGCCAGCCGGGCCGGAGCCAACCACGGCCACGGTCTTGCCGGTCTTGTGCGCGGGCACGTGCGGCGCCACCCAGCCCTCTTCCCAGGCCTTGTCGATAATGGCGTGCTCGATCGACTTGATGCCCACCGGCAGCTCGTTGATGCCGAGCGTGCAGGCCGCCTCGCACGGTGCCGGGCAGATCCGGCCCGTGAACTCGGGGAAGTTGTTGGTCTGGTGCAGGACCTCGATGGCAGTCTTCCAGTCCTGGCGGTACACCAGGTCGTTGAAGTCCGGAATGATGTTGTTGACCGGGCAGCCGTTGTTGCAGAACGGGATGCCGCAGTCCATGCAGCGCGCACCCTGGATCTTCGCCTCGCTGTCGGACAGCGCGAAGACGAACTCCTTGTAGTGCTTCACACGCTTGACTACCGGCTCATAGCCTTCGTTCTGGCGGGGAAATTCGAGAAAGCCAGTCGCCTTACCCATGTTGCGTCCTTGGTCTAGCTGGGCGCGAGGCGGCTGGGCCGGCCTCGCGTGGGGTCAGTATCTTGTTGGCGCCGCTGGGCATGCCGCGCGGCGCCGTCTCGTGGGGTGGCCGATGCGCGCCGTCAGGCGGCAATCGCCTCGCGGTCGTTGTCGCGGGCGGCCTGCTCCTTGGCGTACATCTCGCCCAGGGCGCGCTTGTACTCGGTCGGGAAGACCTTGACGAACTTGCGGCGCGCCGTGGTCCAGTCCGCCAGCAGCGCCTTGGCGCGCTCCGAACCGGTGTAGCGGAAATGCTGCTCGATCAGGTTGCGCAGGATCACTTCGTCCAGCTCGCGCTTGCCGCCCTGCTTGTGCCACTGTGCCTTGGGCTGGCCCTTCTCCTGGTCGGCCGAGGCGAGCACCGCCTCCAGCGCCACCATCGAGGTGTTGCAGCGCTTGTCGAACAGGCCATCCTCGTCATAGACGTAGGCCACGCCGCCGGACATGCCCGCCGCGAAGTTACGGCCCGTGCCGCCCAGCACGACCACCGTGCCGCCGGTCATGTACTCGCAACCATGGTCGCCCGTGCCCTCGACCACCGCCACGGCGCCCGAGTTGCGCACCGCGAAGCGTTCGCCGGCCACGCCGTTGAAGAACGCCTCGCCGGCGATGGCGCCGTACAGCACCGTGTTGCCGACGATGATGTTGCGCGTCGGGTCGCCACGGAACTCGTGCGGCGTGCGCACGATCACGCGGCCGCCGGAGAGGCCCTTGCCCACGTAGTCGTTGCCGTCGCCCACCAGGTCCAGCGTGATGCCGTGCGCCAGGAACGCGCCGAACGACTGGCCGGCCGTGCCTTGCAGCTGGATGTGGATGGTGTCGTCGGGCAGGCCCTCGTGGCCATACTGCTTGGCGATCACGCCGGACAGCATCGCGCCCACCGTGCGGTTCACGTTCTTCACCGGCTGGATGAACGACACGCGCTCACCCTTGTCGATGGCCTGGCGCGCCTTGGCGATCAGCACATGGTCCAGCGCCTTGCCGGCTTCCACCGACAGGCCGTGGTCCTGCACATCCGTGTGGAAGCGCGGCACGTCGGCGGCGAACGCCGGTTGGTAGAAGATGCGGCCGAAGTCCAGGCCACGCGCCTTCCAGTGCTCGATGCCGTTGCGCATGTCGAGCAGGTCGGCGCGGCCGATCAGCTCGTCGAAGGTGCGGATGCCCAGCTGCGCCATGATCTCGCGCGCTTCCTCGGCAACGAAGAAGAAGAAGTTCACCACGTGCTCGGGCTTGCCCTGGAACTTCTTGCGCAGCGCCGGATCCTGCGTGGCCACGCCCACCGGGCAGGTGTTCAGGTGGCACTTGCGCATCATGATGCAGCCCTCGGCCACCAGCGGTGCCGTGGCGAAGCCGAATTCGTCAGCGCCCAGCAGCGCGCCGATCACCACGTCGCGGCCGGTCTTCATCTGGCCGTCGGCCTGCACGCGGATGCGGTTGCGCAGGCCGTTGAGCATCAGCGTCTGCTGCGTCTCGGCCAGGCCCAGTTCCCACGGCGTGCCGGCGTGCTTGATCGACGACCACGGCGAGGCGCCGGTGCCGCCGTCATGGCCGGCGATCACCACGTGGTCGGCCTTGGCCTTCGCCACGCCGGCCGCCACGGTGCCCACGCCCACTTCGGACACCAGCTTGACCGAGATGTCCGACACCGGGTTCACGTTCTTCAGGTCGTGGATCAGCTGCGCCAGATCCTCGATCGAGTAGATGTCATGGTGCGGCGGCGGCGAGATCAGGCCCACGCCCGGCACCGAGTAACGCAGCTTGCCGATGTAGTCCGACACCTTGTGGCCGGGCAGCTGGCCGCCCTCGCCGGGCTTGGCGCCCTGGGCCATCTTGATCTGGATCTGGTCGGCCGACGCCAGGTACTCGGCGGTCACGCCAAAGCGGCCCGACGCCACCTGCTTGATCTTGCTGCGCAGCGAGTCGCCTTCCTGCAGCGGCAGGTCACGCTCGATCACGTGGTCGCCCAGCAGGCCCTTGAGGGTATCGCCCTGCTTGATGGGGATGCCGCGCAGTTCGTTGCGGTAGCGCTTCTCGTCCTCGCCGCCTTCGCCGGTGTTCGATTTGCCGCCGATGCGGTTCATCGCCACGGCCAGCGTGGTGTGGGCTTCGGTCGAGATCGAGCCGAGCGACATGGCGCCCGTGGCGAAACGCTTCACGATGTCCTTGGCCGACTCCACTTCCTCGAGCGGAATGGCGCGCGACGGATCGACCTTGAACTCGAACAGGCCGCGCAGCGTCATGTGGCGGCGGCTCTGGTCGTTGATGATGTTCGCGTATTCCTTGTACGTCTGGTACGCACCCTTGCCGTCATCGGCGCGCACCGAGTGCTGGAGCTTGGCCACCGAATCCGGCGTCCACATATGCTCCTCGCCCCGCACGCGGTAGGCGTACTCGCCGCCGGCCTCGAGCATGGTCTCGAGCACGGGGTTGTCGCCGAACGCGTCGCGGTGCAGGCGGATGGCTTCCTCGGCGACCTCGAAGATGCCGATGCCTTCCACGTTGGACGGCGTGCCGTGGAAATACTTCTGCACCAGTTCGCGCGACAGGCCGATGGCCTCGAAGATCTGCGCGCCGGTGTAGGACATGTACGTGGAGATGCCCATCTTGGACATCACCTTGAACAGGCCCTTGCCGATGGCCTTGACGAAGTTCTTGACCGCCTTCTCGGGCGACAGGTCGCCAGACAGGCCGGTGGCCATGTCGGCCAGCGTTTCCATCGCCAGGTACGGGTGGACGGCTTCAGCGCCGTAGCCAGCCAGCAGCGCGAAGTGGTGCACCTCACGCGCCGAACCGGTTTCCACCACCAGGCCGGCGGACGTGCGCAGGCCCTTCTCCACCAGGTGATGGTGGATGGCGGACGTCGCCAGCAGTGCCGGAATCGCCACATGATCGGCATCGACGCGGCGGTCGGACACGATCAGGATGTTGTAGCCCGAGCGCACGGCATCCACGGCCTCGGCGCACAGCGACGCCAGGCGCGCCTCGATGCCTTCCTTGCCCCATGCCGTCGGATAGCAGATGTTCAGCTCATAGGCGCGGAACTTGCCACCGGTGTAGTGCTCGATGTTGCGGATCTTGGCGATGTCCTTGAAGTCCAGCACGGGCTGGGACACTTCGAGGCGCATCGGCGGGTTGATGTTGTTCAGCTCGAGCAGGTTCGGCTTCGGGCCGATGAACGACACCAGCGACATGACCATGTTCTCGCGGATCGGGTCGATCGGCGGGTTGGTCACCTGGGCGAACAGCTGCTTGAAGTAGTGGTACAGCGTCTTGTTCTTCGACGACAGCACGGCCAGCGGCGAGTCATTGCCCATCGAGCCGGTAGCTTCCTCGCCGGCCAGCGCCATCGGCGCCATCAGGAACTTGACGTCCTCCTGCGTGTAGCCGAAGGCCTGCTGGCGGTCCAGCAGCGGCGCCGCGGGCTTCTTCTCGGCGGCGACGTCCTCGGGCTTGGCTTCGAGCTCGTCCATCTTGATGCGCACGGCATCGATCCAGCTCTTGTACGGCTTGGCGTTGGCCAGGTTGTCCTTGAGTTCCTTGTCGTCGATGATGCGGCCCTGTTCCATGTCGATCAGGAACATCTTGCCGGGCTGCAGGCGCCACTTCTGCACCACGCGCGACTCTGGGAACGGCAGCACGCCGGCTTCCGAGGCCAGCACGACCACGTCGTCTTCGGTCACATAGAAACGGGCCGGACGCAGGCCGTTACGGTCCAGCGTGGCGCCGATCTGGCGGCCATCGGTGAAGCAGATGGCGGCGGGGCCGTCCCACGGCTCCATCATGGCGGCGTGGTACTCGTAGAACGCGCGGCGGTTGTCGTCCATCAGCGTGTGCTGTTCCCAGGCTTCCGGGATCATCATCATCATCGCGTGGACGAGCGGGTAGCCGGCCATCGTCAGCAGTTCGAGGCAGTTGTCGAACGATGCCGTATCGGACTGGCCCGGATAGATCAGCGGCCACAGCTTGGGCAGGTCGTCGCCGAGCACCGGCGACGAGATGGCGCCCGTGCGCGCGTTGACCCAGTTGACGTTGCCCTTGACCGTGTTGATTTCGCCGTTGTGGGCGACCATGCGGTACGGGTGGGCCAACTCCCAGGCCGGGAAGGTGTTGGTGGAGAAGCGCTGGTGCACCAGGGCCAGGGCCGAGACGGCGCGCGGGTCCTGCAGGTCGAGGTAGTACTCGCCCACCTGGTCGGCCAGCAGCAGGCCCTTGTACACCACGGTACGGGCGGACATCGACGGCACGAAGTATTCCTTGCCGTGCTTGAGCTTGAGCGCCTGGATGGCGTGGCTGGCGGTCTTGCGGATGACGTAGAGCTTACGTTCCAGCGCGTCCGTGGTCATGATGTCGCGGCCACGGCCAATGAAGATCTGGCGGATCACCGGCTCGGTGGTGCGCACCGTGGGGGACATCGGCATGTTGCAGTCCACCGGCACGTCACGCCAGCCCAGCACGACCTGGCCTTCCAGGCGCACCGTGCGCTCGAGCTCCTGCTCGCAGGCCAGACGCGAGGCGTGTTCCTTCGGCAGGAAGATCATGCCCACGCCGTACTCGCCGTTCGGCGGCAGGGTCACGCCCTGCTTGGCCATTTCCTCGCGGTAGAACTGGTCCGGGATCTGGATCAGGATGCCGGCGCCGTCGCCCATCAGCTTGTCGGCGCCCACGGCACCGCGATGGTCGAGGTTTTCGAGGATCTTCAGGCCCTGCGAGATGATCTCGTGCGACTTGCGGCCCTTGATGTGCGCAACCATGCCGACGCCGCAGGCGTCGTGCTCGTTGGCCGGGTCATAGAGGCCCTGCGCTTGCGGGCGGGCGGCGGTATCGATGGGATCGGCGGGGTGTTGCGAGTGGTCCACGGGCTGAATTCCGGTGAAGGCAGCACGCGCGGCAAGGCAAACCGAACGGGGTGGCTGGATGCAGGCGCCTCTTTGACGGGCGGGTGGCAGGCAGCGGGGCCGCAGCGGCGTACACGAGCGTGACGCGCCGCACAATGACTGTGGGTGGAGCAACTATATGAGAATCGGGAATGTATCGCAAAAATTTTAAATGGGGTCAGAACACATTAAAAATCGCCCCGGTTCAGGGCGCATTTTTAATGGGGACACATTAGCTTCGCCGCACTTAGGCGTCAGGCTGGTGCATCGCCGGCCGCTGCCTCGTCGAGATCTTCCTCGCTGGCCCGGCGCGGCCGGCCCTTCGGCAACGGCTGCACGCGCCGTGTGGCGTGACGCTCCAGCTGCGTCAGGAAGGCCGCGTCGCCGAGCGGCCATCCGCTATGGGCATGCTGGCGCAGCGTGGCGAGCGTCTTTCCCGACAGTCCCTCGGCAGTCAATGCGCGATAGTTCGACTGGCGCTCAAAAGGCGTGTTGCCAAGCTCCCAGTAGGCGGAGTGATCGCTCACAAGCGGGCTCGACTCGATGCCCGCGTGATGCCGGTAGCTGCTCCAGCGGTCGGCCTCGGCCGTCATGACATCGCCAGCGCGCAGCGCATTACCTTCGACATAGAGCATCGCCGGCAGCAGCCAGGCATTGGGTTCGATCACGGCCGAGCGGAAGCGCCCCTCCCAGAGCGTGCCCGTGCGATTGGCCACCCGGTTGAAGTGGCGCGCATAGCGGCGGCCGACCGCCTGCATCGCCAGGCTCAGGGAATCGGGCCCCTTGGGCGTGGCCACCAGATGGATATGGTTCGGGCGCAGCGCGTAGGCATGGACGGCCAGTTCGTGCTCGCGCGCGGCCATGCGCAGGCAATCGAGGTAATGGAGGTAGTCGTCCGGGCCCAGGAACACGGGCTGACGGTTGTTGCCGCGTTGCAACACGAGGGCCGGCAAACCGGCCGGGGAGAATCGGGGAAGGCGCGCCATACGGGGATTGGTGGAACCTGCATCAGCAATCCCCGCATGATAGCCTGATCCGTCCCCATTTAATTCGGGGACGTGGCGGGTTCAGTCGCTCTCGCTGACGGCGAAGATGCGGCGGTGCTCGCGAATCGCGTAGCGGTCCGTCATGCCGGCGATGTAATGGGAGATCAGGCGCGGCTGGTCGCCGCCATGGCTGGCCTGGTACTGCGGCGGCAGCAGGCGGGAATCCTGCATGAAGGCGCCGAACAGGTCCGAAATGATCCGCTGGGCCTTGGCGGACATCCGCATCACCAGATAGTGCCTATATAGATGTCGGAACAGGAAGCGCTTGAGCGCCGCCGCCTCCTCGTGGACCTTGGGGCTGAAGGCGACCAGCGCCCCGGCGGCGCGCACGGCATCGATATTCTTGGGGTTGGCCGCGGCGATATTGCGCCCGGTGGTCTCGATCAGATCCACGATCAGCGTGTTGATCATGCGGCGAACCGTCTCGTTGATGGCACGCCGGCCATTGATGCCCGGGAACGCGGCCGTGACCTCGGCCCGATGCCGGCCCCACATCGGCACTTCGTCCAGTTGCTCCAGCGTCAGGAGCCCCGAGCGC
Source organism: Cupriavidus sp. 2KB_3 (assembly GCF_052115685.1). Classification (NCBI taxonomy): domain Bacteria; kingdom Pseudomonadati; phylum Pseudomonadota; class Betaproteobacteria; order Burkholderiales; family Burkholderiaceae; genus Cupriavidus; species Cupriavidus sp. 2KB_3. The sequence continues at coordinate 114,309 of NZ_JBFRHD010000017.1, forward strand.
AGGCCATCGTCGATATCGTGGTTGTTGTAGGCGATTTCGTCGGCCAGGTTGGCCAGCTGGGCCTCCAGCGACGGCTGCGCGCCCTCGAGGAAGCGCCGCCCCAGCTCCCCGAGCGCTGCCGCGTTGACCCGCGAGCAATGCTTGAGAATGCCCTCACGGGTCTCGAACGTCAGGTTCAGCCCATTGAAGCCGCCGTAGCGCTCCTCCAGCTCGTCCACCACCAGCAGGCTCTGCAGGTTGTGCTCGAAGCCGCCGTGGTTCTTCATGCAGAGGTTCAGCGCATCCTGCCCGGCATGGCCGAACGGGGTGTGGCCAAGGTCGTGGGCCAGCGAGATCGCCTCGACCAGATCCTCGTTGACGCGCAGGTTGCGCGCGATGGACCGCGCGATCTGCGCCACCTCCAGGCTGTGCGTGAGCCGGGTGCGGAACAGGTCGCCCTCATGGTTCACGAACACCTGGGTCTTGTACTCCAGGCGCCGGAACGCGGTGCTGTGGATCACGCGGTCGCGGTCACGCTGGAATTCGCTGCGCGACGACGACGCCGGTTCGGCATGCACCCGCCCCCGCGACTGCGTCGAGTGGGCGGCGTACGGGGCGAGGTGGGATTCGAGGTCGGTCATGCGGCAATCCGGTGGCGGGGCTTGGGGTTGCAAGGCATGGCCGATCGCTTGGGTTCAGGCGACCGGTGCCTCGGTTGGGGGTTTCAACGTGGCATGGCGCAGCGTCTCGCGCAGGTCCGCGTCGGGCACGGTGGTGATGAAGGCTTCGCCGAGCTTCTTCAGCAGGATGAACTTGATGCTGCCCGCCTCGGCCTTCTTGTCCACTTTCATCAGTTCGATATAGCGGTCGATGCCGAGTTCCGGAGCCACCACGGGCAGCATGGCCGCCCGGGTCAGTTCGCGGATGCGCGCGCGCGTCTCGGTGTCAATGAAGCCCAGCCGGTGCGACAGGTCGGCAGCCATGACCATGCCGCAGCCCACCGCCTCGCCGTGCAACCACTCGCCGTAGCCCATGCCCGCCTCGATGGCATGGCCGAAGGTGTGGCCGAAGTTCAGGATCGCCCGCAGGCCGCCCTCGCGCTCGTCCTGGGCCACCACGGCGGCCTTGATCTCGCAGGAGCGGCGCACGGCCTCGGCCATCAGGCTGGTATCGCAGGCGTTCAGGCCGGCGATATGGCTTTCGATCCAGTCGAAGTAGGCCGTATCGGCAATCGCGCCGTGCTTGATAACCTCGGCCAGGCCGGCCGCCAGTTCGCGGGCCGGGAGGGTGCGCAGGGTGTCGATGTCGGCAATCACCGCGTTGGGCTGGTGAAACGCGCCGATCATGTTCTTGCCGAGCGGGTGGTTGATGCCGGTCTTGCCGCCCACCGAGGAGTCCACCTGCGCCAGCAACGTGGTCGGCACCTGCACGAACGGTACGCCGCGCATATAGCAGGCGGCGGCAAACCCGGTCATGTCGCCCACCACGCCGCCGCCGAGTGCGATCAGCGTGGTCTTGCGATCGGCGCCGGCGCCTAGCAGCGCATCGAAGATCAGGTTCAGGGTTTCCCAGTGCTTGAAACGCTCGCCATCCGGCAGCGTAACCACGCGCACGGTCTTGCCGAGCGCGGCCAGCGTGGCTTCCACCCGGGCGGCGTACAGCGGACCGACCGTCTCGTTGGTGACGATGACGGCGTGCTGGCCACGCACGTGCGGGGCCAGCAGTTCGGCGCGGTCGAGCAGTCCGCCGCCAATATGGATCGGGTAGCTGCGCGCCCCGAGGTCGACTTCAAGCGTAATCATGAATGGGTGTCCTGCGCCGGCTGGTCCGGCGCCGCGGGCGGGGCCGCATCGGCGTCCGGGGTGGCTTCCGCGGGCGGAAACACAAAGCCGGCCATCTCAAGTTGCATCAGAACCATATTAGCAAGCTGTGCCACGGACGGCTTGCCGGTTTCGATGATGAAATCCGCCACTTCGCGGTACAGCGGGTCGCGCTCGGCGTACAGCGCCTCGAGTCGGCCCTTGGGGTCCTGGGTCTGGAGCAACGGCCGGTTGCGGTCGTGGCGGGTGCGCAGCCAGAGGTCGTGCGGGCTCGCGCGCAGGTAGACCACGGTGCCATTGGCACTCAGCACCTCGCGGTTCTCCGGGCGCAGCACAGCGCCGCCGCCCGTGGCCAGCACAATCCCCTGGCGCGAAGCCAGCTCGGCAATCATGTGCGCCTCGCGGTCGCGGAAGCCTGCTTCGCCCTCGTGTTCGAAAATGATCGGAATCCGCACGCCGCAACGCGCCTCGAGCTCATGGTCGGAGTCGAAGAACGGGTAGTTGAGACGCCGGGCCACGGTGCGGCCGACGGTAGTCTTGCCGGCGCCCATGAGGCCAACGAAAAAGAGATTCGGGCGAGTGGCTTGCGCGGTCACTGGGGTATCGAGGTCAAGCAGGCGTGGTGCCTGGCGGCTTCGCATTATCGCCCCGGCCGGGACTTTCGCAAAACAGGTGATGACAATACATCACGCGGCATCGCGCGCTTCCGGCCATGGCTGCCTGACGACACCGCCAATGAAAAAAGGCCGCGTCGGCAAGCGGCGCGGCCTCTCAGTCTACTGCATCCGGGCCCGGTACTGCACCCGGTGCGGTTATTTCAGCGACACATTGTCGTTCAGGATACGCGGCGTCAGGAACACCAGCAGCTCGGTGCGGTTGTTGACCTTGGCGTTGTTCTTGAACAGGTAGCCGAGCACCGGGATATCGCCCAGGAACGGTACCTTGTTGTAGTTGTTGCTCTCTTCCTGACTGTAGATACCGCCGATCACCACGGTGCCGCCGTTCTCTACCAGCACCTGCGTCTGCACGTGCTTGGTGTCGATGGCGAAGCCGTTGGTGGTCTGGATACCCACACTGTCCTTGTTCACGTCCACATCCAGCAGCACGTTGCCTTCCGGCGTGATCTGCGGCGTGACCTCGAGCTTCAGGTTGGCCTTGCGGAACTGCACCGAGGTGGCGCCGCTCGACGTGGCGGACTGGTACGGCAACTCCGTACCCTGCTCGATCAGCGCCTTGATGTTGTTGGCAGTGACCACACGCGGGCTGGAGATGATCTTGCCCTTGCCATCGGCTTCCAGTGCCGACAGTTCGAGCGCCAGGAAGCGGCCCGCACCGGCGTTGAAGATGCTGAACGCCACCGATGCCGGGTTCGTGCCGTTGATCGCGGCGGCCGGCAGGCTCAGAGCCGGGCCGTTATCCCACGTGGCGTCCTGGGTGATCGGGCTCACCACATTGGTGTAGGTGTTGCCGTAGCCGGCCCCCGACCGCTGCGAGGCAAAGCCCAGCTTCACACCGAGGTTGCGGCTGAAGGTGTCGCTGGCCTCGACGATACGAGCCTCAATGATCACCTGACGCACCGGGATGTCGATCTTCGTCAGGAAGTTCTGCACTTCCTCGAGCTTGCTCGCCACGTCCGACACAAACAACTGGTTGGTACGCGGGTCAGCCGTCAGCGAGCCGCGCTTGGACAGCATGCGCGTCGCGCCCATCGTCCCTGCCGCACCACCCGAGGCCACGCCACCCGAGCTGGCGCCCGAACCGCCGGTGGTCTGACCCAGCAGCATGCGGCGCACATCGTCTGCCCGCTGGTAGTTGAGCTGGTAGACCTGGCTGCGGATCGGCTCGAGCTCGGTGATCTGCTGCGCCGCCTCGAGTTCCAGCTTTTCCTTGGTCGCCAGTTCCGCCTTGGGCGCCACCCACAGCACGTTGCCATTGCGGCGCGAGGCCAGCCCCTTCGAATCCATCACGATCTGGAGCGCCTGGTCCCACGGCACGTCCTTGAGACGCAGCGTCAGGTTGCCCTGCACCGTGTCGCTCGTGATGATGTTCAGGTTCGTGAAGTCTGCGAACACCTGGAGCAGCGAGCGGATGTCGATGTTCTGGAAGTTCAGCGACAGGCGCTCGCCCCGGTAACCCTGGCCGGCGATCAGCTTGTTCGGGTCGTCCTTGACCGGACGCACTTCCACCACGAACTGGTTGTCGGTCTGGTACGAGCTGTACTCCCAGTTACCGCGCGGCTCGATGGTCAGGCGGGCGTTGCCGTTGGCGTCGCTGGCGCGCATGCCCTGCACCGGCGTGCCGAAGTCCGTCACGTCGAAGCGGCGGCGCAGATCCTGCGGCAGCGAGGTACCCATGAAATCCACCACCAGGTTCTGGCCCTGCTGCTGGATATTGATGCCCGAATCGCGCGAGGACAGGTCCACGACCACCCGGCCCGCACCGTCGGTGCCGCGCCGGAAGTCGATATTGCGCAGCGCCGCGCGGTTAGCCGCCTGGGCCGGCGCCGGGCTGGCCGCGAACGTCGGTGCCGCCGTCGTGCCGGTCTGCGTCACGTTGTCCAGCAGCACCACGAACTGGTTGCCGCGCACTTCCGTGCGATACGTGGCCGTGCGGCTCAGGTTCAGCACCACGCGGGTGCGGTCCCCGATCTGCATCACATTGGCGCTCTTGAGCACCTTGCCGGCGTACTCGTACTGCGCACGGCCGGCAGGGAAGCCCGTGTCGAAGAAGTCGATCGCGATCTTCGCCGGATTCTGCGTGGTGAAGTCCGCAGGCTTCTGCGTGAGCGGCCCTTGCAGGTCGACCGTGAACACGGTCTGCTCGCCAACGACGTTGGCTTCCACCTGCTTGAGCTGGTTAGTCTGAGCGTGTGCGGCCGGAGAGGCCAGCACCAATGCCATCGCTGCCGCGCCCGCAAGCGCCCGGTACCATCGTGCCGTGATCATGCGGATGCCTCCAGCTTCAGGCTGGTCATTTTCTCTTTCCAATCTGAGACCCCTTCCCGAACCAATTCGCGCAACACGATCTCTTGATCGTTGATGCGGACCACCCGGCCATAACTCTGGCCGAGATACTGACCCACTTTGACGTGGTGGATCTTGTTATCTACGCGTACGACACCGTAGGTCTCGCCGTGTTTTTTCAGCATGCCGAGCATCTTGAAGTTTTCCAGCGGGAATTCCTCAAGCGGCTCGCGTCGCCGTCCGGCCTCCGGCGACTCAGACATCGTCTTGTTCAGCTCACCGATCTTGGTCTGCGCGAACGGCTCCGGCGACGTGCGCCCGCCGTACTCGCGCGGCACGTACGGCTTGACCTCGGGCAGCGGCTCCGGCGGCGGCGCCTTGGCGGCGCGCGTCTGGCTCATCCATTGCTGCAGCCCTTCGTCCTCGCTGGCGCCACAGGCGGTCAGCGTGGTGGCGGCGAGCACCGCGACAGCGGCGGCGGCCAGCCGGCGCGGCGTCCGGGACGTGCGTGACATCAAGGCAATGCGATGCGGGGGGCGATGTGTCAGCCGGATCACTTGGCACCTCCCTTGGCCTTCTTGGCGGCGGCATCCGCGGCGGCGCGGCGCTGGGCGGCCTGCTCGTCCGGGTCCAGGGCGCGGTAGGCCATGGCCTGCGCTTCCATCGACAACGTGCCGTCCTTGGCCACCGCCATGTTCAGGTTGCGCATCGAAACGATCCGGGAGAGCGCCGCCACGTCCGCGTTGAACAGCGCGACGTCGTGATAGCGGCCGGTGACCTTCAGGTTCACCGGAATTTCGGCGAAATACGGCTTGATGGCGGCGGGCTGCGGCTTGAACAGCTCGAACTGGAGACCGCGCGCCACGCCGGCATGGTTCACGTCAGCCAGCAGCGCATCCATCTCCGTGCTGTTCGGCAACTGGCGCTCGGCCAGCGCCACGCGCTTTTCCACTTCCACCTTCTGGGCACGCAGTGCGTCCAGGTTGGCCACCTGCGCCACCTTGGTCTTGAACGACTGCTTCAGCGTCTCGTGCTCCGCGTGCTTGCGGTCGAGTTCGGTGTTCTTGTCGCTCCAGTAGAACTGCCAGCCGAGCACCAGCACGATGACGGCGGCCAGCGTCGAGAACAGCAGGCGCGGCGCGGCCGGCCAGGTCTCGGGCTCGTTCAGGTTCAGGCCGCGGAACTGCGCGGTGATGTCCTGCAAGGAAATATCCGAATTGAGCGCCATGATCAGACCTTCCCCGCTGCAGGTTTGGCCGCGGCATCGGACGCGGCGCCCTTCTTCTTGTCGCCGGGCACTTCCGGCGCGCGATAGGAGAACCGCATCGAGAAATCAAACAGCCGGCGCTGCTCGCGCAGGTTGTTGGTCATCGTCACGGCCTTCGATTCCACCAGTTCGGCGCGGTCGAGCCACGTCACCTGGTCGATATTGCGTAGCAGTTCGGACACGCGCTCGTTGGACTGCGCCACGCCAGCCATGACAAAGCTGTCGCCGGTCTGCTTCAGGCTGGTCAGGTAGACGCCTTCCGGCACCTGGCGCACCAGCTCCTCGAGCAGCTGCACGGGCAGGTTGCGCTCCGCCTGCAGGCTTTCGATGGCGCGCTGACGGTCCAGCAGGGCCTCGATATCCTTCTTGAGCGTGTTGACCTCGCGAATCTGGCCGTCCATCTGCGTGTTGGCCTGCTGCAGCACGGCATTGCGCGCCGTCACGGCCTCGATCTGCGAGTCGATATAGAACCCGCCGATCAGCACGATGACCGCCCCGGCGGCTGCCGCGCCGCCCAGGAGCGAATAGACCTTTTTGCGCCGCGCGGCCTTGCGGGCCTCGTGATACGGCAGCAGGTTGACCGACGGGATGGTGTTCGTCGTCGTGGACATGCTTCTCCCCCCGTGGGTTATTGCAGCCCGCGCAATGCCAGTCCCGCACTGACGATGTAGGCCGGCAAGTCGCGCTGGAGATAGCGCTCGTTGACGTTGCCTGCGGTCATCATGTTGGCGAAAGGATTGGCCAGCGTGGTAGTGATCTGCGTCTGCTGCTGGATGGCGGCCTGCACCCCCAGCAGCGAGGCATGTCCGCCCGAGAGCAGGATCTCGTCGACCCGGCCCAGGCTGGAACTGGCTACGAAGTTGCCGATGGCGCCCTGCACTTCCATCGCCAGGGCTTCCAGCGACGGCTTGAGCAATTGCGCGCGCCACGCCTCAGGCAGCGTGTTCTTGCGCTTCTTGATCTCGGCCTTGAGGGCATCCAGCGTGAACATGCGCGCGGCGCTCTGCGTGAGCTGGTCGCCGTAGCTGTTCAGGGGCTGTTCGTAGAGTTCCTTCCAGCCCTGGTAGAAGATCGCCTTGGAGCGACTGCCACCGAGGTGGATGACGGCGACCACGGGGAGATCCTTGGCGTCGGTCTCGGTCAGGGAGGACGGCACACCGAGCATCTGTACGACCGAGCGCTGCACGGCGTACTCCTCGACATCCATCACCTGCGGTTTCAGGCCAGCCATTTCGGCCGCCGTCACCCGCTCCTGCACGCGATCGCTGTTGGCGGCCGTCACGCGCACGCCAATCCCGCCTTCGGTCTCGTTGGGGCCAATCACCGCGAAGTCGAAATTCACCGCCTGGGAAGGCGGATAGAGGCGGTGCGCCTCCGATTCGACCTGCGAATAGAGTTCGTCCTCGGACAGGTTGTCCGGAAGACTGACAGTCTGAGATTCCGTCAGCATGGACGGCACGCCAAGGACAACGTCCTTGGTACGAATACCGGCCTTGCCAAGGGCTCGCTTCAGCGCGATGCCCACGGCCTCGATGTTGACGACGTTGCCATCGGCAACGGCGTTGCGGTCCAGCAGTTCGCTGGCGCATTTTTCCAGCCTGAAGTCGTGTTTGCCCGCCCCAACGGACAGCTCCACGACCTTGACGCTGGACGACCCGATATCCACGCCGACCGTAGTCCGGCGCAGAAGACCCGACAAGATGCCCCGTCGCAAGGTGACCCCCTGACATTTGAACTCGCCCACGGCATGACTGCTCTAATGGGGCGAGCCAGTTAGTTTCTTGGATGAAACGTTTGCTCTTTTATGTTCGTGGATTCTCACAAAAAGCAGAGGCGCGCGCAATGTGCCGATCTGACCACGCTTTCTTTTTCAGACGGGCCGCGCGAAAGCGTTGCCAAAATCCCACGGTCCACCTCAGGCCCGTTACATAGCGTCGCGCCACAGCATCGTTGGCGCCAAATCGGCCTCCCGGCTGCCCCCCTCCTCCGTGACACCCGCCAACCCGCCCTGCGCCAAAGACCTGCGCGTCGTGACAACCTGATCTCAACAGGATTACATCTTGTAACAGCGCGATAGCGCCTTTTGCGGCACGGCGCACCGGGGGCGCCCCATCCCCGACGATATAATCCGGGCACTCTGATTAGGTAAACCCTTATGGCCACAGCACAACAGAAGCCGTCCCTTCCCGTCCGCCGTCCGCTCTGGGCGCGGATCATGTTCGGGCTGATCGGACTGCTTGTCGCCGGGCTCGTCGCCGTGGCGCTGCTGGTGGGCTATGCGCTGGTGGTGGCCGCGCCCAACCTGCCGTCGCTGGACACCATCACCGACTACCGCCCGAAGATCCCGCTGCGGATCTACACGGCTGACAACGTGCTGATCGGCGAGTTCGGCGAGGAGCGCCGCAACTTCGTGCCGATCACCGAGATCCCGGACGTCATGAAGAAGGCCGTGCTCGCGATCGAGGACGACCGCTTCTACGAGCACGGCGGCGTGGACTTCGTGGGCGTGCTGCGCGCCGGGCTGGCCAACCTGCGCGGCGGGCTGTCGCAGGGCGCTTCCACCATCACCATGCAGGTGGCGCGCAACTTCTTCCTCTCGAGCGAGAAGACCTACACGCGCAAGATCTACGAGATGCTGCTGGCGTACAAGATCGAGGCGAACCTGACCAAGGACCAGATCCTCGAGCTGTACATGAACCAGATCTACCTGGGTCAGCGCGCCTACGGCTTCGCCAGCGCCGCGCGGGTCTACTTCGGCAAGTCGATCAAGGACGTGACGCCGGCGGAAGCCGCCATGCTGGCCGGCCTGCCGAAGGCGCCGTCGGCCTACAACCCCGTGGTGAATCCGCGCCGCGCCAAGGTGCGCCAGGAATACATCCTCCAGCGCATGCGCGACCTCGGCTACATCACACCGGAGCAGTACGACCAGGCCGTGCGCGAGGAGCTGAAGGTGCGTGGCGAGGGCAACGAGTTCTCCACCCATGCCGAATATGTCGCGGAAATCGTGCGCCAGCTCATGTACGCACAATATCGCGAGGAAACCTATACGCGCGGCCTCAACGTCTACACGACGCTGAACAAGGCTGACCAGGATGCCGCCTACGACGCCGTGCGCGGCGGCATCATGACCTACGAGCGCAAGCACGGCTATCGCGGCCCGGAGGCGTTCATCGACCTGCCGTCGAATCCGTCCGAACGCGAACAGGCCATCGACGACGCTCTGGTGGAGCACCCGGGCAGCGACGACCTGCGCTCGGCCGTGGTCACCAGCGTGACGCCGAAACAGGTGCGCGCCACACTGCTCTCTGGCGAGGTGGCGACGATCGAAGGCACGGCGCTGCGGTTTATCGCGCCGTCCCTGTCGGCCAATGCCCAGCCGAAGGTCAAGATCCGCCCCGGCGCGATCATCCGCGTCACGCAGGATGCCAAGGACAACACGTGGTCCGTCACCCAGCTGCCCGAGGTGGCGGCCGCCTTCGTCTCGTTGAATCCTGAAGATGGCGAGATCCGGGCGATGGTCGGCGGCTTCGATTTCAACCGCAACAAGTTCAACCACGTGACGCAGGCTTGGCGCCAGCCGGGCTCCAGCTTCAAGCCGTTCATCTACACGGCCGCGCTGGAGAAGGGCTTCTCGCCCGCCACGGTGATCAACGACGCCCCGCTGACGATCGGCCCGGACACCGGCGGCCAGGTCTGGGAGCCGAAGAACTACGACGGCAAGTTCGAGGGCCCGATGACGATGCGCCGCGCGCTGGCCAAGTCGAAGAACCTCGTATCCGTACGAATTCTGCGCGCCATCGGCACCCAGTACGCGCAGGACTACATCACGCGGTTCGGCTTCGAGGCCGACAAGCACCCAGCCTACCTGCCGATGGCGCTGGGCTCCGGCGCGGTGACGCCGCTCCAGATGGCCGGCGCCTACTCGGTGTTCGCCAACGGCGGCTATCGCGTCAATCCGTACCTGATCCAGCGCGTGGTGGATTCGCGCGGCAACGTGATCTCCGAGACCCGTCCGCAAAAGGCCGGCCAGGACGCCGTGCGCGTGCTGGACGCCCGCACCGCGTTCATCGCCGACAGCATGCTGCGCGAGGTGGTGCGCAGCGGCACGGCCAACCCGGCCAAGCAGCGCCTGGGCCGCAACGACATGGCCGGCAAGACCGGTACCACGAACGATGCCGTGGATGCCTGGTTCGCCGGCTACACGCCGAAACTCGTGGCGATCGCGTGGATGGGCTACGACCAGCCCAAGAGCCTGGGCGTGCGCGAAACCGGTGGCGGCCTGGCGCTGCCGATCTGGGTCAGTTATATGAGCAAGGCGCTCAAGGGCGTGCCCGAGAGCCCCGATCGGCAGCCGCCGGAGGGCGTGGTGATGGTGGCCGGCGACTGGACGCTCGAGGAGAACGCGGCGGGTGCCGGCGTGGCCTCGGTGGGACTGGGCGATCCGTGGCCCGGCAAACCCGACGAGAGCGCGCGCCCGGTGCAGGATACCGAAGCCGAGAAGCGCAAGATCCTGGAGATGTTCGGCGGCGCCTGAGTGCCAGAACAGTCCGGACGATTATTTTCGCCCCAACAAAAAACCGGCCCTCGTGGCCGGTTTTTTGTTGGTCGGGACCGAAGGGTCTCAGCCGAGCGTCAGCGTGGTGCCCGCCTGCTGGCTCATATAGGTGGAGAGCGCCGCGTACAGTTCAGCGCCACTGCGCGTATCCATCCACTTGGCGCCGTCGTGGCGGAAGTGGAAACCGCCGGCCTTGGCCGCCACCCACAGTTCCTGCATCGGCGCCTGGCTGTTCACGATGATCTTCGAGCCATCCTCGAATTCCAGCTCCATGACATTGCCGGTGCGGTTGATCTCGACATCGGCATCGGCCGCATCGGCGGCGGCTTCGATATCGGCTTCCAGCCGGTCCAGGGCCTTGCCGGCCAGTACCAGGAACTCGCTTTCGGTGAGGGGGGGCATGCTACACTCCAAGGCCGCCGGCAGCGCGCCCGGACAGACGTCCCGGAGCGCGATCCGGCTGGCGGAAAAATGGAAAATTGTCGGGATTTGCCGCGGATTCCTGCGGATTCCGGGCCGTTTCGCCAGCCATCCAGAAAGTCACCCCAAGCCATCCAAGGCATTCAGACAATGAAGGACTCCCCGAAGCTGCGTCGTGGTGCGATTGTATCGGCGTTTGCCGCCACACTCGTGATGACCCTGGCCGGATGCGGCGTTCGCGGCCCGTTGACCATGCCCCGGGTACCGCCCGCCCCGACCCCGCCCACGGTGCCCGATCCGGGCCTGGGCCAGACGGGCGCGGTGGCGCCGGCACGGCCGATGGGCGAACCCGCCACCAGCGCGCCGGTTCCCGCCGAACCGGCCACGACCACGAATTCGACGAAGTAACCCGGGCGCCTCGCCCCTCCGCACGCTGAACATGACTGATTTCTTTACCCGCCGCGACGGCGCCCTGGCTGTCGAACAAGTGCCGCTGGCCCGTATCGCGGCCGAGTTCGGCACGCCGACCTACGTCTACTCGCGCGCCGCGCTGACCACGGCCTACCAGGCCTACGCCGCCGCCTGCAAGGGCCGCAACGCGCATGTGCAATTCGCCGTGAAGGCCAATTCGAACCTGGCCGTGCTGCAGGTCTTCGCCCAGTTGGGCGCCGGTTTCGATATCGTGTCCGGCGGCGAACTGCTGCGCGTGCTGGCCGCCGGCGGCGACCCGCGCAAGGTGGTGTTCTCGGGCGTGGCCAAGAGCGAGGCCGACATGGCGCTGGCGCTGGCGCACGACGTACGCGGCTTCAACGTCGAATCAATCCCAGAACTGGACCGGCTGAACGCCGTGGCCGGCCGGCTGGGCAAGCGCGCACGCGTGTCGCTGCGGATCAATCCGGACGTGGATGCCAAGACGCATCCCTATATCTCAACCGGTCTCAAGGGCAACAAGTTCGGCGTGGCGTTCGAGGACGTACTGCCGACCTACCGCGCTGCCGCCGCGCTGCCGCACCTGGAGGTGGTCGGCATCGACTGCCATATCGGCTCGCAGATCACGGAAGTGGCGCCCTATCTGGAAGCGCTCGACAAGGTGCTCGACGTGGTGGAAGCGCTCGAGCGCGAGGGCATCCGCCTGGACCATATCGACGTGGGCGGTGGCCTCGGCATCACCTATGCCGACGAAACCCCGCCGGACATCACCGGCTTCGCTACCACGCTGCTGGACCGCGTGGCCGCCCGTGGCCACGGCCACCGCGAGGTACTGTTCGAGCCGGGCCGCTCGCTGGTCGGTAACGCCGGCGCGCTGCTGACGCAGGTGGAATTCCTGAAGCCCGGCGCAGCCAAGAACTTCTGCATCGTCGATGCGGCGATGAACGACCTGGCCCGCCCGGCGATGTACGAGGCCTACCACCGGATCGAGCCCGTGGCGCCGCGCGCCGACGCGCCCGTGACCTATGACGTGGTGGGCCCGGTGTGCGAATCGGGCGACTGGCTTGGCCGCGACCGCGTGCTGGCCGTGCAGCCGGGGGACCTGCTGGCGGTGATGTCAGCCGGCGCCTATGGCTTTGTGATGAGTTCCAATTACAACACCCGGGGCCGCGCCGCCGAGGTGATGGTCGATGGCGACACCGTGCACCTGGTGCGCGAGCGCGAACTGCCGGCCGACCTGTTCAAGGGCGAGCATCTGCTCAAGGGCTGATCCCGCGGCGCCCCTCTGCCCCCGGCGGGGGGCGCGCCGTCTTCGCTACGCGGCGCGCTTGCGCGCCCACCACCACATCCGCAGGCCTAGCAGCACGAACACCACGGCGGCGTAGATCGACACTTCGCTGAAGTCGTTCTTGCCCGCCTTGTGCCACCAGAAATGCAGGATGCCGAGCACCGCGATCGCATAGACCGCCTTGTGCAGCGCCTGCCACCGCTTGCCGCCCAGGCGCTTGACCATACCGTTGGTCGACGTGGCCGCCAGCGGCACCAACAGCACGAACGCGGCAAACCCGACCGTGATAAATGGACGTTCTGCGATGTCCTTGATCATGTACGCGACGTCGAACCCGCGATCCACGCCCAGCCACAGCAGGAAGTGCTGCACGGCGTAGAAGAACGCGAAGAGCCCGAGCATGCGCCGTAGCTTGATCAGCCAGTTCCACCCGGTGAAGCGGCGCAGCGGCGTGATGGCCAGCGTGACGCAGAGCATGACCAGCGTCCACGTTCCGGTGGATCGCGTGACGAATTCGAGCGGATTGGCGCCGAACTGCGCCGTGACGCCGAGGTATAGCAACCGGGCGAACGGCAGCAGCGCCAGCATCCACACCAGCACCTTGATGGCGCGTACGCCCGAAGGCGACAGCGTCGCCAGCCCGCCGGCGCGGGGAGCGGGCGGCGCGCGTGACACCGTGGCTTGATTCGCGATCATGTCCGGCTCCGCCATCAGAAGTTCTTCTTCAGATCCATGCCCTGATACAGCGACGCCACTTGCGCTCCGTAGCCGTTGAACGGCAGCGTCTTGCGCTTGGGCGCGAACAGCGCGGAGAACCCGCCGCCGCCCTTCTCTTCGCCGATGCGCCGCTCGGTGGCCTGGCTCCAGCGCGGGTGATCGACGTCCGGGTTCACATTCGAATAGAAGCCATACTCATTCGGTGCGGCCAGGTTCCAGCTGGTGGGCGGCTGCTTGTCCAGGAAGCGGATCTTGACGATGGACTTGGCGCTCTTGAAGCCGTACTTCCACGGCAGCACCATGCGCACCGGCGCGCCGTTCTGGTTCGGCAGCACCTCGCCGTACAGGCCGAAGGTGAGCAGCGCCAGCGGGTGCATCGCCTCGTCCATGCGCAGCCCTTCGCTATACGGCCAGTCGAGCACGGAGCTACTGATGCCGGGCATCTGCTTCTTGTCGGCCAGCGTGATGAACTGGACGAACTTCGCCCCGGGAAGCGGCTCCACGCGGCGGATCAGTTCGGCGAGCGGATAGCCGATCCACGGAATCACCATCGACCACCCCTCCACGCAGCGCAACCGATAGACGCGCTCCTCCTGCGGGGCGAGCTTCACGAGTTCGTCGATGTCGTAGACCTTCGGATGCTTGACCAGCCCTTCCACCGACACCTGCCACGGCCGCGGACGCAACGTGCCGGCGTTGCGGGCCGGATCCGACTTGTCCGTGCCGAACTCGTAGAAATTGTTGTACGTGGTCACGTCCTCGTAGGGCGTGCGCTTCTCGGTGATCACGTAGCTGTTGTTCGGCGTGGCCGCCAGGCGCTGGCCCTTGCCCGGGCCTGCCTGTGCGAACGCCTCCCGCGCGAACCACGGTGTCAGCGCGCTGCCCGCGGCGCCGGCGGCGGCCAGCGCGAGCAGGCGACGACGCGATTCGAAGATATGGCGCGGGGTGATCTCGGACGTGGCGATATCGTCACCACGAAGCCATTTGGGGGAGGGGATCAACATGATGGGAGTTCCTGATGGCCGCATGTTCTGTTGGACATGGGGCTTGGTCGGATGGTGCGGGGAAACCTGACAACTATTTCCCCACCGTTTGCCGTCCGACATCTCCCCGGACGTGGCCCGGGGAGCCATGCGTGGACGGTCAGGGCTTGGCCACGTGCCAAACGTTGTTGAGGTTGTCGCCGGTGCGGTCGCCAGCCTTGGCGTCCTTGGCGAAGCGGTACAGCGGCATGCCCTTGTAGGCCCACTGGCGGGTGCCGTCGTCACGCGTGATGATGGTGTAGCTACCCGAGCCGCTGGTACCCGGTTCCGCCAGCAGCGGCGGCCAGTTGGTCGCGCAAGTGGCGTTGCAGACGCTCTTGCCGCCGTTCGCCGGGTCGCGGTCGAACGTGTACAGCGTCAGGCCCTGCGGATCGGTCAGCGCGCCGTTCGTCACCTTGACGGTCGGAGGCATGCTGCCGCCGCCCATGCCCATGCTGGAACACGCGCCCAGCAGCACGACGGACGCGGAAGCCACGGCCAGCAGGGCGGGACGCAGCAGCGATGCAGCGGTGTGACGATGAGTGGTCATCATTGGGTCTCCTTTTCTCCAGGGCGGCGCCGCCAGTCGACGCCGTACTTCCTCAGTAAACACCTGATGTGATCTGTTTATTCCCGAAAAGTTAAAAAAATGTGGTGCAGACGCCAATAAGAGGCGAATACGTCATTTTTATGGGCGAGCCGCAAAGAAAAAGGCCCGCTACGGAGAGCGGGCCTTCGTCGATCCAACCAGGAATGTCGGGTCAGAGTTCGCCGTAGCTGTGCAGACCCGAGAGGAACATGTTGACGCCCAGGAACGCGAAGGTCGTCACCAGCAGTCCGACCAGCGCCCACCACGACGCCACCGTGCCGCGCAGGCCCTTCATCAGGCGCATATGCAGCCACGCCGCGTAGTTGAGCCAGACGATCAGCGCCCAGGTCTCCTTCGGATCCCAGCTCCAGTACCCACCCCAGGCCTCGGCGGCCCAGAGCGCGCCCAGGATCGTGGCGATGGTGAAGAACGCGAAGCCGACCGCGATGGCCTTGTACATGACATCGTCGAGCAACTCCAGCGACGGCAGCCGCTCAGCCAGGATCCCGCGCTCCTTGAGCAGGTACGCCACCGATACCATCGCAGCCAGCGCGAACGTGCCATAGCCGATAAAGTTGGCCGGCACGTGGATCTTCATCCACCAGCTTTGCAGCGCCGGCACCAGCGGCTGAATCTCCTGCGCATTGCGGCTGACCGTGTACCAGAGCAGGAATCCCACCGCCGCCGACACCACCAGCATCACGAACGGCCCCATCGCGCGCGTGGCGTAGTGGCTTTCGTAATAGAGGTAGAACAGCGAGGTGATCAATGTGAACAGGACGAAGACTTCGTACAGGTTCGAGATGGGAATATGGCCGATGTCCGCGCCGAGCAGGTAGGACTCGTACCAGCGCACCAGCAAGCCAGTGAAGCCGAGCACCACGGCTGCCCACAGCAGCTTGCTGCCGAGGCTCGACCCGGTATCGGACCGCGCCGAGAAGCCAATCCAGTAGAACAGCGTGGACAGGAAGACCAGCGCGCTCATCCACAGGATGGCCGACTGGCTCGACAGGAAGTACTTGAGGAAGAAGGCCTGCTCGGCGCGGGCGAGGTTGCCCTGATAGAGCTGGATCGCGAACAGCGCCAGCACGGCCATGCCGACCATTAGCGGCCGCACCGGCTTCCAGTGCCAGCCAAGCAGCGCGAAGGTGGGCACGGCGGCCACCAGCACGGCCTTGTCGTACACATTCATCCAGGCGCCGTAGCGTGTGAGCGCAAACCCCGCGCCCACCGCCAGCAACAGTGCGAAGGCCCAGTCGAGCCAGCCCAGCCGGCGCAGGAACGAGGGTTCGAGGTAGGCCTCAGACGCGTCCATCGCCATCGTGGCGTTGGCGACATTGGCGGCGTTACTGCTGGCGCGCGACGGGCTCAGGCCCGGGTTGGCGTGGTTGACATTGGACGACATGACATTCCTGCTCTATTTCCTGCGCTTTTGGGAGTTATGCATATGTACTATATCGATCGCACCTGCATATCACCGGGCATTGATGCCATGAATCCCAGTGATCGGTGCGCATCAATGTGCCGACGGATCGGCTGACGGGCGCGTCTCCGGCGATGGCCCGGCGCCCGAGGCGCGTCCGATGTCGTCGCGCAAGGCCGTGAACTCCTTCTCGAAATCCATTGTCCGGCGCTGCGTCGACATGGCCATCAGCACATGACTGCCGGCCTGCTGCGCTGCATTGTCCGGCCCCTGCGCGGCACTGTCCTTGATCCAGATCCACACGCGCCGCTCGCGGATGTAGAACATCGCAAAAACGCCAAGAACCAGTAGCAAACAGCCAAGATACACGATGTTTTTGCCCGGCGCACGCGTCATCTGGAACACGCTGGCCTTGATTTGCTGGAAGTCATCAAGCTGCAAGAAAACCGGCGCGCCGTAGAAGAAACTGTCCGACAGCGTGTTGATGGCCTGCTGCAGGAAGGCGCCGCTTTTCGCATCGTTGGCGATCGCCGGCAGGTCGTCGCGTTCGCGCGACAGTTGCCACAATTCCCACATCGAGCCATTGAGAATCCTCAGCAGCACATCGGCCGCCTTCTGTTGCTCGGCGGGCGGCACGGACTTTTCGAGGAACGCGGCGATGGCGGTAAAGCCGCCCGGCGGCGCATCGGGCGCGCTGCGCGTGGCGCCGGCGAACAGATCCATTGCGCGCTGGGCGCTCTCGGCGAGTTGCTTGCGCAGCGTGTCCTTGTCGGCGCCGGGCATCGAGATGGCCGCAAAGCGGCGCGCGGCCTCGCCACGCATCGCGCTGTCCTGCAGCGCGGCACGCAGGCGCATCCAGTCGGCCACGCTGTTCTGGTCGTCGGCCGGAATACGCAGGTAGCGGAACGCCTCGCTCGGCGACTCCCGCATGCCCGCCAGGAACACCGACTGGCCCTCCAACTGCACCGGCACCATGTAGTTGTTGTATTCACGCGCCTGGCCGGTGCGGTCGCGGAGCTTGTATTGCACCGACGGGCCGACGTTGCGCAGCGTCTTGTCCTTGTCCGTGCTGGCCGCCGCGCCCAGGTGCTGTTCGAGCGTCTGGTTCAGCGACTTGCGCGCCACGCCACGGGCGTCGGGCTTGCCCGAAGCATCGGTGACGTTCTCGATGTTCATCAGTCGGAAATCGCTGAATTCGACGGTCAGGCCGTCCTGGTCCGCCCCGGTACCGGTGCCGGCCAGCTTGGTATTGCCGCCCACCGTGCCGGCCAGCGCGAAGGTGCCGTGCGCGGCGCCCGACATCGGATAGCCCACGAACTTGAGCTTGGAGCCGCCATCCTCGAAGCTCGACTGGTAGATTGCCACGCCATCGACGATCAGCGGCTCATTGACCTTGATCGTCGCCTCGGTCTGCTTGCCTGTGGCGCGGTCCGTCACCACCACGTCCGAGGCGAACAGCTTAGGCATGCCCGTGGTGTAGTAATCCACCGAGAATTTCTTGAGCGTGATCGTGAACGGCAGGTCCTGGACCAGCGCGCCGTCGGCAATGTTCAGGATGGCTGTGGACACCGTGGCGCCCTCGGGCACGAAGGCATTGCCCCGGAACCCAGGATTGCTCGCCGACAGCCGGTGCTTGGCCGGAATCTCGCTGATGATGGCGTTGCCGTCGATCGGGCTCTTGCCGCCGAACCACATCTGGGCGCGAATCAGCATGTCGCCATCGAGCAGGCCGCCAATGCAGATCACCACGATGGCCGTGTGCGCCAGGATATAGCCGAGCTTGTTCGCCGCCCCGGCCTTGGCCGCCAGGAGCGTGGCGCCCTCGTGCGCCACCGGCTTCACGCGGTAGCCACGGTTGCGCAGCAGTGCGGTCAGCCGGCCCACCGCCTCGTCACGACTGCGCGGAGCCTCGTACTCGGCACGATGGTGGAACGCGCGCAGGCTGCGTTCGCGCACATGGTCCTTCCACGAGCGCATGTCGGCAATCATCCGCGGGCCGTTGCGGGTGATGCACAGCGACGTGGATATCACGAGGAAAGCCAGGATCAGCAGGAACCACCAGGAGCTGTAGACCTTCTGGAGCGACAGCGCGTGGAACAGGTCCGCCCAGAACGGCCCGAACTGGTTGACGTAGTTCGGATACGGCTCGTTCTGCTTGAGCACCGTGCCGATGATGCTGGCGACGGCGATCACCGTCAGCAGCGTGATGGCGAAGCGCATCGAGGACAGCAATTCCACGCCGTCGCGCAGCACGCGGTGGGGAGTCTTCAGGTGCAGCCCTGAAGTGGATGGGGTGGACATGGGCGGTGACAGGTTTCTGGGTAATGCCGGTGCAGCATGCGGCTGACGTCGCAAAAACATGAAAAAAGGGTGGTCCCGCTTGCAAGCAGGCCACCCTCTTCGATTGTTGCCCGCGCGTCCGGTTCACCCCTGGAGGTGCCGCGGCGCGTAGGCCGGTACGACTTTAACGGACGCCAGCGACGTAATCCGCCACGGCCTTGATCTCGGCATCCGACATCCTGGCTGTGATCGTGCTCATGACCGAATTATTCTTGCGGGTGCCCTGGCGGAACGCCACCAGTTGCGCTTCGGTGTACTCGGAGTACTGACCGCCGATGCGCGGGTACTGGGCCGGAATGCCGGCGCCGGTCGGACCATGGCAGGCCGCGCACGCGGGCACACCCTTGGCCGCGATGCCGCCGCGGTAGATTTTCTGGCCAGCCTCGATCGTTTCCTTGTTCTTGGCCGTGGCCGGCTTCAGTTGCTGCTTGGCCAGGTACGCGCCGACGTCCTTCATTTCCTGGTCGCTCAGGGCGGACGCATACGGCGTCATGATGGCGTTGGAACGTGTCTTGGCCTTGAAATCGGCAAGCTGCTTGTGAGTGTACTCGGCCTGCTGGCCTGCCAGCTTGGGATTGGCGGCCGCGCCGCTATTGCCGGCGGCGCCGTGGCAGGAAAGACATGCGGGAACATTGCGATCGGGCGCGCCCTGGGTATACAGCGTTTCGCCCTTGGCGGGATCAGCCTTGGCGGCGGCCTGCTCTGCGGCAGATGCCAGCCCTGTCATCGCGGCAGCCGGAACAGCCAGCGCCATGACTCCCAGAAGTTTCGCAATGCGGTTCATTCGCACACCTTGTCAGAATTGTTATGAACACCGTAATGCATGCCGATCTGCCCCTGCTGGCGGTGAGGACGCGCCTTATTGCAAGAGCCTGAGCATCGTGCATCCGACCACGATGGAACCGGATACACGAAGGTGCCCCGGACCGGACTGGGCACCCCGCACTACAACCCGCAAGGATGCCACACGTCACCCGCTCAGGAGACCGTAAACCGGGTTATTGTACAATAAATCGCTTTCCGGATTGACTTGGCTCAGGTCTTGGCCCTGCCCGTGTGGCTCCGGCGCACCAGCCGTCCCGGCTCTCCTTCCCGCGGCGCGAGCAATCCGCCCGCGCGCCCACGGCGCGCGCGCTCGTCCGCCTCAACGCCTCACCGTGCTTCAACGCACCGCCCGCATGTCGCTCCTACACCAGGCCCGCTTCTTTATTACCGTCAACCACCTCCGCGACCTGCCCGCCACGGCCGTGCCCGAGGTGGCCTTCGCCGGCCGCTCCAACGCCGGCAAGTCCACGGCCATCAACATCCTGTGCAACCAGAAGCGGCTCGCGTTCTCCTCGCGCACGCCCGGCCGCACGCAGCACATCAACTATTTCTCGGTGGCGCCGGTGAAGGCGCCGGACCCGCTGGCCTTCCTCGTCGACCTGCCCGGCTATGGCTACGCCGAGGTGTCCGGTTCGGCCAAGTTCCACTGGCAGGGCCTGCTGTCCGACTATGTGCAGACACGCCAGCAGCTGGCCGGCCTGGTGCTGATGATGGACGCACGCCGCCCCTTCACGGACCTCGACTGCCAGATGGTGGAGTGGTTCCTGCCCACGGGGCGGCCGATCCACGTGCTGCTGACCAAGGCCGACAAGCTGACGAACAACGAAAACGCCAATGCGCTGCGCGAGACGCGCCGCATCCTGGCCGAATACTCGGCCCAGATGAACAATCCGCCGCCGATGAGCGCCCAGCTCTTCTCGAGCCTCAAGCGTCGCGGCATCGAGGAAGCCCAGCGCGTGGTGGCCGGATGGCTGTCCTTGCCCGAGGCCCAGCCGCCCGTGGCCCCGGAGGCGCCCGCCGCCTGAATCGTTCCCTATCGAACCGGCAAAAAAAAGCCCCGTTGCAAGCAACGGGGACGAACTTTCCCACCGGTTCAGGGCGGGTACCCGCTCAGGGAGGAGTAGCGGGGGACACCCGCGCTGCGCGAAGCAACACAAGGTGTCCGCGAGTATGATAGCGGGCAGGCACAAAAGTTTAGTTTTTCTTTCGGCGCGCGATCGAGATGGCCTGCCGCGGGGTTTCGCGGTGACGCGCGCCGCGCATTCGTCTCGCATTTCGTCCCGCTTTCGTCCAGTTATCTGCCTCGATCCCGACATGTCCACTTTCCCCGAGTACCGCCCCCGCCGCATGCGTCGCGACGACTTTTCGCGCCGTCTGATGCGTGAGAATCGTCTCTCGCCCGACAACCTGATCTACCCGGTCTTCATCCTGGAAGGGCAGAACCAGCGCCAGCAAGTGGCGTCGATGCCAGGCGTGGAGCGCGTGTCGGTGGACCTGCTGCTGCCCATCGCCGAGGACTGCGTGAAGCTCGGCATTCCGGTGATCGCGCTGTTCCCTGTCATCGATCCGTCGATCAAGACCCCGGATGGCATCGAGGCGACGCGCCCCGAAGGCCTGGTGCCGCGTGCGGTGCGGGCGCTGAAGGAGCGCTTCCCCGAACTGGGTGTGCTGACCGACGTGGCGCTGGACCCGTACACCAGCCATGGCCAGGACGGCGTGCTCGACGACAACGGGTATGTAATCAACGACATCACGGTGGAGATCCTCGTCAAGCAGGCGCTCGTGCAGGCCGAAGCCGGCGTGGACATCGTCGCACCGTCGGACATGATGGACGGCCGCATCGGCGCCGTGCGCGCGGCGCTGGAAGACGCCGGACACATCCACACGCGCATCATGGCGTACTCGGCCAAGTATGCGTCGGCGTTCTACGGCCCGTTCCGCGACGCGGTGGGCTCGGCGGCCAACCTGGGCAAGGGCAACAAGATGACCTACCAGATGGACCCCGCCAACACGGACGAGGCGCTGCGCGAGGTGGCCCAGGACATCATGGAAGGCGCCGACATGGTCATGGTGAAGCCCGGCATGCCCTACCTGGACATTGTGCGGCGCGTGAAGGACGAGTTCCGCTTCCCGACTTACGTCTACCAGGTGAGCGGCGAGTACGCCATGCTCAAGGCGGCGGCCCAGAACGGCTGGCTGGACCACGACAAGGTCATGATGGAGTCGCTACTGGCGTTCCGTCGGGCCGGCGCCGATGGCATCCTGACCTATTTCGCGCGTGACGCCGCGCGGCTGCTGGCCGGCTGATCCCCGCGCATGCAACTGCTTGGCTTCTCGGCCAGCCAGGTCCGTCCGCTGGCCACGCTGGACGAGGCCCACGACTTCCTGGCCGGCAACGCCGCCGCGCGCTTTGTCTGGGCCGACTTCCTCTTCGACGAAGTCAGCCCGGCGCCGGCCGCGTGGCGCGATCGTCTGGCGGGCCTGACCGGCTCGCCGATCCACGACCTCCACTTGGTCGATGCCATCAATCCCACGCATCCGTCGTTCTTTGACACGACCAATGCGTACGACATGATGATCTTCCGCAAGCTCACGTTTGAAACGAGCAGGCTCTTCGCGGAAGCTGACGCCGCAAGCGGCGTGGCATCGGGCGCAGCGGTGAGTACGCCCGGGGCCTCGGTCGAGCCGGCGGCGGGGATCGCTGCCGTGGCGGGCTCGCCTGCGGCACCCGTGACTGTAGCGGCGGTGCCTGTGGCACCGGCCAGCACGCCGCAGAAGCCGGCACGCAAGTATCCGGCCGGCTTCCTGCCGGCGCTAGCCCGCATCGACACCCAGCCGGTGACCTTCTTCGTCTTCGACAGCGTGCTGGTGACGGTGCGCCCCGGGCCCTCCAGGACCGTCGACCAGGTCCGACAGCGGCTGCTCGAACTATGCGGCGCCCCTCGCGCGCACCAATGGCCAGACGTCGCTCGTGCACGGCGTGCGGCCGCCCACGCGCCCCGAGGACCTGATGCTGCGGCTGCTCAATGCGATGGTGGACCGCTACCTCGACCTGCGCGCGCCGCTCACTCGCCAGTTGGATCGCTGGCAACGCGCCCTGCTCAGCACGCAGAAGAATTTTTCGAGTTGGGAGGGCCTGCTCGACGCGCGGATCCAACTGCGCCGGCTCGAGCACCTGAGCGAGGAGCAACGCGACGCGCTGCAGGAGTTCCGCGACAGCCTGCTCGACAATCGCTACAGCAGCAATGATCCCCAAGCCGCCGACGGAAGCGAAGGCACTGTGGTGGCAGGCCGGGATGAGGTCCTGCTGGTCCGCATCGCGGACCTGATGGAGCACATCCTGCGCGTGCTGGCCCACGCGCGGCGGCTGGAGGACTCGATCGAGTCGGCGGTGCAGATCCACTTCTCGGCGGTGGCCCACCGGACCAATCGCACCATGCGCACGCTGACCGTCATCACCGCGCTGTTCATGCCGCTGACCCTGATTACCGGCGTGTTTGGCATGAATTTCGACCGGATGCCGTGGCTGCGGGAGGCGAACGGATTCTGGTGGTCGATCGGCCTGATGGGCGGCGTGGTGGCCACCATCGGCGCGATCTGGGCGATGGGCCGCTGGTTGGACCGTTGACGCTGGTTCAGGTACGCGTCTTGGTGCCGAGCGCGCGTTCGAGGCTATCCAGGAAGCGTGTGGCGGATTGATAACCGATCACGCGGACCGGGCGCTCGCGTCCGTCAGGGCCGAACAGGATGATGCCGGGGGGCCCGAACAGCCCGAAGCGCTTCAGCAGCGCGCGGTCGTCGGCATTGTTCGCGGTGACGTCAGCCTGCAACAGGACAACATCAGTAAGCCGGGCGCGCACCTTCGCATCGGGAAACGTCAGTTTCTCCATTTCCTTGCAACTCACGCACCAGTCGGCATAGAAGTCGAGCAATACTGGCCGGCCGCTGGCGGCTGCCTGCGCCACGCGGGCGTCGAGTTCCGCCACCGACCGGATGCGTTCGAAAGAAATGTGATCCGCACGCACCTGCGACGCGGCACCGGAGGTCACCAGCCCAAGGTGAGACAACGGCTGCAGCGGGTCCCGTCCCCCCGATGCGAGCCCCACCAGCTGAATAGCGCCCGCCAGCGCGGCCAGCAGGCCAAGGCCCTTGCCCAGCCGCATCAGCCCACGCGGATCAGGGCCCAGCGCATCGAAGGCCCCCAGGTAGACCGCCGCCACGATCAACAAGGCGGCCCAGGCAGCCATCACGCCCCATACGGGCGCAACGGGTGTCACCATCCAGAGCGCGACCCCCAGTAGCAGGAATCCGAAGAAGCGCTTGGTAGCTTCCATCCACTTGCCTGCGCGGGGCAGCAGGTTGCCGGCGCCCACGCCCACCAACACGAGGGGCACCCCCATGCCAATGGCCATCGCAAACAGCGCTGCACCGCCGGTGAACGCGTCGCCAGTCTGGGCGATGTAGGCCAACGCACCGGCCAGCGGCGCGGTGACGCACGGGCCGACGATCAGGGCCGAGATCGCCCCCATGGCCGCCGCCCCGAAGATCTGCCCACTCTGGCGCTGGTTGGACGAGGCCGTGAGCCGCGTCTGCCAGCGCTGGGGCAATTGCAGTTCATAGAGGCCGAACATCGACAGCGCCAGCGCCACCATCAGCGCGGCGAATGCGCTCAGCACCCACGGGTTCTGCAGCGCGGCGGAAAGCCCTTCGCCGGCGAGGCCGGCCGCCACACCCACGGCGGTGTAGACCACCGCCATCCCCAGTACATAGGCCAGCGAGACCAGCAGCGCCCGACCGCGCGTCACATGCTCGCCCACGACGATCGACGACAGGATCGGCACCATGGGCAGCACGCACGGCGTGAAGGTCAGCAGCAGGCCCAGTCCGAAGAACAGCGCGGCGATGAGGCCCAGGTTGCGGCTCGCCAGTGCCCCGGCGATCCGATCGTTGTCGTCCCGGAGCGCGACGGCGGCCCCGGTTGTTACCTGCGGCAATTGGGCGGATGCGGCGGGTGGTTCGGGCGCTGTCGGCGCCTGCGTGGCAGGCGCGGGGGTCGCACGGTCGCCGAACAGGTTGCCGAGTACCGACCCGCCCACCTTGTAGATGCTCTCCATCGGCGGATAGCAGAGCCCCTTGTCCGCGCAGCCCTGCGAGGTCACCACCAGGGACCAACGGCCATCGGCAGGGGCCTGGATCACGGGCACGCGCACCGCCACGCTGCCACGATAGGTCTCCATGTTCTTGCCGAAGTTCTCGTCGAAATGGACCTGACCTTGCGGCAACACCGGCGGCCCGAGCTTGACCGTGGCCGGCTGCGTGGCGAATGCAAAGCGCTCACGGTACATGTAGTAACCGTCCGCCACATCAAAGCGGACTTCGATCGTCTGCGGGTCCACCTGTTTCGCCGCGAATCGGAACGCCTTCTCGGGCGGCAGAAAATCCTCCTCGGTCGCGGCATGGGCCACGTGCCCGAGCAGCAGGCAGGCGCACAGCATCAGCAGCGTTGCGACGATTTGCCGCACCCGCCGACCCCGCATTTGCCATCCCGCTCCGGCGCCCCACCCCATGCCGATAGCCGTTCCCGTCGATCCCATGTCGCTTTTCCGATGCTTCAATGTGTTAGCGCGGTGCGGCGGCGTCGCCAGCGGGCTTGCCGCTGGCTTCCTCCCGCACCCACGCCAGATATGGCGCAGAACCTGCTCCGACCGGCCAGGCGACGAGCTCCGGGACATCATAAGGATGCTCCGCGCGGATTACCGCTTCGAGGCCCGCATACTGGGCGCGCGTGGTCTTGATCAACAACGGCCATTCCTGCGCCTGCTCCAGCTTGCCCTGCCACCAGTACTCGGACTGGCACGGCGCGAGCCGGTTCACGCAGGCGGCCACGCGAGCCTCCAGCACTGCGCGCGCCACACGCGTTGCTGACGCCTCGTCCGGCAGGTTCGTCATCGCTACCAGTACCGATTCTGCCGCCTCGCCGGCCGGCTGGATATGAGCGGATTCTGAAACGGTCATGTGATTCTCGGAAAACGTCGCCAAAAACAATCGAGCCAGGCAAAAGCCTGGCTCGATTGTAAAGCGGTGCTCGATTGCCCGTCAGCGAGGACGGGCACGGCCATCACTTATTCCGCAGCTTCTTCAGCCGGGGCTTCGGTGATTTCCGGACGATCCACCAGCTCGACCAGCGCCATCGGCGCGTTGTCGCCCTGACGGAAGCCGAACTTCAGGATACGGGTGTAGCCGCCCGGACGAGCGTTGTAGCGCGGGCCCAGTTCGGTGAACAGCTTGGTGACCATGTCGCGGTCGCGCAGACGGGCAAAAGCCAGACGGCGGTTGGCAACGGTGTCCTTCTTGGCCAGCGTGATGAGGGGCTCGACAACCTTGCGCAGTTCCTTGGCCTTGGGCAGGGTCGTCTTGATCAGCTCGTGCTGGAACAGCGAGTTGGACATGTTGCGCAGCATCGCGAGACGGTGCGACGAGGTGCGGTTCAGTTTCCGCAAACCATGACGGTGACGCATGATGATTCCTTTCGATTTCAGTGTTTGACCAGCTCTTCTATCGCCAATGCATGGGCACGGGCGCGGGCCGGTAGTGCTTCAATGCCGCAGGCGACATGCCCTTGGCGCGATGACAGGCGGGACCCCGTTGCCGGAATCCCGCACCGCCAATTACTTCTCCAGACCTGCGGGCGGCCAGTTCTCGAGCTTCATGCCGAGCGTCAGGCCACGGGAGGCGAGGACTTCCTTGATCTCGTTCAGCGACTTGCGACCCAGGTTCGGGGTCTTGAGCAGTTCGTTCTCGGTTCGCTGGATCAGATCGCCGATGTAGTAGATGTTTTCGGCCTTCAGGCAGTTGGCCGAACGCACCGTCAACTCGAGGTCGTCCACCGGGCGCAGCAGGATCGGATCGATCTGCGGCGTGCGGCTCGACGCCGCCTCGGCGGCCGACTCGGTGCCTTCCAGCGCGGCGAACACGGACAGCTGGTCAACCAGGATACGAGCCGACTGACGAATCGCTTCCTCGGGCGAGATCACGCCGTCGGTTTCGATGTTCATCACCAGCTTGTCCAGGTCGGTACGCTGTTCCACACGAGCGGACTCCACGGCGTACGACACGCGGCGGACCGGCGAGAACGATGCGTCCAGCACGATACGGCCGATGACCTTGCCCGACTCGTCGCCGAACTTGCGCACGTTGCCCGGCACATAGCCGCGGCCTTGCTCGACCTTGATCTGCATGTCCAGCTTGCCGCCGGCAGACAGATGGGCGATCACGTGACCCGGGTTGATGATCTCGACGTCGTGCGGCAGCTCGATATCGGCAGCCGTGACCACGCCTTCGCCATCCTTGCGCAGCGACACCGTGACTTCGTCGCGGTTGTGCAGCTTGAACACCACGCCCTTCAGGTTGAGGAGCAGGTTGACGACGTCTTCTTGCACGCCATCGATGGTGGAATACTCGTGGACCACCCCAGCGATCGTGACTTCGGTCGGGGCATAGCCGACCATCGACGACAGCAGCACGCGACGCAGGGCGTTACCGAGCGTATGGCCGTAGCCGCGCTCGAACGGCTCCATCACGACTTTGGCGTGATGGTCGCCAAGCGGTTCGACGGCGATGATTTTTGGCTTGAGGAGTGCTGTTTGCATTAGGTTGTCCTTTTCAATACCCTCGGCTCGTTACACCGATAAGGCTGACGTTTGGAACCTGAAAATCCCATCGCACGATGGGCAATAAGCCCGACGCGCCAAACGGCGCGTCGGGCTGAAAGCGAAGCCTTGCGGTAGGGGCAAGCGCTGAATCGTCCGATGATCGATTCGGCGATTAACGCGAATACAATTCGACGATCAGGCTTTCGTTGATGTCGCCCGAAATATCGGTGCGATCCGGGGCTTGCTTGAAGGTGCCTTCGAACTTCTTCGAATCCACGGCCACCCAGGTCGGGAAACCCGACTGCTCGGCCAGCGACAGCGCTTCAGCGATACGCACTTGCTTCTTCGACTGTTCGCGCACGGTGATGATGTCGCCCGACTTGATCTGGGCCGACGGCACGTTCATGGCCACGCCGTTCACCAGGATCGCCTTGTGCGACACGAGCTGGCGCGCTTCAGCGCGGGTCGAGCCGAAGCCCATGCGGTACACGACGTTGTCCAGACGCGATTCCAGCAGTTGCAGCAGGTTTTCACCCGTGTTGCCCTTGCGGCGGTCGGCTTCGGCGAAGTAGCGACGGAACTGGCGCTCGAGCACGCCGTAGATACGCTTGACCTTCTGCTTTTCACGCAGCTGGTTGCCGTAGTCGGACGTACGGGCACCCGAGGTGCGGCCGTGCTGGCCCGGCTTGCTGTCCAGCTTGCACTTGTCGGCCAGCGAGCGACGGGCGCTCTTCAGGAACAGATCGGTGCCTTCGCGGCGGGAAAGTTTGGCCTTCGGGCCGGTATAACGTGCCACTTTATCTTCCTTTGATCGATCGCGACGCCATTCGGACGCGCCGCGAGTCCGTCATCTGCATGTGACGGACGGTGGGCTTATGGTTCTTCATCCGCAACGGCCTAGGCCACGCGGAGGCAACGCAAAAGCATGACGATATCGCCCATGCCGAGCGCACCAGTTGCCTGGCACCCTGCAAAGCGCGAACGCAAAACGAAAACCTGCCGCAATGAATTGCAGCAGGTCAACGCGCGATACTACCACATCTCGGGGGACGAGCGAGAAACCTTGCTCGCCTCCCGACCAACCGGGCGCTTAGATACGGCGGCGCTTCGGCGGACGGCAGCCGTTGTGCGGCACCGGCGTCACATCTTCGATGACAGCGATCTTGATGCCCAGCGCGTTCAGTGCGCGGACAGCCGATTCGCGACCAGGACCGGGGCCCTTGATGCGCACTTCCAGGTTCTTGATACCCTGGTCTTGCGCCACGCGGCCGGCGTTCTCGGCAGCAACCTGGGCAGCGAAGGGGGTCGACTTGCGCGAACCCTTGAAGCCCTGGCCACCGGCGGTCGCCCACGACAGGGCGTTGCCCTGACGGTCGGTGATCGTGATGATGGTGTTGTTGAACGAAGCGTGGACGTGCGCAATGCCGTCGGCAACGTTCTTCTTGACCTTCTTACGCGCGCGCTGGGCGGCGTTGTTCGGACCTTTTGCCATTAGTTTCTTCCTATGCCTTCGGCTTTACTTCTTCAGAGCCACGCCGGCCTTACGCGGACCCTTGCGGGTGCGGGCGTTCGTGCGGGTACGCTGGCCGCGCATCGGCAGGCCCCTGCGGTGACGGACGCCACGATAGCAACCAAGGTCCATCAGACGCTTGATGTTCATCGTGGTTTCACGACGCAGGTCACCCTCGACCGTGACCTTGCCCACTTCGTCACGAAGCTTTTCCAGGTCGGCGTCGGTCAGGTCCTTGACCTTCTTGTCAAACGGAACACCGGTGGCCTCGCAAATCTTGCGAGCGCGCGAGCGGCCGATACCGTAAATAGCCGTCAGGCCGATTTCGGTATGCTTGTGGTTCGGGATGTTAACCCCTGCGATACGTGCCATTCGTCAATCCTCTTTCCGATTAGCCTTGGCGTTGCTTGTGGCGGGGATCCGACGAGCAGATCACGCGCACGACACCGTTGCGCTTGATAATTTTGCAGTTGCGGCAAATGCGCTTCACAGAAGCCAGCACTTTCATGATTTTCCTCTTTCCTTCAATTCCTGTTCGCTTTACTTCGTCCGGAAGACGATGCGTGCGCGTGACAGATCATATGGGGTCAGCTCGACAGTCACCTTGTCACCCGGAAGTATCCGGATGTAGTTCATTCGCATCTTGCCCGAGATATGCCCGAGTACTACGTGGCCGTTCTCCAACTTGACGCGGAACGTCGCGTTGGGGAGATTTTCCAGGACCTCCCCTTGCATCTGGATGACGTCGTCTTTTGCCATACCTAGAGCCTGTTCCAACCCGGCATCAACGCAAGGTCAGATTACCCTTGAAATTCGCCTTCTTCAGCAGCGACTCATACTGCTGCGACATGACATAGGACTGTACCTGGGCCATGAAGTCCATCGTGACGACCACGATGATCAGCAGCGAGGTTCCGCCGAAATAGAACGGAACGTTCCAGCGCAGCACCAGGAATTCCGGCAACAGGCAGACCAGTGTGATGTAGATCGCACCAGCCAGCGTCAGGCGCACCAGGATCTTGTCGATATAGCGCGTCGTTTGCTCGCCCGGACGGATGCCCGGAATGAAGGCACCGCTTTTCTTCAGGTTATCCGCAACTTCCCGGCTGTTGTACACCAGAGCCGTATAGAAGAAGCAGAAGAAAACAATTGCAGCAGCGTACAGCAGGATGTAGACCGGCTGGCCCGGCGAGAGCGTAGCGGCCAGGTCCTTGATGAACCGTCCCACCGCGCCCGTCGATTCGGACGTAAACCAACCCGCGATCGTCGCCGGGAACAGGATGATCGACGATGCAAAGATCGGCGGAATCACCCCTGCCATGTTCAGCTTCAGCGGCAGGTGCGACGACTGACCGCCGTACACCTTGTTGCCGACCTGACGCTTGGCATAGTTCACCAGGATCTTGCGCTGGCCCCGCTCGACAAACACCACGGCGAAGGTCACACCGATCACGATCGCTACGATGACAATCGCCGCGAACGCACTCATGGAACCCGTGCGGACCAATTCGAACAGTCCGCCGATCGCGTTGGGCAGGCCCGCCGCGATACCGCCAAAGATGATGATCGAGATGCCGTTGCCCAGACCACGCTCGGTGATCTGCTCACCCAGCCACATCAGGAACATCGTACCGGTCACCAGCGTGATCACTGCCGTCGCCCGGAACATCAGGCCCGGATCGATGACCAGACCCGGCTGCGATTCCAGCGCGACCGCAATCGACAGCGCCTGAAACGTGGCCAGAACCACCGTGCCGTAGCGCGTGTATTGCGTGATCTTGCGTTGCCCTGCCTGCCCTTCCTTCTTCAGCGTCTCCAGCTGCGGCAGCACGATCGTCAGCAATTGCATGATGATCGACGCCGAGATGTACGGCATGATGCCGAGCGCGAAGACGGTAAAGCGCGACAGCGCACCGCCCGAGAACAGGTTGAACATCCCGAGGATGCCACCCGACTGACTCTGGAAAAGCTTCGCGAGCTGTTCCGGATCGATTCCCGGCACCGGAATATGTGCACCGATGCGGTAGACGATCAGGGCCAGCACCAGGAACATCAGCCGGCGCTTCAAATCGCCGTACTTCGCCGTGTTCCTAGCCTGCGCGCTTGCATTGGGTTTCGCCGTGGCCAAACGATGCTCCGACTGTGACTTCGCCTATGCTGCGAATACTGCTGCAGAATTACTCAGCGATCTGGCCGCCAGCGGCTTCGATCGCGGCCTTGGCACCAGCGGTGGCGCCCAGACCCTTGATCGTTACCTTGCGGGTCAGTTCGCCGGCCTTGATGACCTTGGCGTTCTTGACCAGGTCGCCCACCAGGCCAGCCTGCTTCAGGACCAGCAGGTCCACTTCAGCAGCTTCCAGGCGCTCGATGTCACGCAGGGTCACCTCGGCGTTGAACGCCTTGGTCAGCGAGGTGAAACCACGCTTCGGCAGGCGGCGATACAGCGGCATCTGGCCACCTTCGAAACCCACCTTGTGGAAGCCGCCCGAACGCGACTTCTGACCCTTGTGACCACGACCGGCGGTCTTGCCCAGGCCGGAACCGATACCACGGCCGACGCGACGCTTGGCGTGCTTCGAACCGGCGGCCGGCTTCAGGTTATTCAGTTGCATGTTGCTCTCCAAGTCCCCGGGATCAGGCCAGAACCTTCACCAGGTACGAGACCTTGTTGATCATGCCGCGCACGGCGGGCGTGTCCTGCAGCTCCGACACCGAGTTGATGCGGCGCAGGCCCAGGCCACGGACGGTGGCGCGGTGATCCTCGCGCGTGCCGATCAGGCTGCGCACGAGTTGCACTTTTACGGTTTGTTGCGACATTTCGTTCACCTTAGCCGAGGATGTCTTCAACCGACTTGCCGCGCTTGGCAGCGATTTCCGCCGGCGTGCTCATCTTTTGCAGACCATCGATGGTGGCGCGAACCATGTTGTACGGGTTCGTCGAACCGTGCGACTTGGTCACCACGTTCGTCACGCCCATCACTTCGAAGATTGCCCGCATCGGGCCGCCGGCGATCACGCCGGTACCTTCCTTGGCGGGCATCATCAGCACCTTGGCAGCGCCGTGCTTGCCGATGACTTCGTGTTGCAGCGTGCCGTTCTTGAGCGAAACCTTGACCATCTTGCGACGGGCTTCGTCCATTGCCTTCTGCACGGCCACCGGAACTTCCTTGGCCTTGCCCTTGCCCATGCCGATGCGGCCATCGCCGTCACCCACCACGGTCAGCGCAGCGAAACCGAGAATCCGGCCACCCTTCACCACCTTGGTGACACGGTTGACCGAGATCATCTTCTCGCGGAGGCCGTCGTCGCGTTCGTCCTGCTGGACTTTTGCTTGCATCTTTGCCATGACGTATCTCTCTTTGTGCGCTTAGAACTTGAGGCCGGCTTCGCGCGCAGCGTCAGCCAGGGCCTTCACGCGGCCGTGGAAGCGGAAGCCGCCACGATCGAACGCGACGGTTTCCACGCCGGCTGCACGGGCCTTCTCGGCCACGCGCTTGCCAACCACGGTGGCGGCGGCAACAGTCGCGCCGCTGCCGGTCAGTTCCTTGCGCACTTCTGCTTCGGCGGTCGAGGCCGATGCCAGCACTTGCGTGCCGCACGGCGAGTACACCTGAGCGTAAATGTGCGAATTCGTACGGAACACGGTCAGACGATTGACTTTCAGTTCCGCGATCTTGGCGCGGGTCTGACGTGCACGGCGCAAACGAGCGTCTTTCTTGTTCATCATTGCACCCCTTACTTCTTCTTGGTTTCTTTCAGGATGACGCGCTCGTCAGCGTAGCGAACACCCTTGCCCTTATAGGGCTCAGGCGGGCGGTACGCGCGAACTTCAGCGGCAACCTGACCGACTTTCTGCTTGTCCGCACCCTTGATGATGATCTCGGTCTGCGTCGGCGTTTCCGCCTTCACGCCTTCCGGCATCTCATGGATCACGTCATGCGAGAAACCAAGCTGGAGCTTCAGCGCAGCACCTTGCAGCTGGGCACGGTAGCCCACGCCAACGAGGTTCAGCTTGCGCTCGAAACCAGTGGTCACGCCCTTGACCATGTTTGCCACTAGGGCGCGCATGGTGCCTTGCAGGGCGTTTGCTTCACGCGATTCGTCAACCGGCGCGAAGGTCAGCGTGTCGTTCTCGACATTGACCTTGACCAGGCTGTGAATCGGCTGGGACAGCGTACCGAGCGGGCCCTTCACGGAGAGCACGCCAGCCGCCACATTCACTTCCGCGCCTTTCGGCAGCGAGATGGGAGCCTTACCTACACGGGACATGTTTGCTCCTTAAGCGACGTAGCAGAGAACTTCGCCGCCCACGCCGGTGGCACGTGCCTTGCGGTCGGTCATCAGACCCTGGGGGGTCGAGATGATCGCCACGCCGAGGCCGTTCATCACCTGGGGGATCTCGCTACGGCCCTTGTACACGCGCAGGCCGGGCTTCGAGACGCGCTCAATGCGCTCGATGACCGGACGGCCGGCGTAGTACTTCAGACCGATGCTCAGTTGTGCCTTGCCGCCTTCTTCCTGCACTGCGAAGTCGTCGATGTAGCCTTCGTCCTTCAGGACCTTGGCGATCGCCGCTTTCAGCTTCGACGAGGGCATGACCACCGACGCCTTCTGCACGCCTTGGGCGTTGCGGATGCGCGTCAGCATATCGGCGATAGGATCGCTCATGCTCATACTGTTTCTCCTGTAGCCTGTGCGTAATTACCAGCTGGCTTTCGTCAGACCCGGAATTTCGCCCTTGAAGGCGATTTCGCGGATCTTGTTACGCGCCAGGCCAAACTTGCGGAAGGTACCGCGGGGACGACCGGTGATCGCGCAGCGATTACGCTGGCGGGTCGGGTTCGCGTTGCGCGGGAGCTGTTGCAGCTCCAGGCGCGCCAGATAACGCTCTTCTTCCGACTTTTCTTGGTCGTCAATAATGGCCTTGAGGTTTGCGCGCTTGGCGGCGTACTTCGCCACCAGCTTGGCGCGCTTCTTCTCACGTTCAATCAGAGCCAGTTTAGCCACGGTAACCCCTTAATTGCGGAACGGGAACTTGAACGCGTTCAGGAGAGCCTTGGCTTCCTCGTCGTTCTTTGCCGTCGTCGTGATGCTGATGTTCAGACCACGCAGTGCGTCGATCTTGTCGTACTCGATTTCGGGGAAAATGATCTGCTCTTTCACACCGATGTTGTAGTTGCCACGGCCGTCGAACGAACGACCCGACACACCACGGAAGTCACGCACGCGCGGCAGGGCCACGGTCACGAAACGATCGAGAAATTCGAACATGCGCTCGCCACGCAGGGTCACCATCGCACCGATGGGGTAGCCCTGGCGGATCTTGAAACCGGCGATGGCCTTCTTGGCCTTCGTCACAACCGGCTTCTGACCAGCGATCTTGGTCAGGTCGCCCACGGCCAGCTCAATGACCTTCTTGTCATTGATGGCTTCGCCAAGACCCATGTTCAGGGTGATCTTGGTGATGCGCGGCACTTCCATGACCGACTTGTAACCGAACTGCTCCATGAGCGCCGGCACAACCTTCTCTTTGTAAAACTCTTGCAGACGTGCTGCCATGCTCAACTCCTATCTGTGCCCAGAATCAAGCGGCCACGACGGCGCCGGTCGACTTCAGGAAGCGCACGCGCTTGCCGTCTTCAACCTTGATGCCGACGCGCGACGGCTTGCCATTGGCATCCACGAGCGCAACGTTGGAAATATGCAGCGGCATGACCTTGTCGACCACACCACCGGTGGTGCCCAGCATCGGGTTCGGGCGAGCGTGCTTCTTGGCAACGTTCACACCTTCCACAACGACCTTGTCGCCGAGCATGGCTTGCACGGTACCGCGCTTGCCCTTGTCTTTGCCGGTCAGGACGATGACTTCGTCGCCTTTACGAATCTTGTTCATGGCGGCTCCTTACAGCACTTCCGGTGCGAGCGACACGATCTTCATGAAGCGCTCGGTACGGAGTTCACGAGTCACCGGCCCGAAGATACGGGTGCCGATCGGCTCGAGCTTGGTGTTCAGCAGGACAGCGGCATTGCTGTCGAACTTGACGAGCGAACCGTCTGCACGGCGCACGCCCTTGGCGGTACGTACAACAACAGCGTTGTAGATATCGCCCTTCTTCACGCGACCGCGCGGCGCTGCGTCCTTGACGGTCACCTTGATGATGTCGCCCACGCTCGCATAGCGGCGCTTGGACCCACCCAGCACTTTGATGCACAGCACTTCGCGCGCACCAGTGTTATCGGCCACTTCGAGCCGGCTTTCTGTCTGAATCATGGTGTTATCTTCCCAACTTAATCCGCCGGATTTCTCAAGATGGAAGTCCGCCGGTCAGTCTTGGTCCCGTCGGCCCCGGCTTTGCGCCAGTACCGCTTGGGTTGATCAACTTGGAAGTCGGTAGTCACCAGGCAGCCCGGACAACTCCAGGACCACCAGGCCTTGGCTCGCTTCGGAGGTACGCCGTGTTGATGAAGCTTCGACGGACGCTACAAAGCGGAAGTCCAGGATTATAGCAACATAATCCTGGACTTGCAAGTCAACGAAGAACTGTTGTTCTTAGATGACGCGCGCAGCTTCTACCAGCCGGGAAACCACCCAGGACTTGGTCCGCGACAGCGGACGCGATTCCTGGATCTCGACCTTGTCGCCTTCCTTGTACTGGTTGGCTTCGTCGTGTGCGTGGTACTTCTTCGAACGCAGCACGTACTTGCCGTACAGGGGATGCTTGACGCGGTTTTCGATCAGGACCGTAACGGTCTTGTCCATCTTGTCGCTAACGACACGGCCTACGAGAGTCCGGCGAAGCGACGTTTCAGTCTTTGCAGCTTCAGTCATTTCGCGTCTGCCTTTTCGCTCAGCACGGTTTGCACACGCGCGATGTCCTTGCGCACCTTCTTCAGCTGGCTGGTGTTCTGCAGCTGTTGGGTGGCCTTTTGCATGCGCAGGCTAAATTGGGCCTTCAGAAGCTCGGAGAGCTCCTGGTTCAGCCCTGCGGCGTCCTTGCCGCGAAGTTCGGATGCTTTCATCCCTGCTCTCCTTACGTCCCGACCTGACGCACCACGAAATTCGTGGCGATCGGCAGCTTGGCGGCCGCAAGGCGGAATGCCTCACGCGCCAGCTCTTCGCTCACGCCATCCATTTCGTACAGCATCTTGCCCGGCTGAATTTCAGCCACGTAGTATTCCGGATTGCCCTTACCGTTACCCATACGGACTTCGGCGGGCTTCTTCGAGATCGGCTTGTCCGGGAAAATCCGGATCCAGATGCGACCGCCACGCTTGATGTGACGGGTCATCGCACGACGTGCCGACTCGATCTGGCGTGCGGTCAGACGACCACGGCCCATTGCCTTCAGGCCGAATTCGCCGAAAGACACGGCGTTGCCACGGGTAGCCTTACCCGTGTTGCGGCCTTTCTGCTCCTTGCGATACTTCCTACGCTTCGGTTGCAGCATTCTTATTCTCCACTCTTCGCATCGCCAGGCGCAGCGCGGCGACCAGCGCCAGCACCTGCACCACCGCGGCGGTTGCCACCCGGACGGCCGCCTTCGCCTTCACGGCGACGGCCTTCCGGACGACCCGGGCGACGACGACGGTCTTCTTGGGGCTCTTCCACCACAGGCGCGTCATTGCGGCCCAGGTAATCACCCTTGTAGACCCACACCTTGACACCGATGATGCCGTAGGTGGTTTCGGCTTCGGAGAAGCCGTAGTCGATGTCGGCGCGCAGGGTGTGCAGGGGCACACGACCTTCGCGGTACCACTCGGTACGTGCGATTTCGATACCGTTCAGACGACCCGAGCTCATGATCTTGATACCCTGGGCACCGAGGCGCATCGCGTTCTGCATCGCGCGCTTCATGGCGCGGCGGAACATGATACGGCGCTCGAGCTGCTGGGTGATCGAGTCGGCGATCAGCTGCGCATCGGTTTCCGGCTTGCGGATTTCCTCGATGTTCACGTGCACGGGCACACCCATGCGGCGTTGCAGCTCGGCCTTGAGCAGTTCGATGTCTTCACCCTTCTTGCCGATCACCACGCCCGGACGCGAGCTATAAATGGTGAGACGGGCATTACGGGCAGGACGCTCGATCACGACGCGGCCAACCGATGCGTTCTTGAGCTTCTTCTTCAGGAACTCGCGAACTTCGATGTCTTCTTTCAGCATGCCGGCGAACTTCGTGTTGTTGGCGTACCAACGCGAAGCCCAGTTACGGCTGACGGCCAGACGGAAGCCAGTCGGATGAATCTTCTGTCCCATCGTGACTCCTTAGTTGCCGAGCGTCACAGTGATGTGACAGGTTTGTTTCTCGATGCGGTTGCCGCGGCCCTTCGCCCGTGCGGTGAAGCGCTTGAGCGAGGTTGCCTTGTCGACGAAGATCGATTTGACCTTCAGCTCGTCGATGTCGGCGCCTTCGTTATGCTCGGCGTTGGCGATGGCCGACTCGACCACCTTCTTCACGATCCCGGCAGCCTTTTTCGGGCTGAACGTCAGGACGTTGAGCGCGCGCTCGATCGGCAGACCGCGAATCTGGTCAGCAACCAGACGCGTCTTCTGGGCGGAGATACGGGCACCGCGATGAATCGCTTTCACTTCCATGATGGCACCTTACCTCTTGGCTTTCTTGTCAGCCGCGTGGCCCTTGAACGTGCGCGTGAGCGCAAATTCGCCGAGCTTGTGGCCAACCATGTTTTCCGTAACGTACACCGGCACGTGTTGACGGCCGTTGTGAACGGCGATCGTCAGGCCAATGAACTCCGGCAGAATGGTCGAGCGACGCGACCAAGTCTTGATGGGTTTCTTATCCTTGCCGCCTGCAGCCGTTTCCACCTTCTTCAGCAGGTGGGCGTCACAGAACGGACCCTTTTTTGCGGAACGTGTCATGTTCTAGGCTCCTACCTACCGATTAACGCTTGTGGCGCTTCTGCACGATCATGCTGGCAGTGCGCTTGTTGCTGCGGGTACGGTAACCCTTGGCCGGGGTACCCCACGGCGAAACCGGATCGCGACCAGCGGCGGTCTTGCCTTCACCACCACCGTGCGGGTGATCCACCGGGTTCATCACCACGCCGCGGACGGTCGGGCGAATACCGCGCCAACGCGTCGCACCGGCCTTGCCGATGACGCGCAGGCTGTGCTCTTCGTTACCCACTTCACCAACGGTGGCGCGGCACTCGATGTGCACGCGGCGCACTTCGCCGGAGCGCAGACGCACCTGGGCGTACACGCCTTCGCGGGCCAGCAGCACAGCGGAACCACCAGCAGCGCGGGCGATTTGCGCACCCTTGCCAGGCAGCATTTCCACGTTGTTGATCGTGGTACCAACCGGGATGTTGCGGATCGGCAGGTTGTTACCGGCCTTGATCGGCGCTTCCGAGCCGTTCATCAGCGACTGGCCAGCCACCATGCCCTTCGTGGCGATGATGTACCGGCGCTCGCCGTCGGCGAACAGCACGAGCGCGATGTTGGCGCTACGGTTCGGATCGTATTCCAGGCGCTCGACCTTGGCGGGGATGCCGTCCTTGTCGTTGCGCTTGAAGTCGACCACGCGATAGTGGTGCTTATGACCACCGCCCTTGTGGCGGGTGGTGATATGACCATTGTTGTTACGGCCCGACTTCTGGAATTGCTTTTCCAGCAGCGGAGCGTGCGGGGCGCCCTTGTGCAGGTCGTTGTTCACGACCTTCACCATCGAGCGACGGCCCGGGGAAGTCGGCTTGGTCTTGACGAGTGCCATGATTACTTGGCCTCCGCTTCAAAATTGATTTCCTGACCCGGCTTCAGCGACACGTAAGCTTTCTTTACGTGGTTGCGACGGCCCATGAAGCGGCCAAAGCGCTTTTGCTTGCCCTTCTGGTTCAGGATCTGAACGGACTGCACCTCGACCTTGAACAGCAGTTCAACGGCGGCGCGCACTTCTGCCTTGTTGGCATCGCGAGCCACTTCGAACACGACTTGTTCGTTCTTGTCGGCGACCAGGGTTGCCTTTTCGGAAACCACCGGCGCGAGCAGCACCTGCATCAAACGATGATCGTTCTTGGCTACTTGCGTCATTTCAGCAACTCCTCGATCTGCGCGACGGCGGCCTTGGTCACGAGCACCTTCTTGTAGTGCACGAGCGACAGCGGGTCAGCCTGGCGCGGCTCCACGACTGCCACGTGGGGCAGGTTGCGCGAAGCCAGGTAGAGGTTTTCGTCGAGGCTGTCGGTGATGATCAGCACCGAGTCCAGGCCCATGGCCTTGAACTTGTCGGCCAAGAGCTTGGTCTTGGGCGCGTCGACAGTGAAACCGTCCACCACGTTGATACGACCTTCACGTGCGAGCTGCGAGTAGATCGAGCGCATACCGGCACGGAACATCTTCTTGTTGACCTTCTGGGTGAAGTTCTCTTCCGGCGAATTCGGGAAGATACGACCACCCCCGCGCCACAGCGGCGACGAAGACATACCGGCACGAGCGCGGCCCGTACCCTTCTGGCGCCACGGCTTCTTGGTCGTGTGCTTGACCTCTTCACGATCCTTCTGCTTACGGTTACCGCTACGCGCGTTGGCCTGGTAAGCGACGACGATCTGGTGAACGAGGGCTTCGTTGTAGTCACGGCCGAACACTTCGGGCGACGCGGCAACGCCGGCGCCGATCTGGCCGTTGTCCTGGAGGAGCTTGAGTTCCATTACATGCGCTCCTTAAGCTTTGGCTTTGGCCTTGACGGCCGGGGTAACGACGACCTTGCCGCCCTTGGAGCCGGGAATGGCGCCCTTGACCAGCAGCAGCTTGCGCTCTGCGTCGATCTTGGCGATTTCCAGGTTCTGGACGGTGCGGGTGACATCACCCAGGTGACCGGTCATGCGCTTGCCGGGGAACACACGGCCCGGATCCTGCGCCATACCGATGGAACCCGGCACGTTGTGCGAACGCGAGTTACCGTGGGTGGCACGACCCGATGCGAAGTGATAGCGCTTGATGGTACCGGCGTAGCCCTTACCGATGCTCACGCCCTGCACGTCGATCTTCTGGCCAACCTGGAACAGGTCGACGGAGAGCGAGCTGCCAGCTTGCAGCTCGGCAGCCTTGGCTGCATCGATGCGGAATTCTTTGATGACTTCACCGGCTTCCACGCCGGCTTTGGCGAGGTGACCCGCCAGCGGCTTGGTAACGCGGCTTGCGCGGCGGCTGCCGAAGGTGACTTGAACCGCGGTATAACCGTCGGTCTCGTCCGTCTTGATTTGCGTCACGCGGTTGTCGCCGACCTCGACCACGGTAACGGGAATCGAATCACCGTCGTCCGTGAAAATACGGGTCATGCCAACCTTGCGACCTACAAGGCCAAGGCTCATGGTTTGCTCCATTCCCAGCTGCGATTGGCCGGGGCTGATTGATACACGAAAACTGTGCGATGTGCGGGTTGCGCGAAAAGGATTGCGCACGACCAAAACGGTCCCCACTACCCGGATAAACGGGTAGCCTTACACTATATCGCAGTAGTTTGGAAAGGGCAACATGCACCGCGCCTTTTCTTGAGGGTGCCGGCCTTCTTTTGCCTGAAAGTGGGACGATTCCCGCACTTCCGGGCAAATTTCGACACGTTGCGTGCCGATACGGGCGCCATCCGAGTAGAACTCGTGTTGCCCGAAAGCAAAAACGGCGAACTTGCGTTCGCCGTTTTTGCTGCAGCGGGCCGGCGAACCGGCCCGGGTCAGGCAAGCTTACACCTTGATCTCGACGTCCACGCCGGCCGGCAGGTCCAGCTTCATCAGCGCGTCAACGGTCTTGTCCGTCGGGTCGACGATGTCCATCAGGCGCTGGTGGGTCCGGATCTCGAACTGATCGCGGCTGGTCTTGTTGACGTGCGGCGAACGCAGGATGTCAAAACGCTGGATGCGGGTCGGCAGGGGCACCGGGCCCTTGACGATCGCGCCCGTGCGCTTGGCGGTATCCACGATTTCGGCGGCCGACTGGTCGATCAGGCGATAGTCGAAAGCCTTCAGGCGGATACGGATCTTCTGGTTCTGCATGATATTTCCTTGAAAGAGCGATGAGCGCGTGCGCCCAGATAAAAGGGGACATGCCCGAAGACATGTCCCAGGAACAATTGCTTAGTCGAGGATCTTTGCCACGACGCCGGCGCCGACGGTACGGCCGCCTTCACGGATAGCGAAGCGCAGACCTTCTTCCATGGCGATCGGGGCGATCAGCTTGACGGTGATCGACACGTTGTCGCCCGGCATAACCATTTCCTTGT